>NZ_JBNCAQ010000034.1:0-105479 GCF_049808595.1 Streptomyces aurantiaciflavus | reverse complement strand
GCGTCGGGTCGCTGCTTTGCCAGGGTCTGGTAGGTCTCGACGGCGCGGGTGGCGGCGGTGAGGGCTTCCTCCTGCTGCCCCAGGCCTGCCAGACAGTTGGACTGGTTGTTCAGCGACATGGCGAGGTTGGGGAGGAAGGCGTCGGGTCGCTGCTCTGCCAGGGTCTGGTAGGTCTCGACGGCGCGGGTGGCGGCGGTGAGGGCTTCCTCCTGCTGCCCCAGGTCCGCCAGCCGGTTGGACTGGTTGTTCAGCGACATGGCGAGGTTGGGGAGGAAGGCGTCGGGTCGCTGCTCTGCCAGGGCTTCGTCGATCTCGACGGCGCGGGTGATGGCGGTGAGGGCTTCCTCCTGCTGCCCCAGGTCCGCCAGCCGGTTGGACTGGTTGTTCAGCGAGGCGGCGAGGTTGGGGAGGAAGGCGTCGGGTCGCTGCTTTGCCAGGGTCTGGTAGGTCTCGACGGCGCGGGTGATGGCGGTGAGGGCTTCCTCCTGCTGCCCCAGGTCCGCCAGCCGGTTGGACTGGTTGTTCAGCGAGCCGGCGAGATAAAACAAGTCGGGATCGTGCGTGTCGTGGTGTTCCACCAGGGCGGTACTGAGATCGGCGGCCCATTCACTGAGGGCCAGGGTGGAGTCTGGTAGCTGATCGCTGAGGTGGTACAGCACGATGACGTCCTGCGTGGTGCGGGTCAGGCGTGTCAAGGCAGCGATCAGGGGGGCGGGGTGGGGTGTGCGGGTCGCTGTGGTCAGGGCGGCCGGTCCCAGCACGGTCGGGGCCGTGATGACGGCATCGCACAGGATGCTGCTGATCACGTTGTGGTGGTGGGGGTGCTGGGCAGCGCGGGCCAAGACCGTCAGGGCCTGCGCAGCAGATGCGTCAGGGAGGGTGGTCAGGATGCGAGTGAACAGGCCAGGTTCGCGTCCGAGCTGGGTGCCTATGTGATACTCGGCGATTCGATCGGGCTGGAGGCTGCCCCATAGGGAGACTGCCGGGGCCGGGTAAAGGTCCGCGAGCCAGGTGGCCAGCGCCCCGCGAACAGCGCCAGCGCTGTCGTCGGCCAGGCCGGGGAGCTGGGCCAGGAGCGCTCGGGCATGATCGCGATCGGCCGCAGAGACCAGGCAAGCTAGAGCAATGGCGAGAGCACGGGTCTCAGCCCCGCTGCGCTCCCCGGTCAGACCCCGTTCAGGACTGTTGGCAGTCTCGTCCCAGTACTTGCGTTCGTGTCCCAGCAGCCTGCCTTCCAACGCGGTGGCCCGGCCAAGGGCCTGCGGGATGCCGGTGGTGTCGAGGAGGGCGAGGAGGGCGGCCATCTGCACTGACAAGGGCGTGTCGAACTCGGCGCCTGATAGTGCGGGCATCGCGGCCGCAGTGGTGAGGGTAGGCAGGAAAGCCGCCCAGTCGGTGGTGGGGAAGAGCCGGCGCAGCAGGATGCTGAAATCGCCAAGGGCTTGCCGATAGGCGGTGGCGCGACCCTGGGGGGTGTGGTGCAGGGCCGGGACCCGTGTGACTGGGGCGGTGGCTAGGGCCTGACAATGGGAGTGTTCGGTGGCCCGGGTCCACCAGTCGCCCGCGGCGCGGGCCAGGGCCAGCACCCGTACAGGTCTTGTGACCTGGTCATGATCGACGGCTTCCAGCAGGGCATGGAGTTGTGGGATACGGGTCTCGGCGTAGTCGACGACAACCAGCAGGGGCCGACGCACCTGGGACAGGGAATGCAGAGGCACTTCTGTATCGGTGGTCAGGCGGATCGCGATCCAGCCCTGGCTCGTCATCCGGGCGGCGAGTTCGGCGGCGAGCCGGGTCTTGCCCGCACCGCCCGCCCCGGTCAGCAGTCGAGCCTGCACCACACTCTGCTCCCACCCCCACACCTCGGCTGGCCTCCCATGGAGGGTGGGCTGCGTCTGGCCCGGGGGTGGCTGGCACCAGTAGGTCAGGTCATCGAGCAGGTCTTCGCGTCCCATGAAGGACACCACTGCCTGCTCCGGGCGCAACAGATCGGCCGGGGAGCGTGGTGGCCGGGGGATCGCGGTGCGGTCGGCGAGGTGTTGCAGGTCCGCGGGCTCCAACAGCATCGCCCGCCCGGTGTGCTCCTCGACCAGCTCCCGCACCATCGGATCCGAGGCCAGCACATAGGCCGGCACCGCTTCTAGCCGGGTGTGACTCCAGCCGGGCGGATCACCAGCCACCACCCCGGTCAGCAGCGGCACCATCCCCGATGCGCTGCCGCACCACAACGCCGCCCCGGACATCCCGCCCCATGGCAAGGTGCCCTCCTGTGGCTCGGCCCCCGTCTCACCGACCAGGACGTACCGGTCCCTGTCCCGGCCGCTTTCCGGCGGCACTCGCCCGTCAACCTGCACGAGCGACACCGCAGCGGCGCCGGCCTGCCCCACGACCGGATAGCCCAGAGACTGTGCGGGGCAGGCCTGCATGGTCACCAGTCGCCCCCACCGAACGCTGGGTAAAGGCCTGTCCGACAGATCTTCCCCAGCCAGCAGCAGCGCCGCATCCCATCCCCGTGGGCCGTCCTCCAGCCGTTCCCACACCACCTGGCACGGCACCCGCCCGGCACGGTTGGGCAGTTGCACCGACACCCGCCCGCGGTCCTTGAGCACGTGCGCGGCCGTCAGCACCAGCCGGCCGCCCAGCACATACCCCGACCCTCGGGCATCACCGGACCGCACCACCACCACCCGTGCCCTGTCCATCCCGCCCTACCTCTCCGATGCCGGTCCTTGGGCCCCACCAATTGATCCACGCGCGGGCCGCCCGCAGCGCGGATGCCGCCCCGGTTACTCGCCGAACCGAGACCCCAGCACCTCGCCCGTCTCATCCTGTCGGTCGGTGTTCACGTGATACGCGCTGCCGGTTGTGGTGTCCTTCGGCGTCAGCACCAGCTTCATCCGGTGCACCGAAGCCTTCGATACTGACGCCTCCGCATCGGCCGACACCACCCACGCCTTCAATCCGGCCTTGCCCTTGCCCTCCTTGCGCATCTCCACCGAGAACTCCAGCTCTACCGGCCCCACCTCGAACCGCGGACCACTGTCGTTGCCTGCCGCGGCGGCCACCAATTCCGCCCGCAGATGCTCCACAGCCTCCGCAATACCGATCTCTTCAGCCATCCCCGGCCCCGCTCCTTTCCCTGCTGCACAAACTGCTGTCCGCACAAGACGGTGCACCCACGCAGACGACCACCACCAACCGAGAGGTTCCCGCACCCTCCCACACACCAGAAAAGACCGAAACCATCTGGAAACAAGGGTCTACGTGACCATTTCTGATCAACGGAAATGCGGGAGTGAGTACTGTGCGCCGCCAAGGTCGGCGTAGCGGCTTTGGGCTGGAGCTGCTTTGGCGCGAGTGATCATGGCCCCGTAAGCTTCCGGCGCGTCGGGCAGTCTGTGGACCTGCCCGGTAAGGCACGACGTTGGGGCCATGATCTTAGAGGCTCGCGCCAAAGTGGCTGCCTAAAGCCGCGGAGCCGACCGCCCCAGCCACGACGTACCCCTTCTCTGGCATCAGGCGGCTGATTGCTGTGCGCGCGGCACGGGCGCCGGCCGGGCTGGAGCGGGGCGGAGACAGGAGCGCAGGCCCGGCCGGGGGCCGGGCCGCGTGCGGTGAGCGGAGCGAGCCGCCTTGAACCCGTAGAGAAAGTTGTAACGCAGTTGGGAGTCTTGGGCTGTCCGGTCCCGGGTGATGCTTGACAGCCACTCAGGGTGTGAGCGGTTTGAAGTCGTATGCGCACATGGGAGGTTCCGCGCCCTGTCGGTGTGCGAGGGGCAGGAAGAGTGCTGGTCGGACAGTCCATGTGATGCGCAGATCGACGTGCGTGATGGACACGGTGAAGTGCTCGCGATGCAGGAGGGCTCGTCTCGTGTCGATGCGGTGGTCGTGGAGCCGTGTCCATGCCTCCTGTGACGCGGCCGTGTCCAGCGCTGGTGAGATAGTGCGGAGGATCGTCGCTACCCACTTGTTCGCTTCGACTGCCGAGTACGCGTCGTAGGAGCCGACCAGTGCCGGCGCCTGCTGCTCGGCCATGTCCTGCGTCCAGCACTCGCACCAGAAGCCGGACTTAATCGTCGTCTTCAGCATGGGTGCTCTCCTCGGCGTGCGTCCGTGAAGAGCTCCGCAGTGACCGTGTGGCCGTGGTCGGTGGCGTGGACGGCAACGCGATGGGCGAGTGCGGTGACCATGCCGAGTCCGCGGCCGTGTTCGGCGTTCTGGTCCTGCTGCTCAACCTTGGGGGCTGTGTCCGTGTCTCCGTCGTCCGTCACCGATACCGCGACCACTTGCGCCGAGACGGCAAGAGCCAGGTGGAAGCCGCCCTGTGCGCCGCCGCTGGCCGTGTGGAGGATCGCGTTCGCGCTGAGTTCGCTGACGATCAGTTCGGCGTCTTCGGCTAAAGGGGAGCCGCACAGGATGTCTCGGGTCCAGCGGCGGGCCCGGCTGACCTCTTCCGGGAAACCTGGGCAAGACAGTCCCCAGACCCTAGCTGTACTCGTATACTCGTGCATACAAGTTCCTTCATGCTGGTAGGCCGCCGTGTGCAGCGGGTTCGGGTTAGACGAGTTTCACGCCGTCATGGGCGCGGATGGCCGGCGGAGACGCCGCGTCGAGCGCGTCGATGACGCGGATCGCGTACGCCTCGTCGGTGAGTTCGGAGACTTCTTCGCGGGTGGCCCAGCGCAGTGCGCGGGTCTCGTCGCCGGTGGTGGGCGCGCCGTCGGCGGCCTCGCAGCGGAAGACCAGCGAGACGATCAGGCCCGTCATGTTCTTGTAGACGCCGGTAAGGGTCGCGGGAAGTGCGATCTTGATGCCGGTCTCTTCGAGGACTTCGCGTTGCAGGGCTTCGGGGATGGTTTCCTCGCGTTCGAGGACTCCGCCCGGCGGTTCCCAGTGACCGTTGTCGCGGCGCTGGATCAGGAGGGCCCGGCCCCGGTCGTCGACGACGACTCCGGCCACGCTCACGGAGTGCGGGCGGTCTGTGCTCACGTTCCTCGGCCCTCTCGGATGGCTAGGCTCTCCACCGTAGCAACAACACTCGCCCACTCGTCTAGATACCTAAAGGAGTACACACGTGAGCCCTCTTCCTTCGGGCCTCCTCGGTGATCTCGACCCCACGAGCGATCGTGCGGTCTTCCGGCAGATCGCCGACCAGTTGCGCGAAGCTATCGACCGTGGGCGATTCCGGGAGGGCGAAAAGCTCCCTTCGGAGGCCGAGCTGGTGGACCACTACGGGGTCTCCCGTATGACGGTCAGAAACTCCTTTTCCGTCCTCCAGGGCGAGGGCCTGGTGCATGCCGAGCACGGCAAGGGCGTTTTCGTCCGGCCGCGTCCGCCTGTGCGGCGTCTCGCCTCCGACCGTTTCGCCCGGCGCCACCGTGAGCAGGGGAAGTCCGCGTTCATCGTGGAGGCGGACGCGGCCGGCAGTCACCCGCAGGTCGACAGCCTTGAGGTGAAGGAAGAGAAGGCCAGTCAGGACGTCTCCACCCGGCTCGGGTCCGTGCGGCGGGTGCTCGCACGGCGGCGCCGGTACCTCCTCGATGGGCGGCCGGTTGAGTTCGCGACCTCCTACTTGCCCCTCGACATCGCGCGCGGGACGCAGATCGCCGAGCCGAACCCCGGTCCTGGCGGTATCTACGCCCGCCTCGAGGAGCTGGGGCACCGCCTCGACCACTTCGAGGAGGAGATCCGTGCCCGGATGCCCTCGCCCGCCGAGGTCAAGACACTCCACCTGGCGGCCGGCGTGCCCGTCATCCACCTAATCCGGACGGCCTTCGACACCGAGGGACGGCCCGTGGAGGTCTGCGACACGGTCATGGCGGCGGATGCCTACGTGCTGTCATACCAGCTCCCGGCCACGTGAGCGGGTGATCGGCGGTGGTGCGCGGGGGACGCTTCTCCGAACTCGTACACCCCAACAGGCGTACTCGTATAGACGAGTGGGCAAGTTGTGTGGCAAGGTGATCGTCGCGAGCCCGTGAGATCGGGTTCGCAGGTTGCTACATGTATAGACGAGTAGACAGGAGTGTGCCTTGCGCACCATCCGCGTTGAGACCTCCGCCGCCACGATCCTGCTGACGGAGGCCCCGGAACCGAAGGTCCGCGACCGGCAGACGGGCGAGATCGCCAAGGACGCCGTCAGCGGTGAGGCGCTGATGACCATCGGCGTCGTCTACATCGAGGACGGGGAGTCCTCGCTGATCAAGGTCACCGTTCCCGAGGGCGGCGTCTCCGAGGGGCTGGTCCTCGGCTCGCCGGTCTCGCTCCCGGGGCTCATTGCCCGGCCGTGGGAGTCCGTGTTCAACGGGCAGCAGCGTCACGGCATCGCCTACCGTGCCGCCGCTGTCACCCCGGCCGCCTTCCCGGCCGCCATGGGGGCCACGGCCTGATGACCGATCTCGCGACGCTTCTGGAGGTGGGTGGTCCTGTCGCCGCGCTCGGCGGCGGGGCCGCCTACGCCCGGGCCAATCACCCGGCCGTGTACTGGTCGGCAGTCGGCGGTCCGATATCCACCCTGAGGCTGCTCAGCTCGTACGCCTCGGTCATGGAAGCCTGCGGCCTGACCGTGGCTCCCTCCCGGCTGCGGATCCTCGCCGTCAAGGCCACCACCCGGCGGGAGGTCCGGCCCGTACCGCCCCGGCGGGGCATCATCCGGCCTACCACGACCGGCTTACGGCTCCGTCTTCGCCTCGCTCCGGGGCAGGAGCCTGCCGACGTCGCGGCCTCGGCCGAACGGCTGCGGCACGCCTGGGGTGTCCACGCCGTGTACGTCACCACCGTCAAGCCGGGGGTCGTGGAACTGCGGCTGGTCGGCTTCGATGTCCTGCGCAAGGTGCGGATGCCGCGCAAGGTCGACGCCGGGTTCCTCAAGGTGCCGGTCGCGCTGCGGGAGGACGCCATGCCCTTCATCCGCGACTACAGGACCGTGCCCCACCAACTCACCCTGGGCGCAACGCTCTCGGGCAAGTCCATGTACCTGCGCCACCTCGTCTCCGGGCTCGCCCGTCAGAACGTCGCCCTCGTCGGCGTCGACTGCAAGCGCGGCGTCGAGCTGGCGCCTTTCGCCCCGCGCCTGTCCGCTCTCGCCACCGACCCGGACGAAGCCGCGGAACTGCTGCCGGTCCTCGTGAAGGAGATGGAGGACCGATACGACCTGATCAAAGCCCGCCAGGGCATCGCCCCCAGCACTCCTGACGAGCAGATCACCTCGGACATCTGGGGACTGCCCGAGCATGATCGGCCCGTGCCCGTCGTCCTGTTCGTCGACGAGGTGGCCGAACTCTTCCTCACCGCCACCCGCAAGGACGAGGAACGGCGCGACGAGATGGTCACCCAGCTCATCCGCCTCGCCCAGCTCGGCCGCGCGGCCGGCATCTACCTCGAAGTCTGCGGGCAGCGCTTCGGCGCCGAACTCGGCAAGGGCGCGACCATGCTCCGGGCCCAGTTGACCGGCCGCGTCTGCCACCGCGTCAACGACGAAGCCTCCGCCAAGATGGCCCTCGGCGACATCGCCCCGGAAGCCGTCCTCGCCGCCTGCGCCATCGCCCCCGAACGCCCCGGCCTCGCCGTTGCGGGGGACACGTCCGGCGGCTGGTCCCGCATCCGCACCCCCTACCTCTCGCTCGGCGACGCCGCCGACATCTGCCGGGAGACGGCCCACCTGGTCCCCGACGTACCCGCGCTGAAGCTCTTTCGTCCCGACGTGGCCGTGCGGTCTGTCGAGCCGCTGGCCGACGTCGTCTAGCCGCCCCCGCAAAGCTCCACTGGCCGGCGTGACTGCCTCGCGCCACGCCCCTACCCCTCCCATGCCCGAACCCGGAAGGAGTCGCCATCGTGCGCGCCCAACTGGCCCGTGTGGACGCGGTGCTCGTGCAGGCGCTCATCGCCGCAGCGCTGTCCTTCGCTCACATCCATGACGTCGCCGTGGCGGCCGGACAGGACGGCTGGAAAGCCTGGGCCTACCCGGTGTCCGTGGACCTGCTGCTCGTCGCCGCCTGGCGTCGGCTGCGCTCCGGTACTGGCAAGGCAGCGGCCTGGTGCTGGTTCATCATCGCGCTCGCAGCCTCCCTCGGCGCGAACGTCGCCACCGCCGGCCTGCTCGACCTCGGCGACGTCCCGGCCTGGCTGCGCATCCTCGTCGCGGGCTGGCCCGCTGTGGCTTTCCTCGGCGGGACCCTCCTCGCCCACTCCGCACCCAAGACGGCCACGGGCGCCGAGGTCATCGAGGACCAGGAGGACGGCCCCGAACCCATCCACGAGCCGCCTGCCCCCGAGCCGCCCGCCATCGAGGCATCACCGGAACGCCCACCTGTCCCGGTGCCGGCCGCCCTCATCGACCACGCCCGCAAGGTCGCCGCCGAGCACCACACCCGCACCGGCGCCCCGATCGACACCCCGACCCTCCGTGCCCGCCTCGGCGTCCCGGCGCCCATGGCCGAAGCCATCGCCGCCCACCTCTGAAAGGAAGCCCGATGCCTGCCAACCGCCGCTTCCGCAACGTCACCCGCATCGGCCCGGTGCGGGTCGGCACCGCCTACGACCACCGCGGCCGCGAAAAGCACACCGCCGCCTGCACAGCCCCACGCTGCAACTTCTCCGCCGACTACGACAGCCGGGCCGCCGCTGAGCTGGCCGCCCGTACCCACCGCTGCCCCATCCGCTGAAAGGACCCGTAACCCGTGACCGTAAGCCTCCCGCTCGTCGTCGTCCTCGGCTTCTTCGCCTGGGGAGCGGTCAAGTTCCTCGGCGTCCGTACTTGGGTCGTCGTCCTTGTCGCCCTCTTCGGCTTCTGGCTCTCGCACACCTTCCTCGCCCCCGCCATCGAGTCCGGCACGCGCTCGGGCGTGGACATCATAAACGGCTTACATGACTAGACGAGTAGATAAGGAGAGATCCGCCGTGCTCCTGCCCAAGTACCCCGACAGCCCGACCCCGCCGCCCGCGCACACCCACACCCCGGCCGATCCGTCGCCCGTACGGCGCTCGCTGCCGCCCGTCTCGATCAGTACCGGAGCGATCGTGGCCGTGCTCACCGGCGGTGTGGTCCTTACCGCGCTCCTGGCCGCCGTCGCCGTCTCGGCCGTCTCGGTGGCCGTCGCCGCCGTCGTCCTGCGCTCCCTGCTCCGCGAGCACCACCGCCGCTGAGCCCAATCACTGGGTCCCGGGGCGGCCACGACACCGCCAAGCATCCGGCCGCCCCGGGCCCTCACTCCCGACCCGAACAGCCAGAAGGAGAAAAGCCATCTTCACCCGCCCCACCCCGCCACCGCTCCCGGAACTGGCCAAGCTCGCCGCGCACGGCACCCTGCCCGGTATCCTCCGGCAGCTCTCCGGGCTCGGCGGCTGCACCAACCCGATCCGCCTCGACGGCCACCGCACCGAGTACGACGTCGACACGTCCACCGGCGAGATTGGCCGCGTCCTCCAGCACCTCGACTCGGCCGACCTGCCCGCCGGCCAAGTGCTCGTCCGCTGCAACAACCGCCGCACGACCCGTTGCCCGGCCTGCTCCGAGGTCTACCGTCGCGACACCTTCCACCTGATCACCGCCGGACTGCGCGGCGGCAAGGGCCTGCCCGAACAGGTCGCCGCGCACCCACGCGTCTTCGCCACCTTCACCGCGCCGAGCTTCGGCCCGGTCCACAACCGCCCCACCGGCCCGGCCGGAACGGTGCGCCCCTGCCGCTGCGGCGTCCGCCACGACCAGGACGACCCCGCCCTCGGCACCCCGCTCGACCCGGACACCTACGACTACGAAGCGGCCGTGCTGTGGAACGCCCACGCTGGGGCGCTCTGGCAGCGCTTCTCGACCTACCTGCGCCGGGAGGTCGCCAAGCGCGCGGGCCTGTCCCAGCGCCGTTTTCGCGAGCACGCGCGGGTGTCCTTCGCCAAGGTCGCCGAGTACCAAAAGCGTGGCGCCGTCCACTTCCACGCCGTCATCCGCCTCGACGGCCCCGGAGGCGGCGACACCGCCCCGCCGGCCTGGGCCACCGCCGAGCTGCTGACCGACGCCATCCGCGCCGCTACTGCCAAGGTCCGGGTGGACGGGCCGGTCGTCGACGGCCGCGCCCACACCTTCACCTTCGGTCGCCAACTCGATGTCCGCACCATCCGGTCCGCCGACTTCAACGACGGCCAGGAGCTGACCGAGCGGGCCGTCGCCGCCTACATCGCCAAGTACGCCACCAAGGGCGCCGAGACGGCCACGGGAGCTCTCGACCGGCCGCTGAAGTTCGCCGCTGAGCTGGCCCAGCTCGACATCAGCGACCACGCCCGCCGCCTGATCCGCACTGCCTGGACCCTCGGCGCCCGCAAGGACCTCGAACACCTCCGCCTGCGGGCCTGGGCCCACATGCTCGGCTTCCGCGGCCACTTCTCCACCAAGTCCCGCCGCTACTCCACCACCCTCGGCGCCCTCCGCGACGCACGCGCCGAATGGCGACGGGCCCAAGCCGCTGCGACGAACGGTCCCGAGACCGACACGACGTACGTCCTCGCGCACTGGGTGTTCGCCGGGATTGGTCTCTCGGACACCGAAGCCTGGCTTGCCGCATCCCTCGAACCAGCCCCCGGAACAGAAGGAGAGCCCACCCATGGGTAGCCGACGCCTCGCCGTCGCGGAAGCGGTTTCCGAGCCGCGTGGTCTGCCGTCGCGGTACCTCACTCCTGACGACCTCGTGGCGATGTTCGACTTGCCCAGCGTCGAGACGGTCTACCAATGGCGTCGCAAGCGCACCGGTCCCCGTGGCTTCCGGGTCGGCCGGCACCTGCGCTACGACCCTGCGGACGTCCAAGCCTGGGTGGAGTCCCTGCGGGAAGGGGCTGCCGCCTGATGGCTGGGCACATCCAGGACCGCTGGTACAGGACCGAGACCGGACCGGACGGGAAGGTGCGGAAGGTCAAGACCGAGCGCTACGGGTCCGGTCTCCGCTACCGCGCTCGGTACGTCGGCCCAGACGGTACGGAGAAGTCCAAGAGCTTTCCCGACCGCCAGAAGCGGCTCGCTGATCAGTGGCTGGCGCACATCGAAGCGGACATGGCCCGCGGGCAGTACATCGACCCGCGCGCCGCCCGGATCACCTTCCAGCAGTACGCCGAGCGCTGGGTCGCCACGCAGGGCGCCGACCCGAACACCCAAGCCTCGATGGAGTCACAACTCCGCTTGCACGCCTTCCCCTACCTCGGCTCGCGCCCGCTGGGCTCCTTCCAGCCGGCACATATCCGCGACTGGGTACGGCAGTTGCAGGAGAACGGCGTCCGGGGGTCGTACGCCCGGACGATCTACTCCAACGTGCGGGCGGCGCTCAGTGCGGCCGTGGACGACGGTCACCTTCCCCGCAACCCGTGCGCTGCCCGGTCCGTGCGGCCGCCGACCGTCGATAACAAGCGCATCGTGCCTTGGACGCCCGAGCGGGTCTTCGCCGTCCGGGCCGCCATGCCCGAGCGCTACCAAGCCATGGTCGACCTGGGCGGCGGCTGCGGGCTCCGTCAGGGCGAGATCTTGGGCGTGGCCGTCGACGCGATCGACTTCGCCTCGGACACGCTCCACGTGGTGCAGCAACTGAAGCTGAGCCGCAGCAAGGCGGTGTTCGCTCCGCCGAAGGGCGGCAAGCTGCGGGACGTACCGCTCCCCGGCCCGGTCGCTGACGCGCTCCGGTCCCATATGAAGCGGTTCCCGCCGGTCGAGATCACCTTGCCGTGGAAGGTGGCGGACGGACCTCCGGTGACCAAGCGGCTGATCTTCACTGGGCCGCGTGGCGGGCACGTCTGGCGTACGTCGCTCAACGAGGAAGCGTGGAAACCGGCGCTTGCCGCGGCCAGCGTCATCCCCGTGCCTGAGCGGGGCCAGCCGTACGCGGAGTCACGCGAGAACGGCATGCACGCGCTGCGCCACTTCTACGCCTCGGTGCTCCTGGACGCCGGGGAGAACATCAAGGCCCTCGCCGAGTACCTGGGTCACTCGGACCCCGGCCTGACCCTCCGCGTGTACGCTCACCTAATGCCGTCCAGCCAAGAACGCACGAGGAAGGCAATCGCCTCCGTCTTCGGCACCTAGCGAAATGCCTATGCGGCTTAGCGGTCGGGGATGGATTACCAAGAACCGACCGCCTTCACTCTCGATTAGATTTCATTCTTGAACGCCGTTCGTTGCGCACGCTTAGACATTACTTCTGCCGATTTTCGCAGTACGAAAATACCGAACTCCGGATCGGCAGCCAGTGATGCAAGTTTCTCGTTCCGAGAGATGCGTTGAGCAACAACGGCGGCAATGGCTTCAGCCGTCCACCCGCGATCGACATCTTTGGTTAATCCACCAACCACGCCACTAACCGATTGGATAATCGAGTAAGAGTCGTAGCCGCTTATCACACGCGCAGTTATATCCTTCAGTATTTGCGTAGAGGTTCGCGTATCATTGCTTGACAGCAGCGGCGCTTCGACCGGACTGTACATCTGAGCCCATGTCACTCGCACGCCCTGATGTTCAACCTCAATAATGCTGTGTGCGTTCGCAAGGTATCTCACACGTGCCGACAAGGACAGGGGACGTTCTCCCGGCCAGGGAGTCCCAGGGCTGAGAGAGAAGCTGGATCCTACGAAAAAGGCGTGTCCAGGAAGCAGGGTGCGCGACAAGGCTATAAGTCCAGCCGTAGCAGAAACTTCAGCCTTCGCAAGATGCGCCAGGACTTCGATCACTTGATCTTCGTCGAAGTGGGTGATCCCGCTGGTCGCTGGCTTCAGCCACGCCGGAGGAACCAACAGATTTGACGCAAATTCGTTAGCTTCCCGCTCTAGCGTAGCAATCTCGAAGGAATTGCTCGCCATCTCGACATTAGTGGCCTCGGGCGAGCACTCGACCATGTTTGTATGCCAGGCGAGTTCGATGTGCCCTAGTTCATGCCCCAGCGTAAAACGCTTACGGGTTTCTGGACGCCCGCTATGGGCCACGACAAGAGGCCGAGCACGGTCAAGGAAGGTCACCGCATCGCACTCGTAAGGCCATTCATCCCATTGCAGGTCAGCCTTAGAAGAGACAAGCGCCTCGATGTCAATGGGCGGTGTGAGCCCTAGTTTATCGATTAGGACCTTCGCCCGAGTGGCAGGAGCGCTCAGACTCGCCCCCTCCTCACCAGCCAGTCATAGACACCCTTAGCCTGATCCACAGACTCAGCCCGCGCCGCAAGAGCGTAGCTAGACTGGACAGCGGCGGCGGCCTTGATCTCCTCGGTGAACGGTCGGCCCTTTTTCCGGGCAGACAAAATCAAACGCAACGCCTCTGGACGCTCAGTACACAGTCGGTATTCATCTCGCGTCATCCCCAAATACTCATACAAAGGGAGATCACTTCCCTCGTCATGCCAATCGTCGATGTAATCATCGAGATCGTCGACGGATGCGCGGCCGTTCAATGCAGCCGAAACAAAAGTCTCTCGATTGAACTCGCTGTCGCTAGACACTTATCCTCCTCCCGTTCACTGGATCCTTAATATACTCACCATTTATTGCGTCGACTACGCCCCGATGTCTTCCTCTCTTGGAGAACACCTCGACTTCCCCACCGTGCTCACCGTCCCAGGTGTAGATGAGTCCTGATATCTGGTCGACCCATCGTTCTTCACCGTACTTGAACTCCTTACGGTAGCGAGGGGTTCTGAGGAAGCAGTTCGCCGGCATAGGGGTGTAGACCACGACGACTCAATGTATCGGTCGCACAGACCACTTGCACTAGTGCTGCACGCCTCCGATCTTCCGAACGAGCCTCCAGGGCCTCAACAGCGCACGGGGCCAGCGCCGTGGGTCACGAGGCTTGCCTGACCACGGCCCAGAGACGGCCCCAGCCCAACAACAAGCCCCCCACCGGCGGTGAATTCGCAGGTAGGGGGCTTATACGTGGGTGCTTACTTCTTCTTGCCCTGGTTCTTGACCGCCTCGATCGCGGCCGCTGCCGCCTCCGGGTCCAGGTACTTGCCGCCCGGGGTCACCGGGTTGAAGTCGGTGTCGAGTTCGTAGAACAGGGGGATGCCCGTGGGGATGTTCAGGCCCGCGATGTCGGCGTCGGAGATGCCGTCGAGGTGCTTGACGAGGGCGCGGAGGCTGTTGCCGTGGGCGGCGACGAGGACCGTGCGGCCCGTGAGGAGGTCGGGGACGATGCCGTCGTACCAGTAGGGGAGCATGCGGAGGACGACGTCCTTGAGGCACTCCGTGCGGGGGCGGAGCTCCGGGGGGATCGTCGCGTAGCGCGCGTCGTTCGACTGGGAGAACTCCGTGCCGTCCTCGAGGGGCGGGGGCGGGGTGTCGTACGAGCGGCGCCACAGCATGAACTGCTCCTCGCCGAACTCGGCGAGGGTCTGGGCCTTGTCCTTGCCCTGGAGGGCGCCGTAGTGGCGCTCGTTCAGGCGCCAGCTGCGGTGGACCGGGATCCAGTGACGGTCAGCCGCTTCGAGAGCGAGCTGTGCGGTGCGGATCGCTCGCTTCTGGAGCGAGGTGTGCACCACGTCAGGGAGCAGGCCGGCGTCCTTGAGCAGCTCACCGCCGCGGACCGCCTCCTTCTCGCCCTTCTCGTTGAGGTTGACGTCCACCCAGCCGGTGAACAGGTTCTTCGCGTTCCACTCGCTCTCGCCGTGGCGGAGGAGGATCAGCTTGTACGGTGCGTCGGCCATGCGTATGAGCGTAATCCAAGGGTTTGGGGGCCGGTGCCCCCGGCTCGAAGGGCGGACAGGGGGCGGACGGTTGACTGGGTTTGTTAATTGAGTGGCCTGGGCCGGGCCTCCCCTCGTAAGTTCTGGATACCGCCAGCGCCGCTTACATTCGGGGGATCCACCCATGTCCGTCGCCTCCCTGAGACGTGCCGCCCGTGAAACCGTCTCCGGGTTGCCCCGCGAGTTCTGGTGGCTGTGGACCAGCACCCTCGTCAACCGGCTCGGCGGTTTCGTCGCCACCTTCATGGCCCTGTATCTGACGCTCGACCGCGGGTACTCCGCCTCCTACGCCGGTCTCGTCGCCGCGCTGCACGGGCTGGGCGGGGTCGTCTCGTCCCTCGGCGGGGGTGTCATGGCCGACCGGCTCGGTCGGCGGCCCACGCTGCTCGTCGCCCAGACCTCCACCGCCGCCTCCGTGGCGCTGCTCGGGTTCGTGCACCACCCCGTCGCCATCGCCGCCGTCGCCTTCCTCGTCGGCATGGCCTCCAACGCCTCCCGGCCCGCCGTGCAGGCGATGATGGCCGACATCGTGCGGCCCGAGGACCGGGTCCGGGCCTTCTCGCTCAACTACTGGGCCATCAACCTGGGGTTCGCCGTCTCCTCCATGGGCGCCGGGTTCATCGCCGAGGTCAGCTATCTCGCCGGGTTCCTCATCGAGGCCGGCATGACCCTGCTCTGTGCGGTCGTCGTCTTCCTCAAGGTGCCCGAGTCGCGGCCGCAGCAGACGGCCAAGGCCGTCTCTCAGGACGCCGTGGGGCTCGGGACCGTCGTGCGCGACGGGCGGTTCATGGGGCTCGTGGGGCTGTCCTTCCTGATCGCGTTCGTCTTCCAGCAGGGCGCGATCGGGCTGCCCGTGGCGATGGGCGCGGCCGGGTTCACACCGGCCGACTACGGCATGGCCATCGCCGTCAACGGCGTCCTCATCGTCGCCCTGCAGATCCCGGTCACGCGGTTCATCGAGCACCGGGATCCGCGGCGGCTGCTGGTGATCTCCTCACTCCTCGCCGGGTACGGTTTCGGGCTCACCGCCTTCGCCGGGTCCGTCGGCGTCTTCGCGCTCACCGTCTGCGTGTGGACCCTCGCCGAGATCGTGAACGCGCCGACCCAGACCGGGCTCGTCGTCCGTCTCTCCCCCGTGCACGGGCGGGGCCGCTACCAGGGCATGTACACCATGTCGTGGGCTGTGGCGTCCCTCGTCGCGCCGCTGCTGTCGGGCTTCGTCATCGACCGGTTCGGGGCGGAGTGGCTGTGGGGGCTGTGCGCGGTCGTCGGGACGGTCGCGGGGGCGGGGTACTGGGTGCTGATGCGTCGACTGCCGGCGGACGTGGAGGAGGAGGACGCGGCCACCGGACCGAGCGCCGCCAGGCCCGAGGTCACCCCGGCCTGAGAAGCGCCGCTCAAAGCACCGCCCGAAGCACCGTACGGACCACCGCCTGAAGCACCGTACGGGCCACCGCCTGAAGCACCGTGTGAAGCATCACCGCCTCGGGCGCCGCTCGAAGCGCCGCCTGAGTCGGGGCCTCTTCACGGATGCATCCGCGCCCCCTTCAGCGCCTTGTCCACCGCGTTCCGCGGTCCGTACACCGCCAGCCCCACCAGGTCGAGGTCGTCCGTCCGCACGGCCCGCACCGCCGCCCGGTTGTCGCGGTCGTTGCCGGTGGCGAAGAGGTCGCCGGTGAACACCGCGCGCGGCAGGGCACGGGACAGCACGCGCGCGTGGGCCGCCGTCAGCGTCTCCTTCGTGCCCTCGAAGACCAGCACCGGCTGGCGGAACATCGGCAGGTAGGGGACGCCGTCCGCGTCCTCGTACGGCTCCCCGATCACCTCGGGGAGCTGGGTGCCCAGGCCGCTGACCAGGAACGCGGTGACGTTCAGGCGCTGCCAGGTCTCCAGGTCCTCGCGCAGCAGGACGGCGATCTTCGTGTCGAAGCGGATCGGTGGAATCGGTGCGTCGCTCATGGTCCGAGACTGCCGTCCGGCGTACGGCACCGTCTTGTACGTTCTTTGCATGGCCGCCGCTCAGGACAGGGCCGCGCAGCCCACCGCCGACGTCTCCGCCTGGCGCCCGCGTGTCCCGGGCGTCGTGGAGGTCTTCCACGCGCACTTCACCGAGTACGCCTACCCCATGCACGTCCACGAGGCCTGGACGCTGCTCATCGTCGACGACGGGGCCGTACGGTACGAGCTCGACCGGCACGAGCACGGCACACCGCACGACACGGTGTCGCTGTTGCCGCCGCACGTGCCGCACAACGGCTCCCCCGCCACCCCGGACGGCTTCCGCAAGCGGGTGCTGTACCTGGACGCGAGCGTGCTCGGGGAGGAGTTGATCGGGCCCGCCGTGGACGGGCCCGACCTGCGCGACCCCCTGCTACGGCGGCGGGTCGGACAGTTGCACGCGGCGCTCGCCCGGCCCGGGGACGAGCTGGAGGCCGACAGCCGGCTGACGTTCGTCGGCGAGCGGTTGCGGACCCATCTGCGGCCCACGGACCCGGTACGGGGGACGCGCCGTGACCCCGTCCTCGCGCGCCGTCTGCGCGACCTTCTCGACGGACGCCTCGTCGAGGGCGTGTCGCTCGACGAGGCGGCCGGGCTGCTCCAGGCCCATCCCGCCCATCTCGTACGCGCGTTCAGCGGGGCGTACGGCATCGCACCGCACCAGTACCTGACCGCCCGCCGGGTCGACCGGGCCCGGCGGCTGCTGCTGGACGGGCGGCCGGCGGGCGAGGTCGCAGTGGCCGCCGGCTTCTACGACCAGGCCCACCTCACCCGGCACTTCCGAAAGCTGGTGGGGGTGACCCCGGGGCGGTACGGACTGTCCGCCGCCTGACGCCGCTCGCGGGCCTCCGAAGGCTGACAGCGGGTCAGAGCACTTCAGTCGGCGGGGCGCTGGGTGAGGTGGCTGAAGGCGTCCAGGTTGCGGGTGGACTCGCCGCGGGAGACCCGCCAGGCGTACTCCTTGCGGATCGCGGAGGCGAAACCGAGCTCCAGCAGGGTGTTGAAGGCGCCGTCGGCGGCCTCCAGGACCTGGCCGAGGAGGCGGTCGGTCTCGGTGGGGGTGACCGCGGAGAGGGGCAGGCGGGCCGTGACGTAGATGTCGCCGAGGGGGTCGACGGCGTAACTCACGCCATACAGCTTGAGGTTGCGTTCCAGGAGCCAGCGGTGGACGCCGGCCTCGTTCTCGTCGGGGTGGCGGATGACGAAGGCGTTCAGCGACAGGGAGTGGCGGCCGACGATCAGGGAGACCGTCGTCTTCAGCTTGCGGGTGCCGGGGAGCTGGACGACGTACGTGCCGGGCTCGGGGCTCTCCCACTCCACTTCGGTGTCCTTCAGGACGCCCTCGATGACCTGTGCGGCCTTCTCTTCCTCAGCCATGACGCTCACCCATGGTGGGAGCGTACGCGACGGCGGTGGGACTGGGTCGCCGCCGTGTAGACGTCGGCGGTGGCGGCGGCCGCGGTGTCCCAGCCGAAGGACTGGGCGTGCCGGGCGGCGGCCGCGCCCATGCGGGCGGGGAGTTCGGGGTGGTCGGCGAAACGCGCGAGCACGCGCGCGTAGGCGGCCGGGTCGTGCCCCTCGACGAGGAAGCCCGTCTCCTGGTCGCGTACGGCCACCGGGAGGCCGCCGACGGCCGCCGCGAGCACCGGCGTACCGGCCGCCTGCGCCTCTATGGCGACCAGGCCGAAGGACTCGCTGTAGGAGGGGACGACGAGGACGGAGGCGGCGCGGAACCAGTCCGCGAGCTGCTCCTGGCCGACGGGCGGCCGGAAGCGTACGACGTCGGAGATGCCGAGGCGGGCGGCCAGCTTCTGCAGGCCCTCCGGCTTGGCGAGGCCGCTGCCGCTGGGGCCGCCGACGACGGGGACGACGACACGGGAGCGCAGCTCGGGGCGCTCGTCGAGGAGGACGGCCACGGCGCGCAGGAGGACGTCGGGGGCCTTGAGGGGCTGTATGCGGCCCGCGAAGAGGGGGATCAGGGCGTCCTGGGGAAGGTCCAGGCGGGCGCGGGCGGCGGCCCGGCCGTCGGCGGGGCTGAAGCGGTCGAGATTGACGCCGGGGTGGACGACGGCGACCTTGACGGGGTCGGCGTGGTAGTGGCGTACGAGTTCGTCGGCCTCCTCCGCCGTGTTGGCGATCAGCCGGTCGGCGGCGTCGACGATCTGGGTCTCGCCGATGACGCGGGCGGCGGGCTCGGGGGTGTCGCCGTCGGCGAGGTTGGCGTTCTTGACCTTGGCCATGGTGTGCATGGCGTGCACCAGGGGGGCGCCCCAGCGCTGGGCGGCGAGCCAGCCGACGTGGCCGGAGAGCCAGTAGTGGGAGTGGACGAGGTCGTAGTAGCCGGGGCGGTGGCCGGCCCAGGCCTGCATCACGCCGTGGGTGAAGGCGCACAGCTGGGCGGGGAGCTCCTCCTTGGCGAGGCCCTCGTAGGGGCCCGCGTCCACGTGCCGGACAAGGACGCCGGGGGCCAGTTCGACGGCCGGCGGGAGGCCGCCGGTCGTGGCGCGCGTGAAGATCTCGACCTCGATGTTGATCGCGGCGAGGCGCTGCGCCAGCTCCACTATGTACACGTTCATGCCGCCGGCGTCCCCGGTGCCGGGCTGGTGGAGTGGGGAGGTGTGCACGGAGAGCATCGCGACACGGCGGGGGCGGCGGTGCAGCCGAAGCCGTGAGGGTGCCGCCGTAGAGCGACGCCCGAGCCTGTTGACGTACTGGCTCACGTGGCGTTCCTCCTTGCTGCGGGCATGCCGGACGGAGGGTGTGGGGCGCCCTCCAAGGGGTGGAACAGCGGATGAGGGCATTCCCATTCCGCCCGGATCCTCTCCGGGACGGTTTTTGCCTAGGCGTTACCGGGGTCGCTCAACCGTTCGAGACCCGGGTGCGTCCGGCCGGGCCCCGCTTCCCTGCTCACCGCATACCCTCATAGGCATGCCATCCCGTGTCCCGGCCCTCCCCCACTCTCGGCTTCGCTCGAGCGGGGGGACCTCCGTCGTGGGCACGGTCACACGCGGGACGACGAATCCGAACCGGCTGCGCCGCATGGACCGCTGGATCGCCGCGGTCCACGGCGCCGAGCTGCGCCGCGCCACCGGGCCCGTGGCCGTCGACCTCGGCTACGGCGCCGCCCCCTGGACGGCCGTCGAACTGCTCACGCGGCTGCGCTCCGTCGCGCCCCACGCGCGCGTGGTGGGCGTCGAGATCGAACCGGCGCGGGTCGCGGCGGCGAAGCCGTACGAGCGTGAGGGGCTCGACTTCCGGCACGGCGGCTTCGAGATCCCGGTGGCCGGGCGGCCGCACCTCATCCGCGCGGCCAATGTGCTGCGGCAGTACGACGAGGACCAGGTCGCCGGTGTGTGGGAGCGGCTGTGCGCGCGGCTCGCGCCGGCGACGGCGACCTCCCGTGGGGGACTGCTCGTCGAGGGGACCTGTGACGAGATCGGGCGGCGGCACGTGTGGGTCGCGCTCGGTCCGCGGGGCCCGCGGACGGTCACCTTCGCGACCCGGCTGGGGTCCCTGGAACGGCCCTCGGACCTGGCGGAACGGCTCCCGAAGGCCCTCATCCACCGCAATGTGCCGGGCGAGCCGGTGCACGCCTTCCTCCGCGACTTCGACCGTGCCTGGGCCGCGGCGGCGCCCTACGCGTCGTACGGCGCCCGTCAGCGGTGGATCCGCGCGGTGCGGGACCTGACGGCCGACTGGCCGGTGACGGACGGACCGGTGCGGTGGCGGCAGGGGGAAGTGACGGTGAGGTGGGAGGCGTTGGCACCGCGGGGGTGAGCAAGACCGCGGCGCAGCCCGCTTCCCGTGCGCGGATGCCGCCGCCCGTTTCTCCCGTGCCGACGCCGCAGCCCGTTCCGCCTGCGCTGACGCCGCAGCCCGTTTCGCCTTTGCCGACCGCCCTTTCATGTGGTGCCGGCGGCCCGTTGACGTGGTGCCGACGGCCCGTTTGCCCGGCATCGACAGCCTGGGTGCCCGGCGCGGACGGCCAGTTCCCCCTCTGTCGACCCGCCGGGACGGGAACGATCTCCGTGAGGTGTTCGTCACAAAGACCGGGAGATCGTCATGGCGGGGTGGGGGCCGGGGGAAGGACTGCCTCTGTCGTTTTCCGGCGTGTCATGGCACGATCCCCCAGGCGACCGTAAGTTACTGACGGTAAATCAGTTTTGGGGGACGTATGGGTACGGGCAAGCGCGGCCTGATCGCGGCGGCCGTGACGGTGGTCTGCGCGGTCACCGTGCTGGCGGTGCCGGGCACGGCGTTCGCGAGTCCGGCCCCCTCGCCCGCGCCGACGACCGCTCCCACGCTGACCCCACCGCCCACGCACAGCAAGGACCTCGAGGCGGTCCGCGAGAAGCTCGACACGCTTTATCACGACGCCGCGGTGGCCACCGACGCCTACAACGCGGCCGAGGAGAAGGCCGAGAAGCAGTCCAAGGAGATCGTCGAGCTGGCCAAGAAGATCGTGAAGGGCCGCGAGAAGCTCGACGAGTTGAAGGACCGCGCGGGCAGGGCGGCCAGCTCCCAGTACCGCGGTGGCGGATTGCCGGACGAGGCCCAGTTGCTGCTCAGTGACGACCCGAGCGACTTCCTCGACGGCGCCGACCGGGTGATCCAAGGACAGCGGGCCACCCAGGGGCTGCTCGGCGAACTGACCCGCACTCAGCAGGACCTGGAGCAGTACGCCAAGGACGCCTCCGCCCAGTGGCAGAAGCTGGAGACCAACCGGAAGGCCAAGGCGGAGGCCCAGAAGAAGATCGAGAAGCAGATCTCGGAAGCCGAGAAGCTCGAGTCCCAGCTGGAGAAGGAGGAGAAGGAGCGCCTCGCCCAGCTCCAGGCACAGGCCGCCCAGCGGGCGCAGACCGCCTGGCTGGACACCGGCATACTCGACGAGCTCAAGGCCAAGGGCACCACGCAGGGGCAGCAGGCCGTCCAGTACGCCACCGCCCAGATCGGCAAGCCGTACGAGTGGGGCGCCGAAGGCCCGGGTTCCTTCGACTGCTCCGGCCTGACCTCCCAGGCCTGGGCGGACGCCGGCGTCGCCATCCCGCGCACCTCGCAGGAGCAGTGGCGGCAGCTGACGCACGTCGACGTCAAGGACATGCGCCCCGGCGACCTGATCATCTACTTCGACGACGCCAGCCATGTCGCGCTGTACGTGGGCGACGGCACGATCGTCCACGCCCCGCGCCCGGGCCGGACGATCACGCTGGCGGGGGCCGGTTCCATGCCGATCCTCGGTGTGGTGCGGCCGGACGCGTGAGGCCCGCGCCGACGGGACGGGCACATGTGACGGCGGGGCGGGCACGGGTGACAGCGGGACGGGCACACGTGACGGCGGCCATGTGATCCAGGGCACGTGCCCCGGCCGACAAACCTTGCGCCGACGTGACGTTCGTCATCCCCGCACCCCTCCTACCCCGCCCAACTGCGGTAGGTATGGCGGCATATGACAGCGGTCTGAGATCAAGAGGCGTGGCGCACACCATTCCGCTGTGGCGCCTTCTGCCGCTATGGTCCCCGTCGGCGGATCGAGGTCCCTCGACCCCGCCGTGCCCTCGGGGGGAGGGAAGGAACCCAACACGATGCCCGTACCCGTACCGCGGCAGAGAGGGATCCCAGCCGTGGAGTGTGGTCAGGCGCAGGCCTCGCCCGCAGGCGGCGGCCCCTCCAAGGAAGAAGTCCCGCCCACGGACGACCGGAACGACGATCGCAACGACGCGAGGAAAGCGACGGTCGGGGACAACGCCACACCCGGCGACGGCGTCCCCCACGACGTGAGCGCCGCCACCCACACCAACCTCACCCTGCTGCTGATCGAGGACGACCCCACGGCCGCCCCGATCGTCCCCGACCTGCTCGACTCGGCCGGGAAGCCGATCCGTGTGCGCACCGCCCGCAACCTCACCGAGGCCGCGCGGCTGCTCACCGACGACGTCCACTGCATCCTGCTGGACCTCGCGCTGCCGGCGCCCGGCCGCACCGCCGACGAGGGCGAACTGGCCGTGCTCAAGCACGTGCTGGAGCTCGCGCCCCGGCACGCCGTCCTCGCGCTCACCGCGTCCGGTGACGCCGAGCGCGGCGCGGAGGCGGTGCGTGTGGGCGCCCAGGACTACCTGTTCCGGGACGAGTTGGACGGACGGCTGCTGAGCCGGGCGATCCGGTACGCGGTGGAGCGCAAGCGTTCCGACACGGCCGAGCGCCGACTCGCCGAGGGCAAGCTGCGCGCGCAGGAGAACGCCCGCCTGGAGCGGGGGCTGCTGCCCACGCCCCTGCTGGAGGGTTCCCCGCTGCGCTTCGCCGCCCGCTACCGCCCCGGCCGCTCACGCGCGCTGCTCGGCGGCGACTTCTACGACACCGTCCGCACCCCGGACGGCACCGTGCACGCCATGATCGGTGACGTCTGCGGACACGGCCCGGACGAGGCCGCCCTCGGCGTGGAGCTGCGGATCGCCTGGCGGGCGCTGACGCTGGCCGGCCTCTGCGGGGACGAGCTGCTGAACACGCTGCAGCAGGTGCTGGAGCACGAGCGCGACGACGACGAGATCTTCGCGACGCTGTGCACGGTCGACATCGCTCCCGACGGCCGTCGCGCGGGCCTGTGCCTGGCCGGCCACCCGGCGCCGCTGATCGCCCGCCCGGACCGGCCGGCCCGGCTGCTGCCGTACGACAACAACGGTCCCGCGCTCGGTCTGCTGCCGGGCGCCCGCTGGCCGCGGATGCAGGTCGAGCTGGGCGCGGAGTGGAGCCTGATGCTGTACACCGACGGCCTGATCGAGGGGCGGATCGGGCAGGGCCGGGAGCGGCTGGGGCAGGACGGCATGGTGGAGATGATCCGCCGCCAGCTCTCCGAGGGTTTGCGGGGAGAGGACCTGTTGCGTGCGGCGGTGAACGAGGTGCGGGAGCTCAATGGGGGTGAGCTGACCGACGACGTGGCGGTCGTGCTGTTGGATCGGGTGCCTTAGGGCCTGCTGCGGAAACCCGCCGTTCCCCGTGCGGCAGTGCGCTGTCCGCGCGGGCCGTCCGTGGGCTGGCCGCGCCCCGTGGCGGAGCCGCATGTCGGCACTGCCCCGCGCCGGACTTGGGGCTGCGCCCCTGCGGGTCGCCCCCCGACAGGGCCTCTACCTGCCGCCGTTGTACGGCCCGTACGGGCCGTCGCTGCTGGAGCCGCCTCTGCGGCTGCGGCCGCCGCCCGGGAGGGAGCGGAGGGCGGGGCGGACGTCGACCATGTACACGATGGTCGCGACCAGGCCGATGACCGGCAGGAACGACAGGATGGGGAAGATCAGGTTCACCACGAAGGCGAGCCCGAGGATGATCATCCAGAACGGCTTGGTCTGCTTGTCCGCCGCCCGGTAGCCGTCCTCACGGCGGATGGCCGCGTCGAACAGAGCGAAGCCGCTGAACACGACCAGCGCCAGGCTCAGCAGCGACATGAAGTCTGCGAACCCCTGCATCAGCACTACGTCCACCACCCGAATCGGTACGACTCGCTCGTCCTTACGCGGTCACCGTACCCGCAACCGCGCTCTCACTACCCGAACAACGGGCCGGGCACTCCCCGAGTGCCCGGCCCGTCGCCGTATCCGTCCGCGTATCCGTCGCGTCCGTCGCGCCGTCGGTCTCACCTGGTCGTCACTTGGCGGGCGGAGTCGTCTTCTTCGCGGTGGTCTTGCGGACCGGGGCCTTCTTGGCGGGCGGAGTCGTCTTCTTCGCCGTGGCGGGCTCGGACTTGGCCTCGGCCGTGGCGGGCTTCGGCTCGTCCCTGACCTCGACCGTCTCGGCGTTCGGCTCGCCCTTGCCCTCGACGGCGATGGCCAGTTCCTCGATCTCCTCGGCGGCCTCGCCGCGCCAGGTCTTCACGGCGTGCTCGCCGTGCTCGGCGACCTTCTCGTAGGTCTCGCGGGCCTTCACGGCGTACTCGGCGGCGACGCCGACACCGCGCAGCGCGAGGTCCTGGGCGGACTCGCCGAGCTTCTTCAGGTCGGCGTCGATGGTGCTGCCGAGCTTCTTCAGGTCGCCGTCGAGGGCGCCCAGGAACTCGCCGACCTTGGTCTGGAAGCTCTCCTGCGCCTCCTTGGCCCTGGCGCCGGCCTCCTTGGCGCGGGCGGCGGCCCTCTCCTGGACGGCCTTGGGGTCGGTGTTGCGCACGGCCTCGAACCGGGCCGGGGCCTCGGTGCGCAGCTGCTCCACCAGACTCGGGACCTTCTTCGCCTGCTGGAGGGCCAGGTCGGCGGTGCCGGCGGCGAAGTAGAGCGGAGTCGGGTCGGTGAAGGTCTTGCGCAGGTCGTCGGTGATGGCCATGGTGATGGTCCTCCGGTATTCGCGTTCGTCGCGTTCGTCGATGTCGGTTGGTGCGGGTCCGCAGTCGGGCGGCCGGTCCCCTGGTCCGGTCAACTGGCCGTCTGCTGCGGATCGGCGTCGGCGCCACCGGCCGTGCGGGATCCGGCCTCGGCGGCGTCGTCCTGGGCGTCCTTCGCGCCGTCGCCGGCCGCGAATCCGTTCTCCTTGCGGAAGGACTCGTAGATCTGCAGCAGCGCCTGCTTCTGCGCCTCGGTCAGCGTGGGATCGGCAAGGATGACGGCCCGCGTCGCTCCGTCCCGTCGGCGCTCCTCCCCGTCCCGCTCGGCGTCGAGGATGCCGGCGCGGACGTACAGCGTCTCGGCGGAGATCCGCAGCGCCTTGGCGACCTGCTGCAGCACCTCCGCGCTGGGCTTGCGCAGCCCGCGCTCGATCTGGCTCAGATACGGATTGGACACCCCGGCGGCATCGGCGAGCTGCCGCAGCGAGAGCTGAGCGTTTCGCCGCTGCTCGCGCAGGTACTCACCGAGATTGCCGACGTTGAGCGATGCCATGCCTCCAGCGTGCCCCACTGGCGCTAACTTTTGCAAGCACCTGCTTGCAAAAGTGTCGTGGCGTTGCCCACGTCTCCCCGCAGTCCCCCTGCGGTCCCCCCGCGGTCGCCCTCGCCCCCCGGGGCGACGTCGGCTCACGCCAGATACGCGTATGTGCGCGTGTACGCCCGGAAGCCCATCGACTCGTACAACCGCTTGGGTGCGGGGTGGTCGGCGTCGCCGCGGGCCTGGACGACGGCGCGGCGGCCGCCGGCGGCGGCGAAGGCGTGCAGGACGGCGGTGCAGACGGCTCGGGCGAGGCCCCGGCGGCGGTGGTCGGGGTGGGTGCCGACCGGTTCGAAGGCGCCGATGCGGTTGGTGTCGTCGTACCAGCCCTGGCAGTAGGCCACGACGTCACCGGCGGGAGAGACGACGATCAGGTCGAGTTCGGGGCGGTAGGGCCAGGTGTCGCGCATACGGGCGTGGCGTTCGGCGGTGATCCGGGGCGAGCCGAAGGCGGCGCGGTGGGCCGCCGCGCGGCCGGCCACGTCGGAGGTGTCCCGCTGCGGGCGGATCACATAGCCGTCCGGGAGGGGCGGGATCGCCGGGAGCGCGGTGAGGGGGCGGGTGAGACAGGCCATGAACGGGCCGTCGGCCGCCTGCCGGTATCCGCGCCGATTCAGCGCCTCGACCAGATGGGTCTCGGTCCCGGCGACCTCGACGGTCAGTAATCCGGGCGCCTTCTGCTCGGCCCAGGCGAGGACGTCGCCCGCCAGTTCCGGGTGGGCCGGATCGACCTGCACCATCAGGGCCCCGTCGGGCAACTCCAGCCAGGCCCAGGCCAGCGTCTCCCCGCCCCGCTCCCAGACCGCCGTGGGGCAGTGTTCCTCACGGCCGAGCGCGAGGCACCGGTTCCAGGCGAGGTCGCCGATGTGGTGGTAGCCGGTCCGCGGGAAGACACGGGTGGCCAGGCTCTGCATGGCGCGCAGTTCCTGCGGGCCGGCGTACTGCTGAAGTCGCATGCCGTCATGCTGCCGAACCGCTCTCCCCATACCCACTTTTTTGTGGGTACTTGGCAGCTCGCGCCCGGGCCGCGACGCTGGTGACAGGTGGTCAGGAGGCGGCCAGGCGGTCCAGCCTGCGGTGGCCCCAGTCGGAGAGGGGGGCCAGGGCCTCGGACAGTTCGCGGCCGAAAGGGGTCAGGGAGTAGACGGTCTTCAGGGGGAGGACGTCGTGCACCTCGCGGTGCACCAGGCCGTCGGCCTCCATCTCCCGCAGCGCCTGGGTCAGCACCTTCTCGCTGAGCCCCGGTAAGCGCCGGCGCAGTTCGGCGGGGCGGTGCGGGCCGGACTCCAGCAGCCAGAGCAGGCTGGTCTTCCACTTGCCGTCGATCACGGCGATCGCGGCGGCCACTCCGCAGACGTTCAGGTCCTTGGCACGCTTCCTGGTCACTCGCACCCCTTTTGCCATCAATTAACCGTAATCATAAGGGAGTTGAACCATGCCCACATCGCATTCCTCCGTCACCGTCCTCGGGCTGGGCCCCATGGGGCGGGCGCTCGCCGGGGCGTTCGTGGACGCGGGCCTGCGGACCACCGTCTGGAACCGGACCCCGGGCCGGGAAGGGGACCTGGCCGGGCGGGGAGCCGTGGTGGCGGACACGGCGTGGGAGGCCGTCGGGGCGAGCCCGCTGACCGTGGTGTGCGTGCAGGACTACGACGCCGCCGACGCGGTCCTGCGGCAGGAGCCGGTCGCCGCCGAGCTCAAGGGCCGTACCGTCGTGAACCTCTCCGCGGACACCCCGGCCCGCGCCCGGGACACCGCCGACTGGGCCGCACGGCACGGTATCCGGTACCTGGACGGCGCGATCATGACGCCGACGCCGAGCATCGGTACGCCGGACGCGGTGTTCATCCACAGCGGCCCCGAGGAGCTGTACCGGGAACTCCGCCCCGTCCTGGACACGCTGGGCGGCACCCACACCCACCTCGGTGAGGAGATCGGCCGGGCCGCCGCGCACGACGTCGCCCTGCTGGACATCTTCTGGACGGCCATGGCGGGCTTCGCGCACGCCGTCGCGGTGGCCCGGGCCGAGGGCATCACCGCGCGTGAGCTGGCCCCCTTCGCCCAGGGCATCGCCGCGATCCTGCCGCCGCTCTTCGAGGAGTTCGCCGGGGACGCCGACGACGGCACGTACTCCGGCCGGCTCAACCCGATCACCTCCGCTGTCTCCTCCATGGCCCATATCGTCCACGCCTCCGAGAGCCACGGCATCGACGCGAGCGTGATGCGCACGATCGAGGGCCAGGCCCGCCGGGTCGTCGCACTCGGACACGGAACGGACGGATTCCTGCGGGTCAGCGAACTGCTGGCCCACGGCAGGAGCTGATCCACTCCTCCAGCACCGTGAAGTCCCGGTCGGTGAGGCCGAGGCGGTGGTCCACGCGGTGCAGGAGGGCGGGGGCCGGGTGGTGGGCGGTGACCCAGGCGTCGTCGGCGGCGGTGATCTCGTCGTCGAGCCAGACGAAGGGCCGCCTGCCCGCCCAGGCGACCAGGGCCTGCGTCTTCCAGTGCAGGGCGCGCGGGGTCGGCGTCTCCGGCCAGTCCACCACCGGCAGCGAGGGCAGGCCGAGCCACGGCGCCACGACGGCGTTCGCGTCGTCCCGCCAGGTCGTGGCCCACACCAGCTCGCAGCCCAGCGTGCGCAGACGGGGTCCGAGGGACGGGTCGAGGCGGGGCAGGAGCGGGTGCGAGGGCCGACCGGCCGCCGAGCGGGGCTCGTACACCGGGTACGGGGTGGTCCCGCCGAAGGGGATCAGCGGCCCGTCGACGTCGAGGAAGAGCAGCATCACCGTCAAGGGTCGCCCAGGTCACCCCCGCGCGACCATCCCCACCACGCCCCGCCCGCTACCAGGGCAGTTCCTTCGCGTGCACCACCTCCAACCGCGACACCGCCCGCGTCAGCACCACGTACAGCCGGTTCAGCCCCCGCTCCTCCGCCTCCGCGATCGCCGTGGGTTCGACGGCGACGACATGGTCGTACTCGAGGCCCTTGACCGCGGTCGCCGGGAGCACGGTCACACGGGCGGCCGGGTCGTCCGGGCCGGTCGCGGTCTCGATGCCCGCCGCGGTGAGGGCCGTGCGGATGCGGAGGGCGTCGGCGTCCGCCGTGATCACGCCGATCGAGCCCTCGTGGGTGAGGGCGTCGTGCACGGCCGACACCACCGCCTCCGCTACGTCGCCGTCCGCCCGGCGGACACGGAGTTCGCCGTCGCCGCGGAGGGAGCGGGCGGGCGGGACGTCGGTGTCGAGGCGGGCGAGGAGGCGGTTGGCGAGGTCGAGGACCGCGCCGGGGACGCGGAAGCCGGTGGTCAGGGGGACCACCGCCGCGTCCGGCTTGCCCAGGTGGCTCATCAGGGTCCGCCAGGATTGTGCGGACCAGGGTGTGGTGCCCTGGGCGAGGTCGCCCAGCACCGTGAGCGAGCCGAAGGGCACCCGGCGGGCGATGGCCCGGCACTCCATCGGGGAGAGGTCCTGCGCCTCGTCGACGACGACATGGCCGTAGCCCTCGGGGTGTTCGAGCAGCCCGGCGACCTCGTCGAGGAGGACGAGGTCGGCGGACGTCCAGCGGGCCGACCTGGTCGAGCGGGGCGGGCGGGACCAGAGCAGGGCCTCCTGCTCCTCCCCGGTCAGCGAGCCGTCCGCCGCCCACGCCAGCCCCTCCCGGTCGGAGAGAAGCCCGGCGAGCACCTCCTCCGGTCGCACCCTCGGCCACACCGCGTCCACGCAGGCGCTCACCGGCCGGGCCCGTTCGATCCGGCGCAGCCAGGCGGCCGGGCGCGGCCCGCCGCGCCGTTCGGCCTGCTCCTGGATCCGGCGCACGATCCGGCTCCGTACACGTTCGCGCCCGACCTCGTAGGGCGGCTCCTCGGCGAGCACGCCCGCCACGACGGCCGCCAGTTCCTCCCGCGCGACCCGCCAGCGGTACGAACCGTCCGGCACCGTCAGGTCGTCGGCGTGCTCGGCGGTCACCCTGCCGTACAGCGCCCGGCGCAGGACCTCGGCCATGCGCGGGTCGTGCTTGACGGCGGCGGTGCGGGCGGGGTCGGTCGCGGTCACCGGGTGGCGGGCGATCTCGTCGGAGAGGGTCGACTGCCGGACGCCCGTCTCGCCGAGGGAGGGCAGTACCTCGGCGATGTAGGAGAGGAAGGTGCGGTGGGGGCCGAGGATCAGCAGGCCGCCGCGGCGGATGCGCTGGGGGTGGGTGTAGAGGAGGTACGCGGCCCGGTGCAGGCCCACAGCCGTCTTGCCGGTGCCGGGGGCGCCCTGCACGCACACCGACTCGGCCGGCTCACCTCGTACGAGGTCGTCCTGCTCGGGCTGGATGGTGGCGGCGATGTCCCGCATCGGGCCGGTCCGGGGGCGCTCGATCTCACGGGCGACGATCGTGCTCGTCCCGGACTCGCCCTGGTCCAGGTGCTCGTCCTCCAGACCGGTCAGGTCGGCGGAGTCGCCCCGGCTGCCCGGCGCCCAGCCGAAACGGCGGCGGACGGCGACGCCCTGCGGGTCGTGGGCGCTCGCCTGGTAGAAGGCGCGGGAGACGGGCGCGCGCCAGTCGACGACGAGGGGCGGGGCGGCGGGGTGCTCGCTGACGCGGACCCGGCCGATGTGGTGGCTGAGGCCGTCGTGCTCGCCGCCGGCGCCCTCCGCGAAGTCCAGCCGGCCGAAGAAGAGCGGGCCTGCGGGGAGTTCGCGCAGGGCCTTGGCCTGGCTGCGCAGCCGGTACCCGAGGGCCTCGGCGTCGGCACCGGAGGCGGAGACGTCCTCGCCGGTGACGACCTGGAGGTCGGCGCCCGCCAGCATCGCGGCGAGGGCGGCGCGGCAGGCGTCGTGGTGGGCGCGTTCCTGGAGGAGGGAGGGGCGAAGGTCCTTCGGCGCGGGCTCGGGTGACGTCATGCCGACGAGCGTACCCAAATAACATAACCGAGTTAAGTTTCTTACCAGGCCTCAAACAGGTGGCTGGGGCTCAGGCGAGACGCGGCAACCCCGCCTCCAGCGCCTCGAACGCCCGCACGGCCGCCGCCACCGCCTGCGGCCGTACGTCCGCCACCCGCTCCCCCGCCTCGATCCGCCGCCAGTTCTCCACGGCGAGGATCCGCCGTACGGCGACGATCTGGCCGGCCGCCAGCCGGGCGTCGAGATCGCCGCCGAGGGCGTCGGCGAGCGCGGCCTCGGAGCGTTCCAGATGGGCGTGGAGGCGGGCGACGAGGGCGGGGGTGCCGTAGAGGAGGGCGTGGAAGGCGCGGACGTCGGGATGGTCGTTGAGACCGGTGATGGGATCGGCGGCGGCCAGCCCGTCGAGGAAGTGCCGGCGCAGGGCGGGCAGCGGCGCGGCCCCTTCCGCCCGCGCCCGGTCGACCACCTCCGCCGCCTCCCGCTCGTGATCGGCGATCCGGTGCAGGACGAGGTCCTCCTTCGCGGGGAAGTACCGGAAGAGGGTCGGCTTGGAAATCTCGGCCGCCGCCGCGACCTCGGCGACGGACACCGCGTCGAACCCGCGCTCGACGAAGAGCCGGACGGCGATGTCCGACACGGTCCGGAACATCCGCTGCTTCTTGCGCTCACGCAGGCCGGGGGTGGTCATGGAGGGAGCCTACGCAGCCCGGGCGGACGGTCCGCCCGTCCCTCTCCCTACGCCAGCGCCCGTGCCAGGTACGGGTTCGCCTTCGGCCGTGCGGACAGCCCCAGGAAGCCGGTGGCCGCCGCCAGGGTCATCGCGTACGACTCGACGGCCCGGCGCACGTTGGGGGCGTCCAGGCTCGCCCCGGTCACCAGTCGGTCCAGGTCGACGTAGGCGGACCGGACGATCTCGATCCACCGGTAGACGCGCCAGTCCCGCCTCCAGTCCTTGGTGTGACGGGGATCGAGGGTCTCCTCCCAGCGCCGGAACATGCGGTCGCGGATCTCCGGCCGGGTGGGGGTGAGGTGCATGTGCCGGACCAGGTCGTAGAGGGGATCGCCGACCAGGGCCATCTCCCAGTCGATGATGGTCAGCGCCAGGGAATCGGCACGGCGCACCAGGTTCCACGGGTTCAGGTCGCCGTGCAGCAGAGCGGGGTCCCTCGGACTGACCGAATGCCTCGAGAGGATCTGCTCCAGCCGGTCCGCGTCGGGCAGACCGAGGAAGCGGGCCACCTGCTGCGACTGCTTGGGCAGGTCGCGCACCAAGGACACCAGCTGGCCGCTCAGCCAGGTGAAGAAGCCGCCCTCGCCGGCCGTCGGATCGACCTGGTAGTAGTCCACTGCCGTCAGGGCCCGCAGTTGGTCGACCAGTCCGTCGGCCTCGCGCGGCAGCAGCCCGTGCACGGGGTGGACCGGCGCCCGGTCGGGGTCGGGAGGCCCGACGTAGGTGTGGACGGCGAAGGGCTCGCCCTGGTGGCTCCAGCCCAGCGCGAGGATCTTCGGCGCCGCCACCTCCGCGCGCGAGTTCTCGATCTCCCGCAGGACGGCGTGCTCGCTGAGGAAGCCGCGCTCCCGGGGGCAGACGTCGGAGACCTTGCGCCGCACCACGACGGGGTCCGCCACACCGGGCACGTGGACCACCGTGTTCAAGTGCGTGGTGCCCTTCAGCACCCGGCTGGCCGGCGCCGTGCCCTCGGCCAGCAGCGCGTCACCGACGCAGGCGCGGGGGAAGTCGGCGCGTTCCGGCACGCGTTCGTCGGGCTGCCAGTCGAAGTCCCTGCCCACGAGTCCCGGACCGCTGCTGCGGCGAGAGGCCTGCCAGCGGTAGAGGATGCGTCCGATCTCCCGCTCGCTCGGTACGTTCCTGAGGCCGAGGGGTTCCGCCGCCGCCTCCAGGGCCTGCCGTACCGCTTCGGTCGCCATGTCGAGGCTCTTCTGGTCGTGCCGGTGCTCCAGGGACTGGGCCGCGCGCATCACGTCCGGGTAGACGGACTGCGCGCGCTCGAAGGCGATGTAGTGCCGCAGATCCTTGGCCAGGCCCTGAACGGCCGCCGGGCGGACCCGCCGCATGGCCTGCGCCCAGGCCTCGATCACCTCACCCCACTGGAACTCCGGGTAGTGCATGCGGACCAGATGGGTGGCGAGGTCGTGCAGGGGGTCGCCGTAGGTCGCCAGCTCCCAGTCGACGCAGACGAGGGGCCGGTCGCCGTCGAAGGACACGATCAGGTTGTCCCGGTGCATGTCCCCATGGAGCAGGCTGTACGGCCGCCGCGCCATCGCGGGCACCCTCGCGGCGAACGCCGTCAGCGCGTCGTCGGGGACGCCGAGCGCCCTGAACAGGCCGCCGAACCGGGCCCAGTTCGGCTTGCGGATCTGCTCGTCGGCGCACCGGGCCAGGGTCTTCAGGAAACCCTGGCTGTCGGCGTGGTGGGCGGGCCATCCGGCCGGCAGCGCGGGCAGGGCCCGGAGGCGCACCTGGGCCGTCTCCGCGAGGAGGCCCGTCGCCGCCCGTACGAACAGGGTGTCGACCGGTTTGCCGGGCGCGCAGACGCTGGACAGCGGCACGCCGTCCACATGACTGTGGATGGCGTACCCGTCGCCCTCGAAGAGGCACTCCGGCACGTGGGGCAGCACGTCCTTCACAGCGCGCAGGATCGACGCCTCGTTCCGCCAGGTCCTGATCACCACGGGCAGCGCGTCGGCGCGCGGGATGCGCACGACCACGGTGATCCCCGGGGCGCAGCCGAGCAGCCGGGCCACGGGTTCCGTCACCGCGAGGACGTGGTTGTGGTGGTGAAAGCCATGGCTCGTCCGGCCCGATCGGGCGGCCGTCTCGGCGAAGGCGCCGTAGAGGGCACGGGGGCGGACACTGGTGGCGTGCTCCCCGGCGACGAGAGGGGAAACGGGCGTCGCGCCCACTGGCCGCTCCGAGGTCCTAGCACGGAAAGGGAAGGGTGACGGGATCAATCAGGACAAACGGTAATCCCAGGTGGCAGACGACACGACTGGAGTCACAGAGGAATGAGCGCAACGGGTGGTGCCCTCCCTCTTCGTGACGCTGCCGAAGGTTGGCGTGTACGCCATCCCTTACGTACGAACCGGAGCGGTTGCTCGAAGGATTGGGGCATGCTAGCGCACCGTGATGAGAGGGACATCACGGTCCTGTGTGGTCGGTGTGACGCCCCTCGGCTCCCGGCGGACCGCCACCGGCCCGTCGGCCGGCGGGCCGCTACTCGGCCAGCCGGTTCCAGACCGAGTCGAACCACCTCTGCCAACTGTCGACGAAGACCGACTGCCCCGAGTCCGGGTCGGAGTCCTTGACGTGGTGGGTGAGCGGCGCCCCGAATCCCAGCACGTCCAAAGCGGGGATCTTGACGCCGGGGCCGAGCGGGATCTCACGCTCGATCACCTCGTAGGGGGCCAGCAGAGCCGCCCGGTTCAGCAGGAAGAGCTTGAAAACGGGCGTCAGCGGAGCGTGGCGGATCTGGAGGCTGACGGACGGGACGAATGCCTCCAGGTCCCTGAACAGCCCTCGCATCGATTCCGTCGACCGCCGGGTGATGACGTGCAGACGGTCCCTCAGCCGCAGGTCCTCCGGATCGCGCTTGACCCGGGGATAGGGCAGGGACAGGTCCTCCGAGGGCAGGATCAGACGCAGAGCGATGCTCTGGAGCCCGAGGGTGCCGCTGAAGACCCGTTCCGCCTGCACCCGCAGATGCGCGTCCAGCGACTCGGACGTCAGCGAGAAGACATCCAGGGTCACTTCGGGGCTCTCGAAGGCATCCTGGAGGAACGGCCCCAGGCTGCCGCCCCGCAGTCGCCCCTCCGTGCCCGGCGAGGGCTGCGTCGGTGGCGTCCTCACCACGCGCGACCCGCTCCCTCGCCGCGACTCGATCCATCCCTCCTCGACCAGTGCCCGCAGGACCTTCTGGACCGTGTCCCGGGAGACCCCGAGTTCCTCGGCCAGATCCCGCTGGGACGGCAGGAACGAGTGCAGCGGATACGCCCCGTCGGCCAGGCGGGCGCGTAGTTCGTCGGAGATCCGCTGGAACTCCCTGCCGCCACCGCCGTCGCCACTCCGCTGTGCGTCCACTAGGCGACCGTACCGCCACTGGTCCACTGGCAAACCACTTTCAGTCAAGCCGACCTGGCGTGTTGCCCTTTGCTTAAGGATCAGCAGGCCCGGGGACATCCACTGTGCAACTACCAGTCCAATTGGACCGGTAGTTGCAGGCTTCACTGACAGTGGCTGGTGATTGGAGGGGAAATGGTTGCATCAGCGGCACTGCGGGGCCTGCTCGAGATCGCCGTCGGCATGCTGACCCAGGAGAAACTCGGCGCGCTGCGCCTGATCCTGCTGTTCGTACTGGGGGTGGGCATCAGGGCGCGGCGCAACGGCCTGGCCGTCGGGGCCGCCGTCGTGCTGATGGTCCTCATGACTCAGGCCTGACGCCTGACTGCCCTCAGCACCGGCTCCAGCGAGTTCACCACGGTCCGGGCACCCGCTCCCCTCAGCAGCTTCTCCTTCTGCTCGTTGCGCGCGTAGCCGAGGAACGGAACGCCGGCCTCCTGAGCGGCCTGGAAGTCCGTGTCGGCGTCACCGATCATCAGGGCGTCGCCGGGGGCCGAACCCATGGCGTTCAGAGCTCGGTTCAGGCAGTGCGGGTGGGGCTTGAGGTGATGGAGGTTCTGCGTGCGGCCGTAGAGATGAGGCGCGAAGCAGGACGTCAGGCCCCGGCTCTCCAGGTACGTGCCCACCACCCGGGCGGAGTTGTTGGTGGTGATGGCGAGCCGAGCGCCCACGGCGGTCCAGGTGCGTATCAGGGGGTCGGCATAGGCCGTGGGCATCGCGAGCTTCGCGGCTCGCAGTTCCTCCTGGGTGAGACGCTCCTCCAGCTCCGCCACCAGGTCGCTGCCCGGATGCCTGCGGTCCACAGCGCGCAGGACGACCTGAGGATCCAGCGTCTCCCGCTCGGACTCCGTCAGCAGGCTGCGCAGGCCCCGCCCCTCGAGCCACTCCACCAGGCCCGCAGCCACGCTCTTCGCCGAGTGACCGGCGAAGAGCCTGCACATCGGCCCGTCGAAGTCCCAGAGCACGACTCGGGCACGCGCGATCAGTTCCCGCAGCTCGGCGGTCTCGTTCTCGGCGGCGGGTGTCACCGCTTCAGTCCGCTTCGTATCAGAAGTCACTAGGAGAGTGTCAGGTCCGACGTGATGGTTTCCCAGAGGGCGTCGAACCACTTCTGGGATTCGTCCACGAACGCGGCGTCGCGATGGCCCGCCCGTTTCTCGAAGGAGAAGAGGAGCGACTCGGTGCCCAGCACGTCGTACATGTCGAGGACGCCCTCGTCGGTGGACTCCTCCCGCCGCGTGACCATGTAGTACGCCATCAGCGCCTCCTGCTCGTTGAGGAGGTACAGCTTCACCGGCGGGGTGAACGGCAGCGCGCGGAAGGTGACGTTCACGTCGATGCCGTGAGTGCGCAGGGTGAGCAGGTTGTGGCGCAGGACGTGGCCCTGGGCGTTGCGCATCGCCAGCCAGCGCTGGTGGACCGGGTCGTCGTCGCCGCGGCCGTCGACCGGGACCGGGAAGGCGAGGTTGATGTCGCGGGACGGCAGCAGGATGCGGACGTCGATCTTCTCCGGGCGGAGCTCGCCGCCGTGGATCAGCCGGAGCGGTTCGCCCAGGGCGGGGATGAGGCTCTCGGCGGTGAGGCAGGCCGCGTCGATGCGCACATGGCGGGCCGCGAAGGCCTCGGTGAAGCGGGGGGCCAGGGCGACCATCGTGGGCTGGGGTTCGTCGCGGGCCGGGGCCGGCTCCGCGATGCGCGGTGGGCTGCCCTTGCTGACGTTGGTGAGGAGGCCGTCGTCCTGGAGTGCCCGCAGGGCCTGGCGCACGGCACCCCGCTCCACGCCGAACTCGTCCGCGAGCTCGGCCTGGGTGGGCAGGCGGTCGCCCGCCTTGAGGTCTCCGACGCGGATGCGTTCGCGCAGGACGTCGGCGATCTCCTGGGGCGAGAGCCTTCTGCTGCCGTTCACTACCGCGTTCTCCTGAGTCACGACCAAACGCTACAACTTCCACCCATCTTTGGGGAGTTGCCGTGAAGTTGTTTAGCACTTGTTGCCAAGTGGGGACAACTTAGTCGAGGTTGGTTGCCAACTTGGCTCAGTTGGCGGAAGTTTTGCCTCCGAGTCTCCCATATCGCCGAGCGCCCGTCCCACCGGTACCGCGCAGCACCGCCCGTACCGCGCAGCACCCGCCAGATCCCCGGCTCCGAAGGGAGGAACCACCATGCCCGCCCTCACCCTCCTCTCCGCCGTCCTCGAGCAGACCGTCCAGTGGAAGTACGGCACCGCCGGCACCATCGGCCTGCTCCTGCTCACCGTCGGCATCAAGTGCCGGAGGCCGACGATGAGCTCGGCCGGCGCCGTGATCCTCGCTCTCCTGGTCACCGGGCCGGCCGTCAGCTCGTGAGCACCAGCTCCGAACTGATCGTCTCCCAGAGCGCGTTGAACCAGAGCAGCGACTGCTCCACGAACGTCGTGTCACGCGGCCCGGCGCCCTGTTCGAAGGCGAACAGCACCGACCGCGTGCCCTCGGCGTCGTACATCTCCAACTGCTCGTGACCGATCTGCTGCTCGCGCCGCTTGACCGTGTAGTACGCGAACAGCGCCTCCGCCCCGTTGAGCACGTAGAGCTTGACCGGCGGGGTGAACGGCAGCGCGCGGAAGCTGACATCGACGTCGATGCCGTGCGTCTCGCGCAGCGTGAGCAGGTTGTGCCGCAGCACCTGGCCCTGGGCGTTGCGGTGGGCCAGCCAGTGGCGCTGCAGCCGCTCGCCGGCCGAGGCGTCCACCGGCGCCGGGAAGGCGAGGTCGATGTCCCGGGACGGCAGCAGGACCCGTACGTCGATCTTGGCCGGTTTCAGTTCCCCCGCGTGGATCCGCCGCAGCGGCTCGCCGATCGCGAGCGTCAGCGAGACCGCCGTCAGGCACAGGGCGTCGATCTCCACGTGGGGCGCCGCGAAGGCGTCCGCGATGCGCGGGGTCAGCGCCACCATCGTGGGCTGCGGCGGCGCTCCCGGCCCGGCCAGCAGCGCGCTCGCCCCCAGATCCGGGGCGACCATCGCCGGCGCTCCCTTGGAGACGTTGGTGAGCAGGTGCTCCGACTGCAGGATGCGCAGGGCCTGACGCACGGCGCCGCGCTCCACTCCGAACTCGTCCGCCAGTTTCGCCTGCGTGGGCATGCGCTGGCCCGGCTGCAGCACCCCGGTCCTGATCCGGGTGCGCAGCTCGTCGGCCACGTCCTGGTGGGTCCGCTGCGGCCTCGACGTCCGCTCACGGCCCTTCCGCCCATTGACGGAGGCATGTTCCGGCTCCACGACCAAACACTACAACTTCCCGCCATCTTGTGGCAGTTCAAGGAGAGATGGTTATAGGACGCTTCCAAGCGGACATAAGTACAGTGAAGTTGGCTGCCAACTTCAACAACATGGTCAAGCTTCCCGACACTTCCAGACGGTTGGCCGACCGGGCTCCCTTCCGGAGGGGAGCCGGGAGCCCGAGCAGTCGGCACCGAGGCACAGCCACAACTTCAGAGCGACCGCACAGCCACAACTTCACACCGTCACGCGCACAGCCACAACTGAACAGCTACGGATGAACACTTGAACAAGGTGAACAAGAAGGACAACTGAACAGGCCACCGAGCAGGCACTGAACAGCAGGCAAGAGTTGAGCAGTCGCCGCCGACCAGGAAGGAGCACTCAGAACAGGTCCGGGCACCACGGTCGCACGGACGTACGCAGCAGGGCGTCGGCCTTCCGGGCGGCGCCCGCTCGTTCTTCCCGCAGCCGCCCCAGCGCCGCCAGCCGCACCGCCGACTCGTCGCCGAGCCACAGCGACGCCAGCTCGGCCACGTCCAGTGCGAGGTCGGCGCTGCGGGCCGTCGGCACGCAGGAGGCGCCGTCGGGGGACGCCTCCAGCAGGAACCGGCCCCCGGCCAGGCCCGACCGGTCGGCGACCTCCAGGACGAGGGAGCCGGGAACGTCGTAGCTGCGCGCCTCCAGGGCCCGTACGACGTCCAGGAGCCGTACCCACAGCCAGTCCGCGTGGGTGGTGACGGCGGCCGCGCGCGGGTCGGGCAGGAGGTGCGGGAGGAGGTCGTCGGGGGAACGCCAGCCCGACTTCACCCGGGCCACCCAGTCGATCGAGCAGAGGTAGTGCCACAGGGCGCGCTCCGCGGCCGGGCTGGTCGTGATCAGCCAGTTCACCGACGCCGTGTTCAACGGCTGCTTGTTGTCGCCCCAGTGGTCGTCCGCCGTGTAGGAGACCAGCCCCTCGACCCGGCCGCCCGCCGAGCGGTACACGGCGTAGAAGGGCTCCGTCCAGGGCTCGCCGCTGAAACGCACGACCCCGGTCTCCGTCTCCCACCAGTGCCCCGGCCGGCTGACCGCGCCGGGCTGGGCGCGGCGCAGCCGCTCGTGCAGCTCAGGGCCGATCTTGCGGACCTCGTCACCGTCGACGAGGTCGATACGGCCGCCGTCCTCGGGGCCCGCCCAGCGGGGGTCGAGGCCGGAGCGCGTCACGTCGACGGTCCACTCGGTGCAGGTGGTCGCCGGGCCGAAGCCGTAGCGGCCGTAGATCCGGAACTCGGCGGCGATCAGGGTGGCGACGACATCCCCGCGTTCCTTCGCGTCGGCCAGGTCCCCGGTCATCCAGCGGGTGAGGAGGCCGCGGCGGCGGTGGGTGGGCGAGACGGTGACGTTGGAGATGGCGTCGGCGGGGACGGGCGTGCCGCCCACGGCGGTCAGCTCCTGCGGGAAGGAGCGGAACGTCGCGACGCACCGGCCGGCGTCGAAGGCGGCCGCTGGGCGCGAGCCGGCGAGGGTGGCGCGGCGGTCGGCTATCTGCTCGTCCGTGACGGTGGGAGGACGCAGGAAGCCGGTGCGCACGGCGCGCATCCAGTCGGGCAGTTCGGCGTCGGTGATCGGGCGAATGTCAGTCGTGTCGGGTAGGCGGGTCATGGGGTCACGGTAGGCGGGGCGGGGTGGGTGCGGCGGGGATTTTTTCCGCCCCCGCCGCACCTGCCCTTCCGTCGCTACACCAGCAGGTCGTCCACCTGCGCCTCCCCCTCCCGGTACCTCCTGGTGATCTCCGCTCCGCAGTCGTCCGCCGTGCGTTGCAGTCGCTGGCGGCGGCGGGAGACCTGCTGTTCGTAGCGGATGAGGCGGGCCATCGCCTCGTGGAGCTCGGGATCGGTGCGGGCGACGAGGTCGGAGAGTTCGACCTCGGCGAGCATGTCGGCGGCCAGGCGGCGGTACTCCTCGTTGCGCGGGGTGCCCAGGGTGACATGGCGGGCGGAGGAGCGGTGGCGGGCCGGGGCGTCGGTGAGGATCTCCGGGAGGCGGGCCACCACGGAGTCCTCGGCCGGCTCGGGCACGGCGGCGGGCCCTCGGCGGGCCAGCTCGGCGCCCAGGATGTCGATACGGCCCTGGAGCAGCCGTCGTACGTAGCTCAGGTCGGCCTCGTCGCGCTGGGCGTCCCGGCGCAGGGCGCGCAGCTCGGGCAGGCTCAGCAAGGTCAGATCGTGTTCCGGCGGCTCCGTCGGCAGCGCGCAGGGTGGACTGTCGGTGCGCTGCACGGGCGCCCGCTGGGTGGTCATGCCCAGCTGCCCGATACTCGCGGTGCTCGGTGTGCTCATGTGCTTCTACCGTCCCCTCGACCGGCGTGTGGAAAGCATCGTGCCACCACAAGTGGCCACTATGTGAGCGAGCACCCCCGAACGGCTCAGATCCGGTCCAAAGGATCAAAAAGAATTCCCCGACCGGCGGTTGCGGGGACGCACGGCATGATGGTCCGCATGCGTGCAGTGGTGCAGAGGGTGGACGGCGCGAGCGTCGTCGTGGACGGCGAGACGGTGGGCGAGATCGTCGGCGAGGGACTGTGCGTCCTCGTCGGGGTCACCCATGAGGACACCAAGGAGAAGGCGGCCCAGCTCGCCCGCAAGCTGTGGTCGATCCGGATGCTGGCGGACGAGAGATCGTGCAGCGACGTCGACGCGCCCCTGCTGGTCATCAGCCAGTTCACGCTCTACGGCGACGCCCGCAAGGGCCGCCGCCCCACCTGGAACGCCGCCGCCCCCGGCGAGGTGGCCGAGCCGCTCGTCGACGAGGTGGTCGCCCAGCTGCGCGCGCTCGGCGCGACGGTGGCGACGGGCCGCTTCGGCGCGAAGATGCGGGTGTCCCTGACGAACGACGGGCCCTTCACGGTCCTGCTGGAGATGTGAGGCACCCGGTGTGACCGGGCGGGTGAGGCACACAGCCCCGTGCTGACGGGCCCCGCCCGCCCCCACCCGCCCAGGCCCGCACCCGTGCGTACCCGCCGTCGGCGCCGTGGTCGCCGCGTGCCTACGGCTCTACGACGACCTCCTGGGCGGCCGCCGTGGTGTCGGCCACCAGGGGCGCGTCCACCGGCACGTTCCGCTTCACCAGGGCCAGGGCCACCGGGCCCAGTTCGTGATGGCGTACGGACGTCGTGATGAAGCCGATCTTGCGACCCTCGGGGCCTCCCCCACTCTCGGCTTCGCTCGAGCGGGAGGTACCCCCACCCGCGAGGTGGAGTTCGGTGCCGGAGGGCGGCAGGTGGACCTCGCTGCCGTCGAGGTGGAGGAAGACCAGACGGCGCGGGGGCTTGCCCAGGTTCTGGACGCGGGCGACCGTCTCCTGGCCGCGGTAGCACCCCTTCTGCAGATGCACGGCGGTGCCGATCCAGCCCAGCTCGTGCGGGATCGTACGGTGGTCGGTCTCGAAACCGAGGCGCGGGCGGTGACGCTCCACGCGCAGCGCCTCGTAGGCCAGGATCCCGGCCGCCGGACCGGTCTTCTCGGCGTACGACTCCAGGTCGGCGCGGGGGAGAAAGAGGTCCCGGCCGTACGCCGTCTCGCGGACGACGACGCCCTCGGGGACCTCGGCGATCGAACCGGCCGGCAGATGGACCACCGCGTAGTCGGCCGTGCGGTCGGCGACCTCGACGCGGTAGAAGAACTTCATCGACTCCAGGTACGCGATCAGCGCGTCCTGGGTGCCGGGCTCGACGTGGGCCCAGACCGTCGTGCCGTCGTCCACGAGGTAGAGCGCGTGTTCGATGTGACCGTGCGCGGAGAGGATCAGCGCCTCGGTGGCCTCGCCCACGGGCAGGTCGCTGACGTGCTGGGTGAGCAGCAGGTGCAGCCAGCTCAGCCGGTCGTCGCCGGAAACGGTGACGACTCCGCGGTGCGAGAGGTCGACGAAGCCGGTGCCGTCGGCGAGGGCGCGCTGCTCGCGGAACAGGTCGCCGTAGTGGGCGGCGACGCCTTCGTCCACGCCCTCGGCGGGCACGGCGCCGGGCAGGGTCAGCAGAGGGCTCTTCATGAGGACAAGCCTACGACTCGGTAGTTGAACTCTTGGCCGCCGAAACCTTGAGCGAGCAGTCCTTGCAACGGCCGAAGATCGCGAAGTGCTTCATGTCGGTGTCGAAGCCGAAGGTCTCGCGCAGCTTCTCGGTGAACTCGGCCGCCACGTCGACGTCCGCCTCGATGACGCCGCCGCAGTCGCGGCAGACCAGATGGATGTGGTGGTGCCGGTCCGCGAGGTGGTAGGTCGGCGCCCCGTGCCCGAGATGGGCGTGGCTGACCAGCCCGAGCTCCTCCAGGAGCTCCAGGGTCCGGTAGACGGTGGAAATGTTGACCCCCGACGCCGTCTTCCTCACTTCCACGAGGATGTCGTCGGGGGTCGCGTGCTCCAGGGTGTCCACGGCTTCGAGCACGAGTTGCCGCTGCGGGGTCAGGCGGTAGCCGCGCTGCCGCAGATCACTCTTCCAGTCGGTGCTCACCACACCGCAAGTCTAGGACTACTTGAAGAAGGCGATGCCGTCGTCCGGCATGTCGTCGGGCAGGGCCTTGGCCCAGCGCTCGACCTCCTCCGGGGTGACGACCTTCTTCAGGTGGGCGGACATGTAGGGGCGCAGCTCGACCTCGGGGGTCTGCTTCTCGCCGACCCACATGAGGTCGCTCTTGACGTAGCCGTACAGGCGCTTGCCGCCGGAGTACGGGCGGGAGGCGGCCGTTCGGGCCACCGCGTCCGTGACCAGGTCGATCTGCGGCTTCTTGTCGGCGAGCTCGCCGTACCAGATCTCGATGACGCCGTCGTCGCGGGTCATCGTGACCTCGACCTTGCGGGCGTCGTCGATCCGCCAGAAGCCGGACTCGGACTCGAGGGGGCGGACCTTGTTGCCGTCCTTGTCGAGGACCCACGTGTGGGAGTGGTACTCCAGGAAGTCCCGGCCGTCGTGCGTGAAGGTGACCTCCTGACCGAAGTTGCACTTATCGGCGCCGGGGAAGTCGTGCACGCCCGCGCCCGCCCACGTGCCGAGCAGGAAGGCGAGGGGGACGAGGTCCTTGTGGAGGTCGGACGGGATCTCGATCATGAGTGACAGTTCCTGGAGGTGGTCGGTCAGCGCTGGCCCTGGTACAGCTTCTTCACGGTCAGGGCGGTGAAGGCGAGGACGCCGACACAGACCAGGACCAGCAGGGCTTCGAAGAAGATCTCCACGGCGTGCTCCTCGGGATGAGCGTGGTTCGGTACGTACAACAAGGCCGGGCCCCAGCTTACGCGGCCGGGGCCGGGGCCTCCCTGTGAGGTACGCCCTCGTGAGGTACGCCTACGATGCGGGCATGGCGAAGAAGCTCGTGATCAAGGTGACGGCGGGGGCGGACGCTCCCGAGCGGTGCTCCCAGGCGTTCACGGTCGCGGCGGTGGCCGTGGCCAGCGGGGTCGAGGTCTCCGTGTGGCTGACCGGCGAGTCCGCCTGGTTCGCGTTGCCGGGCCGGGCCGCCGAGTTCGAACTGCCGCACGCCGCCCCGCTGCCCGACCTGATCGACTCGATCCTGGCCGGCGGCCGGCTCACGCTGTGCACGCAGTGCGCGGCCCGACGGGACATCACGGAGAAGGACGTCCTGGAGGGCGTCCGGATCGCGGGCGCGCAGGTGTTCGTCCAGGAGGCGCTGGGGGACGAGACGCAGGCGCTCGTCTACTGAGCCCGCCCGGAACTCCGCGAAATCTCCGTCCGCGAGATCTCCGGGCGAGATCTCTAGCGGCTCGGGCGCTTCTTGCCGTCCAGCTCGTCCCACCACTCGTCGGACTTCTGGTCCCCGGAGGGGGCGTCCCACCAGCGGTCGTCGGGGCCCCGGCGGTTGGCGACCATCGCGGCGAGCGGTGGGATGACCATCGCGACCACACACATCCCGACGGCCACCGGAACCGACCACAGGCGTACGACGCCCCAGGCCAGGACGAACAGCGCGATACAGGTGCCCATCATGGCGAAATACGCGTGCCGACGACGTGCGTACATGCTTCAAGCGTAGGCCGGTCAGCGCGAATCCGGGCCGCCGGTGAAGCCCGACGGACGGAGTCCGGCGCAGCGCTCCCGAAGCCTGCGCAGCAGTGCGAGGGACGCGTCAAGGAGCGGCCGCGTGCCGACGACGTGCGTACATACCCCGCGTAGGCCGGCCCGGGCCCCCCCGGCCCCCGGGCGGCGGGGCGGCCCCCCCGGGTTTGCCCCCGGGGGCCCGCGGCCCCTTCAGTGGTTCAGCGGGGTGCTCAGACCGCGATCGCGACCTCCGCGAGACCGCCCTTCTGGGCGACGACCGTGCGGTCGGCGGTGGCGCCGGGGACGAGTGCTCGCACGGTCCAGGTGCCCTCGGCCGCGTAGAAGCGGAACTGGCCCGTGGCGGAGGTCGGGACCTCCGCGGTGAACTCGCCGGTCGAGTCCAGCAGACGGACGTAGCCCGTCACCGGCTCGCCGTCACGGGTCACCTGACCCTGGATCGTGGTCTCGCCGGGCTTGATCGTCGAGGCGTCGGGGCCGCCGGCCTTCGCTCCACACATGTCGTACTCCTGAAAGGGGTTCTGAGAGGTCGGTCGGGTCTGATTACTTGTTGGCGCCGAGCTCGATCGGCACGCCGACGAGGGAGCCGTACTCGGTCCAGGAGCCGTCGTAGTTCTTGACGTTCTCCACGCCCAGCAGCTCGTGCAGGACGAACCAGGTCAGGGCCGAGCGCTCGCCGATACGGCAGTAGGCGATGGTGTCCTTGGCCAGGTCGACCTGCTCCTCGGCGTAGAGCTCCTTGAGCTCCTCGTCCGACTTGAAGGTGCCGTCGTCGTTGGCGTTCTTCGACCACGGGATGTTGCGGGCGGTCGGGACGTGGCCCGGACGCTGCGACTGCTCCTGCGGCAGGTGCGCCGGGGCGAGCAGCTTGCCGGAGAACTCGTCGGGCGAGCGGACGTCGACCAGGTTCTGCGCACCGATCGCGGCGACGACGTCGTCACGGAAGGCGCGGATCGACGTGTCCTGCGGCTTGGCCTTGTACTCGGTCGCCGGGCGCTCGGGCACCTCGGTGCCGTCGACCAGCTCGCGGGCGTCCAGCTCCCACTTCTTGCGGCCGCCGTCGAGGAGCTTGACGTTCTCGTGGCCGTACAGCTTGAAGTACCAGTAGGCGTAGGACGCGAACCAGTTGTTGTTGCCGCCGTAGAGGATCACCAGGGTGTCGTTGGCGATGCCCTTCGCCGACAGGAGCTTCTCGAAGCCCTCCTGGTCGATGAAGTCACGGCGGACCGGGTCCTGGAGGTCCTTGGTCCAGTCGATCCGGATCGCGTTCTTGATGTGGTTCTTCTCGTAGGCCGACGTGTCCTCGTCCACCTCGACGACGGCGATGTTCTCGTCGTCCAGGTGGTCCTGCAGCCAGTCGGCGTCGACCAGGACGTCGCTGCGGCTCATGCTCGTTCTCCTCCGGGGCAGTTGCGGCGGGGGTGTGCAAGAAAGAGGGTGCGCGGCCGGGGCTCGCCGGCGGCCGGCGCACGGATGCCCTCGGACGAGGGCGCCGGGAGGCGCGGAAGGCCGGGGGCGCTTCCGCTCAGACAGTGCGACAGAGCATGGCGGCGACGCGGCACAGGTCGACTGCCCGCCGCTTCGTGAGATCCGCCTGTCCCCCCGATCGGAGGACGCTGAAAGAGCACTGCATGGGCTCGATCGTAGGGACGGACAGGCGGGCGTGTCACCGGCGTGTCGCATGGTGAGATGCGATCGTCCGAATAGTGGGAACAAAAGCGCGCCCGGGCCGTCCCCGCACGGCTTCCGGGCGCGTGTGTCCACGTCCCATCTACGCTACGGACGGCGGCGTCTCGCCAGGCGGACACCGGCCGTCCGGCCGCAGGGGACCTACCCGGCCAGGCGGACGTTGGAACCCTTCACCGCGATCTCCACACCGTTCTTCTCCGCCTCGACCTTGTCGAGCTGGATGCCGCCGGGCAGGTCGTCGATCTTCTGCTCGAAGTCGGTGATCGAACGCACCTCGTTCTCGGCCGCCCGCACCCCGCCGAAGCTGGGCAGCGTGTCGGCGTGCACGCGGACGGTGTCGCCCTCGACGCTGACCGAGCTCAGAACGGAGAGGGGCTGCGGCAGCTTGGTGCCGAGGACGGTCGCCTCCACGGTGACCTTGATCTTGCCGTTGCCGCCGTCGGAGAGGCCCACGACGTTCGCGGTGACGCCCGTGGCGACCTGGGTCGGCTCGGACTTGGCCGCCTTCAGCAGCTCGGCGTACGTGATGGACGCGGTGCCGGTGGCGGTGGCGGCGGTGGCCGAGCTGTAGTCGCCGGAGAACTCGACGCCCTTCATGTTCGCCTTGAGGTCGTCGATGCGGATCTTCTGGCCCTCGGCGCCCACGGCCTCGTAGTCCTTGATGCCGACCTCGACGTCGTCCAGTTCGCCGCCGACGACCTGGGTGAGGAAGGGGAAGCCGTTGATGGACACGTCCGGGGTGGCGGCGAGGTTCTCGCTCGTCTTCAGCTTGGACGCGGCCTCGTCCTCGGCGAAGTTCACGGCGAGGCGGTCGGCGAGCACGAAAAGGCCGCCCAGGACCACGACGACGACCAGCAGTATTCGTAGCGCGCGCATGCGGTGTTCCCCCGGAGGTCCGACAGTTCGGTTGGGGCCACGGTAACTCCGGGGGGAAGGGGCGCCGCCGGATTGTCGATCACCTGTGACAGAGGTGAAGGGCCGGGTGGGTGGCCGGGGGCTCCGCCCCCAGACCCCGTGTCGGCCCTGAACGGGCCTCGTCCTCACGCTCCCCGGAGGAGGTACCCCCGAGGCCGGTTCACTCAGCCCAGTGCTCGTCCCAGGACGTACACCGCCGGTGCCGACGCCGCCAGCGGCAGGGCCACCCCCGCCGTGAAGTGGACGAACCGGGACGGGTAGTCGTAGCTGGCCACCCGGTGGCCGATCAGGGCGCAGATCGCGGCGCCCGCGCCGAGGAGCGCGCCCTTGGTGCCGAGGTCGGTCATGCCGCCGACCGCGATGCCGACGCCGGCGGCGGCGAGCAGGGAGACGGCGACCGAGGCCGGGGTGGGGAGGGGCAGGGCACGGGCCAGGGCGGCTGCCGCGACCGCGGCCGCGCCGACCGTGACCGCGTCCGGGTCGGCGCCGAGGTGACCGGTGGCGACGATGGCCAGGGCAGCGGAGGCGACCGTCGCCATCAGGCCGTACATCCGCTCGTCCGGGTCGGCGTGCGAACGGAGCTGGAGGACCAGGCAGAGCAGGACCCAGACGCCGAGCGTGCCGAGGATGGCGGCGGGGGCATGTGCGCGGCCCGCCGCGAGCAGCGCCGCGTCCGCCGCCAGTGCGCCCAGGAAGGCCAGCGCGATGCCCTGGCGGGCCGGCCACATGCCGTTCAGGCGGAACCAGCCCGCCGCCGTGACGGCCTGGAGGACGACGAGCGGGGCCAGCAGGGCGTAGGTGCCGACAGCGGCCGTGCCCGACAGGAGCAGGCCGAGGAGCGCGGTGAGCGCGGCGGGCTGCATGCCGGGTTCGATGATCGGCGAGCGGCCCTCCAGGCGGGCCCGCTGGGCGTCGGTGACGCGGGCGTTGCCGGCGAGGGTGGCGGGGCCGTAGGAGGGGGCGGCGTCACCTTCGGGCTGAGGCGCGGGAGTGTGGGGCGTCGGCTGCTGATGCCGCTGGTCCGCGTACGGCGCCTGCTGCCGGCCGTGCGGAGGCTGGTGCTGCCAGGACGGTTCCGCGGCACCCGTCTGCGCGCCGGCGCCGTGCGCCGGGGCCGCGCCCGGCTGCGGGGCGCCGTACATCGAGGCCGGGCCCGGCTGCGGGCCGCCGTACGCCGGGGCCGCGCCCCCCTGCGGGCCGCCGTACACCGGGGACTCCCCCGCCTGCCGGCCGCCGTACGCGGAGGCCGCGCCCGCCTGCTGGCCGCCGTACCCCGGAGCCGCTCCCGGCTGCTGCTGGCCGCCGTACACCGGGGACTCCCCCGTCTGCGGGGGCAGGTACGCCGTCTGGGCCGCGTCCGTGGTGGGGACCGGGGGCTGGACGCTGGTCTCCCAGGTCTGGCCCTGCCACTGCTGGGTGTACTGGAGGTGGGCCTGCTGGTCCTCGTACCCGTGCTGCTGCTGGCCGGGCCAGGGCTGCTGCTGGGCGTACGGGTCGGGGCCCTCGTACTGCTGGCCATACGGCTGGTCGGTCATCGTCACCCTCCTGCGAACGGCGGGAGCACCTCGACCGTGCCGCCGTCGGCCAGCCGTACCGTCTCATGTGCGCGGGTGCCCACGGGGTCACCGTCGACGAGGAAGGAGCATCGCCGCAGGACACGTGCGAGTTCACCGGGGTGTCGCTCGCGCGCGGACTCGAGCGCCTCGGCGAGGGTGGCCGCGTCGTGCGGCTCCTCGGCGACGCCGGCCGCGGCCTTGGCGGCCGCCCAGTAGCGCACCGTGACCTTTGCCATCTCGTTCCTCAGTCAGTAGTCAGTGGTCAGTAGTCAGTTCATCGGCAGTCGCCAGGAGCCAGGCTAGCCCGCCCGCGCCACCGCCCAGTCCCCGATGCGGGCCAGCAGGCCGTCGTCGGCGGCGTGCTCGGCGTGGCCCATGCCGGGCTCCAGCCAGAGTTCGCCGTGGTCACCGGCGGCCTCGGCGAGCATCCGGGGGTGGTCGACGGGGAAGTAGCCGTCACGGTCGCCGTGGACGATGAGGAGAGGGGTCGGGGCGATTTTCGGCACCGCTTCGGTCGGGGAGAGCGGGACGGGACTCCACTCGCGGTGGTGGATGCGGGTGCGGAAGCCGTAGCGGCCGACGAGGCGGCCCTCGGGGCGGGTGACCAGCCAGTGCAGACGGCGCATGGGGGCCGTGCCCCGGTAGTACCAGCGGGCGGGGGCGCTGACCGAGACCACGGCGTCGACCGTTCCCGTGTGCAGGGCCGCGTGCCGCAGGACCGCCGAGCCGCCCATGGAGAAGCCGACGGTGGCCACGCGCGTGTGCCCGAGCGAGCGGGCCCATTCGACCGCTGCCGCCAGGTCCAGGACCTCGCGGTCGCCGACCGTGGAGCGTCCGCCGGAGCGGCCGTGGCCCCGGAAGGAGAAGGTGACGACCGCTCCGTACCTCATGAAGGCCGTCGCCACCCGGCGCACGTGCGGGCGGTCCACATCGCCGGTGAAGCCATGGGCCACGACGAACACCAGGTCACGGGAAGGTGGCCCGGAGGCGTCGTATACGACCGCTGCCGGGTCGTATACGGAATCGATGGAGATGCCGTCGGCCGTGTGCAGGAACGTCCGCATAGGGGTGCGTCTGCTCGTCTCGGAGTGCGGACGAACGAGGGAACGCGCCGGATGACCTGCCCGACCATTGCTCATGTCGGCTATTCTGCTGGGCAGAGGACTCGGGCAGCGTAGCCCCCGGGTCCTTTTGTGCTTTCGGAAGCGTTGTATACGAGGCGGGAAACCGCAGGTGTACGGGGCCCCGGGATCGCAGAGCAGTGCTGTGCCAACAAACGTCCTCGCAGGGACCGAGGAGGAACCAGACGTATGAGTTCTCTGCTGCTCCTGACCAACGCCCTCCAGCCGTCGACGGAGGTGCTTCCCGCCCTCGGCCTGCTGCTGCACAACGTGCGCGTGGCTCCGGCGGAGGGGCCCGCCCTCGTCGACACCCCGGGTGCCGATGTCATCCTCGTCGACGGCCGCCGCGACCTGCCGCAGGTGCGCAGCCTGTGCCAGCTGCTGCGTTCGACCGGGCCCGGCTGTCCGCTCGTCCTCGTCGTCACCGAGGGCGGCCTCGCGGCCGTCACCGCCGACTGGGGCATCGACGACGTGCTCCTCGACACCGCCGGTCCGGCGGAGGTCGAGGCGCGGCTGCGGCTGGCCATGGGCCGGCAGCAGATCGTCAACGACGACTCGCCCATGGAGATCCGCAACGGCGACCTGTCCGTCGACGAGGCCACCTACTCCGCGAAGCTCAAGGGGCGCGTCCTCGACCTCACCTTCAAGGAGTTCGAGCTTCTGAAGTACCTCGCCCAGCACCCGGGCCGTGTCTTCACGCGCGCGCAGCTGCTGCAGGAGGTCTGGGGCTACGACTACTTCGGTGGCACCCGGACCGTCGACGTGCACGTACGACGCCTGCGCGCCAAGCTCGGGCCCGAGCACGAGGCGCTGATCGGAACCGTCCGGAACGTGGGTTATCGATTCGTTACGCCCGAGAAGATCGACCGTGCCGGCGAGGAGACCAAGGGCAAGGCGGACCAGGCAAAGGCGGATGAAGCGGACAACGCGGCCTCCGTGAGCGCCGAAGAGGTCACGGCGGAGGCCTGATACCGGCCAGTACCCCTCCGCTCCTGCTCAGGGAGGTCGTCCTCCCACGCGCGGAAGCCGCGGTACGCCCTGCCCCGAGCGGATCCATCCGCGTAGACTCCGCGCGTGGCCAAGGTGACTCGGGACGACGTGGCGCGGCTGGCAGGGACCTCCACTGCCGTGGTCAGCTATGTCATCAACAACGGACCCCGGCCGGTCGCCCCGGCCACGCGCGAGCGTGTCCTCGCCGCCATCAAGGAACTGGGGTACCGGCCCGACCGGGTCGCCCAGGCGATGGCGTCCCGGCGCACGGACCTCATAGGCCTGATCATCCCGGACGCCCGGCAGCCCTTCTTCGGCGAGATGGCGCACGCGGTCGAGCAGGCCGCCTCCGAGCGCGGGAAGATGGTGCTCGTCGGCAACACCGACTACGTCGGCGAGCGCGAGGTCCACTACCTGCGCGCCTTCCTCGGGATGCGGGTCTCCGGGCTGATTCTCGTCAGCCACGCGCTCAACGACCTCGCCGCCGCCGAGATCGACGCCTGGGACGCCCGGGTCGTCCTCCTCCACGAGCGGCCCGAGGCCATCGACGACGTCGCCGTCGTCACCGACGACCTGGGCGGCGCCCAGCTCGCCGTACGGCATCTGCTGGAGCACGGCTACGAGTACGTCGCCTGTGTGGGCGGCACCGCGGAGACCCCCGCGGTCGGCGACCCCGTCTCCGACCACGTCGAGGGCTGGCGGCGGGCCATGGAGGAGGCCGGGCTGTCCACGGAGGGCCGGCTCTTCGAGGCGCCGTACAACCGCTACGACGCCTACCGGGTCGCCCTGGAGCTGCTGTCGGGACCGAACCGGCCCCCCGCCGTGTTCTGCTCCACCGACGACCAGGCGATCGGTCTGCTGCGGGCCGCGCGCGAGCTGCGCATCGACGTGCCGGGCGAGCTGGGTGTGGCCGGCTTCGACGACATCAAGGAGGCGGCGCTCGCCGACCCGCCGCTGACCACGATCGCGTCCGACCGCTCGGCCATGGCCCGCGCGGCGGTGGACCTCGTCCTCGACGACGGGCTGCGGGTCGCGGGGTCGCGGCGCGAGCGGCTGAAGGTGTTCCCGTCGCGGCTGGTGGTCCGGCGGTCCTGCGGTTGTGCCTGACGGCGGGGCGCACGGCTGGATGAAGGTTTCCTGAGAGACCCGGCCCTGCGCCCAGAGCCGGCCTTATATCGGGCGTACCAGCTTCTGCCGGGGTTCTCAGGGAGCACTCAGGAAGCTCTCATGGTCGGGCGGGAAGCTCATTGACATGACCGAGAGCTTCCGCCGCAGCGGCGATGACAACGCGTACGAGAACCACGCGGACCCGTACCAGGGCGCCCAGCAGCAGCACGCCTCCACCCCCGTGAACCCGGAGTGGCCGCCTCCGCCGGCGTACGACCCGGCGGCGCGGCCCGTCGAGCCGACCGCCGTGTGGCAGACGCCGGCGCAGACGCAGGTCTCCGGCGGCGGGAACGGCAGCGGCGGCGGGACCGCTCTCCTGAACCCGGTGGCGGCCGGGCCCGCGCCGGCGCCGAAGAAGCGCACCCGGGGCCCGATCGCGCTGCTCGCCGCCGTGGCGATCGTCGCCGCGGCCATCGGCGGCGGCACGGCCTACGGCATCCAGGAGCTGACCGGCAAGGACCAGGTCGTCGCCTCGTCCACGACCACCAGCGTGGTGCCCTCCAGCAAGACGGGTGACGTCGCCACCATCGCCGCCGCGGTCAGCCCGAGCGTCGTCGAGATCAACGCCACGCTGAACGGCGGGTCCTCGACCGGCTCCGGCGTGATCATCACCAGCGACGGCGAGATCATCACCAACAACCACGTCGTCTCCGGCGCCTCCTCGGTCAAGGTGACGACCAGCGACGGCAAGGAGTACACCGCCCAGGTCCTCGGCACCGACAGCAAGAAGGACCTCGCCCTGATCAAGCTGGAGAACGCCTCCGGCCTGAAGGCGGCGACCCTCGGCAACTCCGACGGCGTCCAGGTCGGCGACACGGTCGTGGCGATCGGCTCGCCGGAGGGCCTCACCGGCACCGTCACCAGCGGCATCGTCTCCGCCCTGAACCGGGACGTGACCGTCTCGACCGACGAGAGCCAGGGGCAGCAGCAACAGCAGCAGGGCGGCGGCTGGCCGTTCGAGTTCGGCGGACAGCAGTTCAACGGTGACACCGGCTCGTCGACCACGACCTACAAGGCGATACAGACCGACGCGTCCCTCAACCCCGGCAACTCCGGCGGCGCGCTGATCGACGCCAACGGCGACATCATCGGCATCAACTCCGCGATGTACTCCGCCGCGAACGCCTCCTCCTCCGACGCCGGCAGCGTCGGCCTCGGCTTCGCCATCCCGATCAACACCGTCAAGTCCGACCTGGCCACGCTGCGGGCCGGCGGTTCCGACAGCTGAAGCCCTCTTCGACCAGCAAGGAGTACGTCATGATCAAGCAGGTTTCGCACCCGGTGACCGGCGTCGGCGCGGCCGACCTGAACCTCGCCCTCCACGTGGCGTACGAGCTGCACGCACCGGTGACACAGCGCGTGGCACGGGCGCCGGAGGTGGCGGCCCCGCAGATGATGGGCCTGCGCACCTCGACCGCCCGCCCGCACCGCCGCAAGGTCCCGCTGAACCGGCTCACGGCCGTGCACGGCTGAGCCCGCCCCGTCCCTGCCTTCACGCACCCGCCGGGAAGCATGCGAGGCTGAAATCCTTCAGCCCCTGCCTTCCCACCGCACCCGAGGAATCCACGACCATGAGCCCCGCCGAAGGCGACCGTGACCCCCAGCGCATCCTGATCGTCGACGACGAGCCGGCGGTGCGCGAAGCACTCCAGCGCAGCCTCGCCTTCGAGGGCTACGACACGGAGGTGGCCGTGGACGGCGCGGACGCCCTGGAGAAGGCGACCGCCTACCGGCCCGACCTGGTCGTCCTCGACATCCAGATGCCCCGCATGGACGGCCTCACCGCCGCCCGCCGCATCCGCGGGGCCGGCGACACCACCCCGATCCTCATGCTGACCGCACGCGACACCGTCGGCGACCGCGTCACCGGCCTCGACGCGGGCGCCGACGACTACCTGGTCAAGCCCTTCGAACTGGACGAGCTGTTCGCCCGCGTCCGCGCCCTGCTGCGGCGCAGCTCGTACGCGGCCGCCGTGGCCGACGCCGTCCCGGACGACGAGGCTCTCACCTTCGCCGACCTGCGCATGGACCTCGCCACGCGGGAGGTGACGCGGGGCGAGCGGCAGGTGGAGCTGACCCGGACCGAGTTCACGCTCCTGGAGATGTTCATGGCGCACCCGCGCCAGGTCCTCACGCGCGAGCAGATCCTGAAGGCGGTGTGGGGCTTCGACTTCGAGCCGAGCTCCAACTCCCTCGACGTGTACGTCATGTACCTGCGCCGCAAGACCGAGGCGGGCGGCGAGCCCCGGCTCGTGCACACCGTGCGCGGTGTGGGGTACGTGTTGCGACAGGGCGGGGCCGAGTGAACAGGGTCGTACGCCGGTTCCGGGCCCTTCCCATCCGGGCCCGACTGTCGATGCTGGTCGCTGCCGCTGTGGCGTTCGCCGTGGCCGCGGTTTCGGTGACGTGCTGGTTCATCGTGCAGGGGAAGCTGTACCAGCAGGTCAACGAGGACCTCAACAAAATGTCGCAGCCGCAGCGGCTCACCATGGTCGAGGGCCTCCTCACGACGTGTCCCGAGGCCGTCCCCACCGACCAGGGCGCCCAGAACGACCAGAAGAACTTCGGCGGCCTGCGGACGCAGAACACCTACATCCAGCTGGTCAAGGCGGACGGGACGCCCTGCGTCTCCCCGAACTCGGCGGGCACCGTCAAGGTCACCGACGCCGACAAGAAGGTGATCGAGGACGCGAACAGCAGCGACGGGGTCGTTCACGACGGGATCATCCGCGACGGCACCGACTCGGAGGGCAACGCCGTCCGCGTGCTGACCTCGCCCCTGCTGGTCAGCATGGGCGGCCCGCCGCAGCCGTACCCCGACACCGCCCTCCTCATCGCGGTCCCCCTCAAGAACACCCAGTCCACCCTCAACGACCTCGCCCTCATCCTCCTCCTCGTCTCCGGCATAGGAGTCGTCGGCGCCGGCGCCGCCGGTCTCGCCGTCGCCCGCGCCGGCCTGCGACCCGTCGACAAGCTCACCGAGGCCGTCGAACACGTCGCCCGCACCGAGGACCTGAGCATCCGCATCCCGGTCGAGGACGACAGCGAGGACGAGGTCGCCCGCCTGTCCCGCTCCTTCAACTCGATGACCGCCTCCCTCGCCAGCTCCCGCGAGCTGCAGCAGCAGCTCATCGCCGACGCCGGCCACGAGCTGCGCACCCCCCTGACCTCCCTCCGCACGAACATCGAACTCCTCACCCGCAGCGAGGAGACGGGCCGTCCGATCCCCGCCGCCGACCGCAAGGCGCTGCTCGCCTCGGTGAAGGCACAGATGACCGAGCTGGCGTCTCTGATCGGCGACCTCCAGGAACTGTCCCGCTCGGAAGGCCAGCGCGGCGAACGCGTCCAGGTGGTCTCGCTGGAGGACACGGTCGAGGCGGCCCTGCACCGGGCCCGGCTGCGCGGCCCCGAGCTGACCATCACCTCGTCCCTGGAACCCTGGTACACCAGGGCCGAACCGGCCGCCCTGGAACGCGCGGTGGTCAACGTCCTCGACAACGCGGTGAAGTTCAGCCCCGAGGGCGGCACGGTCGACGTCCGGCTGACCGACGGCGTCCTGACCGTCCGCGACCACGGCCCCGGCATCCCCGAGGACGAACTTCCCCACGTCTTCGACCGCTTCTGGCGCTCCCCGAGCGCGCGGGCCCTGCCGGGGTCGGGATTGGGCCTGTCCATCGTGGCGCGTACGGTCCAGCAGTCGGGCGGCGAGGTGACGCTGGCCCGCGCGGAGGGAGGCGGCACGGTGGCGACGGTACGGCTGCCGGGGGCGCCGGTGCCGCCGCCCGACAGGACCGATCTTCCAGGCGGCCCGTAGCCGGTGGCCTCGCAGTCAACTCGTGCGCACGGAGGCCTGCTTCACCTCCACCAGGAACGCCCCCCACGAGGCCGCCCCGAAGACGAGTAGGGGGCCGTGGGGGGGCGGCCTTGCTGTCCCGGACGGGGACGAGGGCGGAGTGGCCGACGGCGACCTCGACGCAGTTGTTGGCTCCCCCGTCACTGTAGGACGACTTGCGCCATACGGCGGTGGTGAGGTCGAGGATTCGCTTCACGATCTGCACTCCTGCAGAAGGCGCTTGATGAACGCCGTCGACTCCGCGGGAGTCAGCGCCGCATCTCGGACGAGATCGTAGGACAACCGGAAGGACAGAACCTTGTCCAGATCTTCGATCAGCTCGCCGAAGCCGTTGCCCTCCACGTAGGCAACGGGCTCCCCCGCCAGCCGCCAGAAGAGCCAAAAGTGGCTGTCCATGAGGTCGTGCACCCCGGCCGCGAAGGGCAATACCTGGATTGCGACCGACGGCAGTTCCGCCGCTGGCGGCCGGAAAGCGGGCGGGTTCGCGGCAACCTTTCCGTGCGGGGCGGCGACTGCACAGCGGCCATCCCCCGTACGGAAACGGAATCCGCATGAGTGAGATCCGCAGCAAGGCCCGCCATCGCCGGCGCCGCACCGCCGTGGTGGCGGGCGTCCCCCTCGCCCTGATCGCCGCCGGCGTCCTGGGCTACGGCACGGACCTCGGCATGTTCGGCGCGGACGCGCGTCAGGCCTCCGCCGCCACCGCCGCCGCCCCCGCCTGGGCCACCGCCTCGGCGGACGGCTTCGCCTCGGTCAACGCGCTCGGCCAGAACGGCACCTACGGCGGCCGCGACGGCAAGACCGTCACCGTGAAGACCCTCGCCGACCTGGAGAAGTACGCGACGGCGCCCGAGCCGTACGTCATCGTGGTCGCCGCGACCATCAACATGAACCCGGTCGGCAAGGAGATCAAGGTCCAGTCGGACAAGACCATCGTCGGCGCCGGCACCTCCGGTCACATCGTCGGCGGCGGGTTCTTCCTGGGCCAGGGCGTCCACAACGTGATCATCCGGAACCTCACCATCCGGGACGCGTACCAGGGCGTCTGGAACGACAAGGAACACGACTTCGACGCCATCCAGATGGACGGCGCGCACCACGTGTGGATCGACCACAACGACCTGCGGCACATGGCCGACGGGCTCATCGACAGCCGCAAGGACACGACCTACCTGACGGTGTCCTGGAACAAGCTGAGCCAGGAGAACAAGGCGTTCGGCATCGGCTGGACCGACAACGTCACCGCGGACATGACCATCCACCACAACTGGATCCGCGAGACCGAGCAGCGCAACCCCTCCACGGACAACGTCGCCCACGCGCACCTCTACAACAACTACCTGGAGGACGAGGCGGGCACCTCCATCACCGCCTCGTACGGCAACTACTCGCGCGGCAAGACGAACATGGTGCTGGAGAACTCGTACTTCCAGGGCCTGAAGAACCCGGTGACGCGGGACGCCACGGCCACCGTCGTCCAGCGCGGCAACGTCTTCTCCGGTACGAGCGGCCGTAACGAGAGCGGCGGCCCGGGCGCGGCCTGGGACCCGAAGAAGTACTACGCGTACACGCTGGACAAGGCGGCCGACGTACCGGCGCTGCTGAAGTCGGGCGTTGGCCCGCGCGCGTCCATCGGCACGAGCGCCACGACCAAGGCGGCCGCGGCCACCACCCTCACCGTCGCCAAGGACGGCAGCGGCCAGTACACCTCGGTCCAGGCCGCCGTGAACGCCGTACCCGCGAACAACCCCTCGCGTGTGGTGATCGCCGTCAAGCCGGGCACGTACCGTGAGCTGGTCAAGGTCCCGGCCAACAAGCCGCACGTCACCATCCAGGGGACGGGGGGCAGCCGCAAGGACACGACGATCGTCTACAACAACGCGGCGGGCACCCCCAAGCCCGGTGGAGGCACGTACGGCACCGGCGGCAGCGCCACCGTCGCCGTCGACGCGGACGACTTCCAGGCCCGTAACCTCACCATCTCCAACGACTTCGACGAGGCCGCGCACCAGGACATCGCGGGCCAGGCGGTCGCCCTGCGCACCTCCGCCGACAAAATCTTCCTCGACGGCGTCATCGTCAGCGGCGACCAGGACACCCTTCTGGTGGACACCCCGTCCAAGGACAAGCTCGGCCGCGTCTACATGACGAACTCGTACGTCATCGGCAACGTCGACTTCATCTTCGGCCGCGCCACGGCCGTGATCGACAAGTCCGTCATCACCCTGAAGAAGCGCTGGAACGGCACTTCGGCCGGCTACGTCACCGCCCCGAGCACGGCGGCGAACCGCAAGGGCATCCTCATCGCCAACTCCACGGTCAACGGTGACGTCTCCGACCGCAGCTTCTACCTGGGCCGCCCCTGGCACGCCGGCGGTGACGCGAGTCTCGACCCGCAGACCACGGTCCGCAACACCACTCTGAGCGCCGCGATCAAGACCACCCCGTGGACCGACATGAGCGGCTTCTCGTGGAAGAACGACCGCTTCGCCGAATACCAGAACAAGGGCGCCGGCGCGGGCGGCGCGAGCTCGGACCGCCCCATCCTCACCGACGCCCAGGCCGCGAACCAGGAAGTCGCGGACTGGCTCGGCGACTGGACGCCTTCGGCTTCCTGACCCCCGGCAGCGTGCGACGCCGTGAAGCGGCCCCATCCCGTGGTTCGGGGCCGCTTCCGCCGTTCGGGCGGCACGACCGGACACGCTAGGAATCCAGCCATGTTCCGGGGAGCGGGAACCCCTCCGTCCGTCCCGACTCCAGGTCCACACGGGTCACCGAGTCCTCCGTGTACACCAGCCAGCCGGCCGGGCTCGGAGCCAGCGCGAGAGACGCGGTCATGCCCTCGATCCGGACACGGTGGCGCTCGCTGCCGGTGTGGGCGTCGATCTCGATCAGCCAGGTGTCGTCTCCGGCAGCCGCCGCGATCACGATCGACGAGCCGGTCGCCTCCACGCCGTCGACCCGGCCGCCCGCGACGCGCACCGTCGTCGCGGCGGAGGTACGCGTCAGGGTGGTCCCGACAGCGGCCGACCCGCCGCCGGAGGCCGACGAACGCACGATCACGGGGTGGCCGTCCGGGCAGGCCAGCCCCGCGGCCTCCGCCCCTCCCGGCACGGCCGCGGACCGGACCTCGCCGTCGCCCAACTCCGCGACCACGACCTCGGTGTCAGTGCCCAGGCAGACGGTGTCCGACCCGGGGTCGGAGGCGGCGAGCCCGATGGTGCCGGGGATCGTCAGCTCCCGCCGGGTGGACCAGTCGGAGGGGTCCCTGACCAGCACGCTGGTCGAGGGGGCCCGGCCGGGGGTCCCGGTGTCCGGCAGGCCCGCGACCTCGGCGACCAGGGTCCGGCCGGGCAGCACTCGGCGCAGTCGCTCGTCACCGGCCAGGCCGTCCAGGGTGTGCTCCGCCCGGTTCACCGCGTACCGCCGGTCCGGTCCGCCTCCCTCTCGGGGAACGGTCACGATCCAGCGGCCGTCAGCGAGCCGGACGATGTGCGGGCTCACCCCGTCGGTGTCGTCCGGCTGCTGGGGCACCACCGCGAGGCTCTCCGCGCGCGCCCGGTCCGGGTCGACGCCGACCACCGTGACCAGTCCGTCCACCCGCGCGAGCACGAATGTCGTGGCGCCCTCCCAGTCCTGCCCCAGCTCCACCCCGGCCGGTCCGGAGCAGGCGGCGGTGAGCAGGGCCAGGCCACCGAGTGCGGCACGAAGACGGGTACGGGTCCAGGCCGAGTGCGACACGAGTGCCTCACCAGTCCTTCATGGCGTCGGTCGGGGACATCCGCGCCGCCCTGCGCGCCGGGACCAACGCGCCCGTCGCCACGACCAGGACCGTCACCACCACCAGCGGCAGCAACGTCCCGGGGGGCGGCAGCGGAACGCCGCCCCCGGCATACGGCGCGAGCTCGGTGCTACGACGCAGCAGGGCCGCGCCCACGCCGCCGAGCAGCGCACCGAGAACCACACCGATCAGGGCCGCGACCGCTGCGGCCAGAGCCATCTCCGTGACCAGCATGGTCAGCACCGCCCTGGTGCGGAATCCGACCGCCTTGAGGATGCCGATCTCCTGCGCCCGCTGCCGCGACAGCGCACCCGTCACCGTGACGGCGCCGGCGAAGGCCAGGACACCGATCACCACCAGCAGCACCCTGCCGGCCACTCCGACCAGCTCCAGCACCACGGGCAGCGCATCGAGTTGCTGGCGAAGGGTGACCGCCGGATAACCCAGTTTCTGCACCGCCTTCATGGCGCCCGGCACGTCCGCCGCCGTCTCGGTGACGACGGTCAACTGGTCGTAGCCGACGGTGTCCAGGTAGCGGTTCGCCGGTTCCCCCGCTCGTTCCGCCGCCCACGTGACCACCATGGAGTCGGCCGCGTAGGCCGCGTCAGGGCCGTCCAGTTGCCAGGTCGGGTCGTAGACGCCGACGAGGCGGGCGTGGCGGGTGATCCCGGTGCCCTCGCCCGGTCGTACGTAGCGCGTGGTCTCGATCTCGATCTCCCGGCCGAGCATCCGGCGCAGGTCCACGCCCTGGGAGGTCGCGGGAGCGACGATCTCGCCCGGGCGGAGCGGGAAGAGCCGGGCCCGGACGGACTTGGTGACCGGCGGTGTGAGCGCGGCGCGGTGCGTCGTCGCGTACAGCAGAACGGTGTCCCCGGCCGGCGTCCGGGCCCCGAACGACGCCTGGGTCCTGTGCTGTACGGACACGACGTGCGGCAGCTGTCCCAGGCGGGCCGCTGTTCGCGCCGTCAGCGGCGGAGTGCCGGGACGGTCGTCGGGCCGGTCCACCGTGATGCTGCGGTTGGCCGCGCTCTCCCGGACCCCGGAGTCGGTGGCGCTGCGGGCGCTGTCGGCGACACCGAGTGCGCCCAGGCAGACGGCACCGCCGACGGAGACGAGCGCGACCAGTCCGTACATCCGTCGGCGCAGGGCTCGGACGTTGGCCCATGCCAGCGAGAAGACGTTCACGCGGCGCTCCCCTCGGTCACCAGCACTCCCGAATCCAGCCGGTGCACGACGTCCGCCGCGTCGGACACGGCCGGACTGTGCGTCACCAGGACGACCGCGCGTCCCTCGTCCGCCAGTTGGCGGAACAGGCCGAGCAGCACCTTCTCGCTCGCCGCGTCGAGATTGCCGGTGGGCTCGTCCGCCAGCACCACGGGAGGATCGTTGATCAGGGCCCGGGCGAGCGCGACCCGCTGCTGCTCGCCGCCGGACAGCGCGCCGGGGACGTGCCGGGCTCGTTCGGCCAGTCCCACCCGCTCCAGCAGCCCACGGGCACGTTCCTCGCCCCGGGCGCGGCGGCCGACGTAGGGGAGGGCGACGTTGCGCAGGGCCGGGTGCTGCGGCAACAGGTGGGAGGACTGGAAGACGAACCCGATCCGGCGGCGACGTACGTCGGCGAGAGCGTTGTCGGTGAGCCCCGTCGTGTCGGCCTCCTGCACGAGCACCCGGCCGCGGTCCGGTTCGGTCAGCAGTCCGAGGATGTGGAGCAACGTGCTCTTCCCGGAACCGGAACGACCGACGAGCGCGGTGATCTCCCCTCCTCTCACGGTGAGATCGACGTCGCGCAGGACATCGACTCTTGCTCCTCTGAGGGAGTAGGACTTGCCGACGCCCTCGGCCCGCAGCAACGCGCTCACCACACTTCCGTCCGTTTTCCGTTCGTGCCGGCGCCGCTCGGCAACCAGCCCATGGCACCGTGCAGTTGCCGGTCCAGCGTCCAGACACCCCAGGTGGTCTTGAGGTCGCAGGCCCGGTCCCCGCCGCCGACCTGATAGAGGTCGGGCAGCTCCGGACAGCCCTTGTACGCCGTCACACCACGGCCGAGGGATCCCCGCAGCGCCGCGTCGAGTGCGCCGCCGAGCAGCGCGTAGGCCCGTACGACCAGCGTGTAGTCGTAGACCGAGGCGAACCGGTCCGGGTGACGTGCCCACGGCTCCAGGCTGCTCGCGGTGATCCAGGGCGGGATCCCGCCGCGCTGCCCGGTGTCGGCCAGGCCCACGGCGACCGTGGCGGCGGCGACCACACGGTCAGGGGTGTTCGGTTCCCAGCGACGAACCTGGGGAGTGCCCACCTCACCGCCGGCATCGGCGCAGTTGAGGGCGGTGCGCTGCCACCGGGTGGCGCTGTGCTCGGTCACGGTCGTGGGCAGGATCCCGGGATCCGCGCACAGGCGGAGGGCTTCCTCGTTCGCCTCCGCTTTCTCCACGACTCTCCGCAGGGCCGCACGGCTGAGGCGTTCGGCGGCTTCCTGGCCGGCGGTGCCGGTCTTCTCCTCGCGGTCGAGCGCCGCGACGAGTCGGGGGTCCTCGAGCGGCCAGCCGGCGAGTGCCCGCAGCCGTTCGACGAAGAGTGAGGTGTCCGGGTTGCCCAGGTAGGCGTCGGAGTCACGGACGGTCCCGTCGTCGAGTCGCTCGCTCTCCAGCCGCTCCACCACGGGCGTGAACACGCTCCGCGGAGAACCGGCCGCCTTCAGGACGTGGACCAGCAAGTAGAGATGCTCGTAGGTGAGAGTTCGTGCGCCGTCCCGCAGTACCGCCTCCCACATGCCCCGGTCGATGGCCGGCGGTGTGTGGGCCGCCTCCTGGATCAGGACGTAGCTGTAGGTGTCATTGAGCCGGTCCGCCCGGCTCTGCGGACTCAGGGTCGCCCAGTCGTTCGTGCGGGGCGGGTCGATGCTGGTGAGCGTGGCGGGCACGGGTTGCTCGAGCCGATGCAGAGCAACGGCCAGCGCGGCGCTTTCGCCGAGAGGGTGCGGTCTGCCGGCCAGTGACCGCAGCCAGTCCGCGGTGACCGGAGCGCCCGGCTGCCCGAGCGCGTCGAGCACATCGAGCGCCGCCCACGTGGCGCCCAGCCTGGCCGCGTCTCCGTCGTCGCCCAGTGCGGGATCGACGTACCAGCCGCCCTGTGTCCGCAGCCTTTCCACGGCTTGCACGTCACTCGCGCCGAGCACCGTCGGGGCCCCGGACTTCCGCAGCGGAACGAGCCAGGTCCGCCCCCACAGGGGGGACGACGCCAGCGCTTCCCTGCGCATCGACGCGACGCGCGTCGCGGACAGGCTGGTCCGGGGGGCGCGGCCCAGTTCCCGCAGCGTGCGCAGCGCGTAGGACTGCACCTCGGGAGGCGCCGGCTGCTCCCGTAGAAACGGCGGGTAGTGATAGCCGTTCTGTTTGCTGACCAGGAGGTCGAACTGCCGGGCGGCGGGTGCGCGCGTCTCGGATCGCCCTGGAGCGTCCATGCACGAGGACAGCAGAGCGGCGCACACGGCCACCCCCGCACCGGTCAAGAGGCGCCCGCGTAGGCGCACTTCTCACTGACCTTGATCGCTCCGGTCACCTGGGCCGAGCCGCAACTACGGGTCGACACGTACACGGTGCCCTTGCTCGGACGCATCTGACCGAAGGTGTCGGAGATGCTGGCGTTGGTGTTCTTCCACCGCACCACGCCGAGGGACTTGCGCACCATCGTCAACGACGCCTCGGGGTTCTTCGAGATCGAGACGGAGACGCTGACGCCGTGGGCCTCGAGTTCGGCACGGTTCTGGATCCACCGCGCCTTCTTCGGGCGACTGCCCGACATCTTCGTGGAGGCCCGCCAGTCACAGGCGTTGGTGTAGAGAGAGCAGTGCCAGGCGTTGATCGCGATCTTGTTGCCGCCCGGTAAGCCCACGGACGTGGAGGCGGAGGTCGCATGCGTGGGGGGCGCCGAGAGGACAAGGGCCGTCGCCGCCAGAGCAGCGACGGAGCCGTGCACCAGACGTGCACGCGTGCTCTTGTTCATGAGGATCGTCTCCTGTGGAGGTGGCCGCGACAGCGGGCCTCTTTCCTACAGGTCGACGACGTCGAAACACGCGGTGCTGATCACCGCGAAGAGTGATCAGCACCTGAATATGCCTCCTTGAGGATCAAAATCGCTACGGCCGCTGACGCCGGCCGGTCGCCCTCACACCCGCAGCACCAACGTGTCCTCCGACGCACCCTCCGTCCCCGCCGCCCCCGCCCGGCCGGTCATGAGGCGGCGCAGGGGCTGGACGACCTGGCGGGCGGCCACCGAGTCGAGGCCGGTGGTGGGTTCGTCGAGGACGAGGACCGGGGCGGCGCGGAGCATGGCGCGGGCGATGGCGGCCCCGCCTCGTGGCGTGCCTCATGTTGCGGGGGAAACGCGAGGGGCCCGGGAAGCACGGGTGTGCTTCCCGGGGCCCCCCCCGGGGCCCGCGGGGCCGGGTCGGCCCCGCGGGGGGCGGGGGCCCCGGGGGGGGGGGCCCCCCCCCCCCCCCCCCGGGACCGGAGGTCCGGTTACTTCACGATCGTGATCCGGTTCGCCACCGGAGGCGCGATCGGGCTGGTGGCCGAGGAGTTGGCCGTCAGGTACTTCTCCAGGGCGGCCAGGTCGTCGGTGCCGACGAGGTCGTTCGTGCCCTGGCCCAGCGTGGTGATGCCGTCGCCGCCGCCCGCGAGGAAGCTGTTCGTCGCGACGCGGTAGGTGGCGGCCGGGTCGATGGCCGCGCCGTTCAGCCTGATGGAGTCCGTGACGATCCGGTCGGCGCCGGTCTTCGTCAGGTCCAGCGTGTACGTCAGGCCGGCGGAGGGCTGGAGGATCTTCGGCGACGCCGCGTTGGAGCCGCTCACCTGGTCCTTGAGGACCTGGACGAGCTGGGCGCCGGTGAAGTCCTGCAGGTTCACCGTGTTGGAGAACGGCTGCACGGTGAAGCCCTCGGCGTAGGTCACCACCCCGTCGCCCTCACCGCCCTTGGCCGCGTAGGTCAGGCCGGCCCGGACGCCGCCCGGGTTCATCAGCGCGAGGTCGGTCTCCGGGTCGAGCTCCTTGCCGTACGCCAGCTGCGCGTCCGCTATCAGGTCGCCCATCGGGGACTCGGTGCCCGCGTTGGCGATGTCGGCGGAGATGTAACCGATCGCGCGGTTGCCGATCGGCGCCGCGAGGGTGTTCCACTTGCTGATCAGCTCGGTCATGTCCGGGGCCTTGGGCACGGTCCGGGTGACGACGTGGTTCGCCGACTTCACCGCCGTACGGGCGATGTCACCGGTGAAGCGGTCGTACGTCAGCGTGGTGTCCGTGTACAGGCGGCCGAACGACGCGGCCGAGGTGACCGTACGGGGCTTGCCCGACGGGTCGTTGATGGTGCACGCGTACGCGGCGTGGGTGTGGCCCGTCACCAGCGCGTCCACCTGCGGCGTGATGTTCTTCGCGATGTCGACGATCGGACCGGAGATGCCGTCACCGGCGCCCGGCGAGTCGCAGTCGTAGTTGTACGACGTCGACGCGGGCAGGCCGCCCTCGTGGATCAGCGCCACGATCGACTTCACGCCCTGGCGCTGCAGCACCTTGGCGTACTTGTTGATCGTCTCGACCTCGTCCTTGAACTTCAGGCCCTTGACGCCCTCGGCGGAGACGACGCCCGGAGTGTCCTCCAGGGTCACACCGATGAAGCCGATCCTGACGTCCTTCTTCTTCCAGACCCAGTACGGCTTCAGGATCGGCTTGCCGGTCTTCTCGTCCAGGACGTTCGCCGCGAGGTACGGGAAGTCGGCGCCCCCGAACTTCTCGTCCGTGTAGCAGCCGTCGGTCGGGTGGCAGCCGCCGTTCTGCAGCCGGGCCAGTTCCTTGGCGCCCTCGTCGAACTCGTGGTTGCCGACGGACGTGACGTCCAGATCCAGCTTGTTCAGCGCCTCGATGGTGGGCTCGTCGTGGAACAGGCCCGAGATCAGCGGAGAGGCGCCGACCATGTCACCGCCGGCGGCGGTGATGGAGTACTTGTTGCCCTCGCGGGCCTGGCGCAGGTGGGTGGCGAGGTACTCCACACCGCCCGCGTCGATCGTCTTGGTCGTACCGTCCGCCTGGATCTCCGTGACCCGGCCGGAGGAGCCGGACGGCGGCTCGAGGTTGCCGTGCAGGTCGTTGAAGGACAGCAGCTGCACGTCCTGGTAGCGGCTGGGCAGCGGCTTGCCGTGCTTGGCGTCGTGCGCGCCCGCCGGCAGCGCCGCGACCAGAGCGCCGGCGGTGGCCAGACCGGCGGCCGCCGCGAGCAGCCCGTACGTACGGCGTCTGCGGCTCGGATACGACTGGGAAGTGGCTGGCATGCGCCCCCCTGTGTGTCGGCAGTGGTGTCGGCGTCCTCCGGGCCGGGCCGGCCCTGGGAGGCGTGTGAGACAAGTGGCCCCGTCGGGCGGCAGCCTAGAGTCAACGCGCGTAGCGCGACAGGGGGTTCATGGTTACATCCTGGTTTCCCTTTGCCGTCGCCTTGCCCTCACCTTTGCGTTTCGCCTGCCCTGCGGGGGTGCGCGCGGGTGGCGCCTGCGCGGTGGGCTTCCCCGTTGGCTCACCGGTTGGCTTACGGGTTTGCTGACCGGTTGGCTTACGGGTCTGCTGACGGGTTGGCTCACCGGTTGCTCACGGCGTCCTTGCCGGCGTGCTGCACGGTGTGTTCACCGGCGGCTTCCCGGCCTGCTCCGGTGCCGCCACTTTGCGGGGCCCGCCCCTTACCCTCGTACGCATGACCAGCGACGACACCGCACGGACCCACGGCTCCCGATCCATCGAGACCTACTCCGCGCTCTCCCCCGAACAGACCGAGGCCGTCCTCGAACTGCTCGCGGACGCCGCCCGGAACGACGGCCAGCAGGCGGTGTCCGAACAGGGCCGGCTGCAACTGCGCGGGGGCCCTCGCGAGGGCGTCTCCCATCTGCTGCTCACCGTGGGCGGCGAACTCGTCGGCTACGCCCAGCTGGAGGACACCGACCCCGTCGAGGCGCCGGCCGCGGAACTCGTCGTCCACCCGGCGCACCGCGGGCACGGACACGGCCGTGCGCTCGGTTCCGCCCTCCTCGCCTTCTCCGGCAAGCGGCTGCGGGTCTGGGCCCACGGCGGTCACTCCGCCGCCCGGCATCTGGCGCAGGTCCTGGGGTTGACGCTGTTCCGTGAACTGCGTCAGATGCGACGGTCGTTGACCGACCTCGACCTGCCCCAGCCGGTGCTGCCCGCGGGGTTGACCGTCCGGACCTTCGTCCCCGGCCAGGACGACGGCGCCTGGCTCGCCGTCAACGCCGCCGCCTTCGCCCACCACCCCGAGCAGGGCTCCCTCACCCAGCGCGACCTCGACGACCGCAAGGCCGAGCCCTGGTTCGACCCCGCCGGCTTCTTCCTCGCCTTCCGCGGCGGCGAACTCGTCGGCTTCCACTGGACCAAGGTCCACGCCGAGGAACGACTCGGCGAGGTGTACGTCCTCGGCGTCGCCCCCGGCGCCCAGGGCGGTGGCCTCGGCAAGTCCCTCACCACGATCGGCCTCCGGCATCTCGCGGGGCAGGGGATGCCTACGGCGATGCTGTATGTCGACGCCGACAACAAGTCGGCGGTGTCGGTGTACGAGCGGCTCGGGTTCGTCACGTACGAGACGGACTTGATGTACCGGACGGAGACGTGAGGGTTCCTTGAACGTCGGGTTCAGGTGAGGCGTCTTTGCCGGCACCGGCGCGAGGGCTCGGGACGGTCGCCCGTGCCCTCGCACGCCCCACGGGTCGACTTTGCGTGCCCCGCCAGGAGGCTCGTCCCCAGTCTCCCGAGCCTCCCCGGCTCCGCGCGGATGCGCAGTCGTCGCCCCTCGACCTCACACGCCCTACGAGCGCAAACGCACCGACCGGCGTCGCAACGGCTCCGGGGTGTACAGCGCCGTCGCCGCCGACGTCACCCCCAGTACCACCGCCCATCTCACCTGCGTCGCCTCCCACCACGGCTCCCCCGGCACCGCCGACAGTCCCCACCGCTCCGGAACCAGCGTCACCGCCGCCGCCGTGACGCCGAGCCAGATCGCCGTCCCCTTCCCCACTTCCGCCGCGTCCGTGAAGCGGACGGCGGCGGTCGCGAGGGCCAGGGCGGCCGCAGCGATGGCCGCTGCCTCCAGGGTGGCCGGGCCCAGGGGCGGGCGGGTCGGGCCGGGTATGAGCAGGAGGGCCGTCGTCCACCACAGCACCGCGAGCGGCGCGACGAGCAGCACACGCAGGCCGGCGCGGAGCGGACGGCCGAGCGGGGTCGTCTCGGTCGTGTTCCGAGCGGGGTCGTCGAGGAGGAAGGCCAGGCCCAGGGCGCCGGTCAGCGCGGCGAGCCGCAGGAGGAACAGCCCCGGCCCCTGCCCCGGTCCCTGCTCGGGCAACCGTGCCGCCGCAGCGAGCAGCAGCCCCAGCCCGCCCGCCACGGCCAGCGCCCGCCAGGGGAGCGACTGCCAGACCGGCGGGACGAGCGACCGGAGCAAGGCGGGGCTGAGAAGCACCCGCAGGTCGGGCCGCCCCGGCTCGGCGGGCTCACCGGATCCACCGCCCCGGCGAACACCGCCCCTTCCGGCCGACCCACCACCGCCGTTCCCTACCGATCCACCGGTCCGGTCGGCACCGCCGCTTCCGGCCGGCCCACCGGTCCAGTCGGCTCCGCCGCTTCTGCCAGCCCTGTCGGCCCACCCCACACCGTGATTCCCGCCTGGGCCACCGCCCCGGCTGGTTCCGCCGCCTCCGTCGGCCCCACCACCCGAGCCACCACCGGCACTTCCGCCTTGGCCGGCTCCGCCACCCCCACCACTCCAGCCGGCACCGTCACTTCCACCTGACCCACCACCGCGGCCGACACCACCGTCCCTGCCGGCCTCACCACCCCCACCGAACCGCCCCGACCGAACAACCCCCAGCCGCCCCAACGCGCCTCCCTCCGTCATGCCCTCCTCTACTCCTCGCACGATGCCTCTCCCTTCGGCACCGCGACGTCCAGCAGCTTCGCCGCCTCCGCAGTCGATGTCGCCGGGGAGGTCAGCTCCGTCCAGTGGGCCTTGACCTGGGCGGTGACGTCCGTGTGGGGGCGGGTCAGCAGTTCACGGATCACCGTTGTCTGCTGGGTCGTCAGGGACAGGCCGTTCGTCGGGGCCAGGATCTGTCCGGGGCCGCTGATGCTGTCGTCCAGGCGGAGGCTGGGGAAGGTGGCCATCGGGGTGGGGTCGGTGCTCAGGACCAGCCACATGATCGTCACCGGCCTGGCGTCGTCGCACATGTCCTGGGATGTGTCCTCCGTGCCTGTCACCAGGACCGTGGCGACGCCGACCGCGAACTCGGGGACGCGGTTGCCGCCCCAGCGGGTGCCGACTGTGACCTGGCCAGGAGTGGTGGAGGGGGTCAACGAGGTGTCAGACTCCAGGCCGCCGCTGGTGTCGACGCGTTGGCGCACCGTCAGACGGGTCTTGGCGGCGGTGCCCCCGGCCGCGGACTGCACGCGGTCGACGACCCGGGCCCAGTCGTCACGCACGCCGTCCCATTCGGGGAAGGCGCAGTACGTCGAACCACCGCCGTACGTCCTGCACGACTGGACCTTCTGCGGTGTCGTGGAGGCCGTCTTTCGAGCCGCCTCCAGGGCGTCCGCGTCGCGCGGGACCTGGCCGACCACGCCGGCCACGGTGGCCGCGAGGGAGAGCGCGGTCGCCGCCTTGAGCAGCCGGGTGCGGCCACCGGCGAGCAGTGTCGCCGCGCACATCAGCAGGGCGCACAGGCCCACCAGGTAGAGCGCGTGCCAGTCGGCCGGGCGGCCGAGCAGTTCGGAGGGGACCGGCTCGTCGCCGGTGGAGATGCCGGAGAACTGGATCGGGGAGAGCCGGCTCACCCACCCGCCCCCGGCGCCGACCGCCGACGCGATCACGATGACCAGGTACGTCGCGACGACGAACAGCATGGGGACGAAGGAGGAGGGCAGCAGCCGGGCCAGCAGAACGCCCGTGACGCCGGCCAGCAGGACGGTCAGGGGGCCCACGGCCAGCTCGCCGAGCGAGCCGTGGCCGATCGCGCCGGGCTTGAGCGCCTCCCGGGTGAACGTGGCCGCGACGACGACCGCCGTGAGCGCCGCGAACGGCACCACGGAGAGGAGATGGGCGAGGGTGCGCCGCCAGGGTTCCAGGGGGAGGACGTCGAACTGCTGGACGGTGCCGTGCTTGCGCGAGCGCAGCGCGGCCGCGTTGGTGCAGACGAGCACGGCGATGGCGAGCAGGAGGGGGTCCGTCTGGGTGCCGCGGTCGACCATGTGGAGGACGGGGTAGTCGTCCATGCCCTCCTGGCGCGTCAGCCGCGCGACGACCTGAACGACGTAGAGGGCGAGGAAGACCAGCACCGGGATCTGCAGCAGGAGTTCGCGGACCTCGAAGCGGGCCAGGGCGAGGACGGCGCCGGTGCGGCGGACCGGGCGCGGGGGCTCGGGGAGTGTGGCGGCCGGGTCGCTGGGGGGCGTGATCGTGGTGGTCATGCCGTCACCGTCCTGCTCTCGCTGTCGAGGGCGAGCAGATAGCCGTCCTCCAGGGTGGGCTCGAGGAGGTCGGCGCCCTCCGGGGGGTCGCCGATGTTGCGGAAGGTGCCCGAGCCGGTGCGCCAGCCGGCGAGCGCTGCCGGGTCGCGTTCCGTGCTGCTCCAGACCCGGCCGGCCGCGCGGGCGGTCAGCTCGGCGGGGGTGCCCTCGAAGCGGACGCGGCCGTGGGCGAGGACGACGACCCGGTGGCAGAGCATCGCCACGTCCTCCGTCTGGTGGGTGGACAGCAGGACCGTGCGGCCCTGACCGGCCTCGGCGATCAGTTCCCGGAAACGCATGCGCTGTTCCGGGTCCAGGCCGACCGTCGGCTCGTCCAGGACGAGGAAGCCGGGGTCGCCGACGAGCGCGGCGGCCAGGGCGACGCGCTGCCGCATACCGCCGGACAGCCGCTTGATGCGCTTGCCGCGCACGTCCGAGAGATCGACGGCCTCCAGCACGCGCCGCACCTCGCGGTGCCGGGCGCCGCGGTCGGTCAGCTCCTTGAGGATCGCCACGTAGTCGACGAAGTCGAAGGCCGTGAAGTCCGGGTGGAAGCCGGGGGTCTGGGGCAGGTAGCCGAGGCCGCGGCGCACGGCCAGGCGGCCGGCCGCCGTGCCGGGGTCGTGGCCCAGGACGGTGAACTCGCCCCGGTCGGGCGGCACGGCCGTGGCCAGCACGCGCAACAGGGTCGTCTTTCCCGCGCCGTTGGGGCCGAGCAGGCCGGTGACGCCCCCGGTCAGCCGCAGTGAGACGCCGTCGAGGGCGTGGGTGCCGCCGTAGCGCAGGGACAGATCGGTGGCCGTCACGGTGGCGGGCTCGGTGGTCATGCGGGGCTCCTGGAAGTCCGGTCGACGGGCGGGGGCGGGAGGCGGTGTCATACGGCGCCTCCGTCCGCGAAGCCGCCCACGGGACGGGCGTCGAAGCGGTCACGGGTCTGGTAGAGCAGCACGGCGGCGAGGGCGGCGAGGGCAGCCGCGGCCGACTGTCCGCCCGCCGTGAACGGGGCGAGCGTGCCCTCGGTGTGCATGCGCGCCACCGCCAGCAGCGCCAGCCAGGCGCCGCCGACCAGGGCGGGCGCGAGGGTCGGGCCCAGCCGGGGGGTCAGTGCGAGGCCGGTCGCGGTGAGGGCGAGCGCGGGCAGCAGCCAGGTCAGGGCCAGCAGCCCGTACTCCGGCAGGGCGAGGGTCGCCAGGCCGTTGAACGCCAGGCCCGCGGTCAGCACCGCGACCGTGCGGATCATCAGCAGCCGGAAGCCGTGCATCGGGGCGACGACGGCCATCTCGTGCGTCGGGTCCACGGCGGGCCCGTAGGAGAGGGCGACTCCGGCGAGCGGGAGCAGCGGGGCGAGGGCGAGGAACAGGACGGGCCGGTCCGCCAAGTGGACCGCGAGGACCGTCGTGAACAGCAGGGAGATCACGGCCAGCAGCCAGGAGCGGCGCAGCACCGGGGTCGCCGTCAGCAGCCGCGCGGTGTGGTCGGTCACGCCGACCCGCACCAGAAGCCGCTCGAACACACCCGGCCGCGGCGCGTCCAGCTCGGCGTCCAGCCGCTCCCAGCCCGCGTCCAGCGCGACCGGGTCGACCGCGCCCGCGAGCCTGTCCCGGCACTGCGCGCACCCCGTGAGGTGGGTGTCGGCGGACCACAGCAGCGGCGGCGCCAACTCGCCCTGCGCGTAGGCCCGCAGGTCGTCTTCTGCCACGTGCCACGTCATGCCAGCGTCTCCTTCAGCCGCCCGGCCTCCGCACCCACGCGCAGACCCTGTCCGTCGCCGAGCCGCGTCACGCCGGCGACTCCCGCATCCGCCCCGCCCCGCAGGCGCTCCTCGCCCGCACACGGCGGCCCGTCGAATCTGCGCCCCTCAACGGCGGGGCCGACCTCGCGTCCCTCCCCCACATACCGCCTCATGCCAGCGCCTCCCGCAGTTGCTTGCGGGCGCGTTGGGCCCGCGTCTTGACCGTGCCCGGCGGGATGCCGAGCAGAGCGGCCGCCTCCCGGGTGGTGAGCCCGTCGATGACGGTGGCCTGGAGGACCGCCCGCAGCTCCGGGGAGAGGCGGGTGAGGGCCCCGGCGAGGTCCCCGTGCTCCACCCCCGCGAGCACGCGGTCCTCCGCCGAGGCCTCGTCGCGATGGCGCAGCCGGGCCAGCGCCTGACGCAGGCGACCGCGCGCCCCGTCGCCGCGCACCGCGTCGACCAGCCGCCGCGCGCCGATGCGCCACAGCCAGCCGGCCACATCGCCCTCCTCGCGATAACGGGCGCTGCCCCGCCACACCGCGAGGAACGTCTCCTGGACGACGTCGTCGACTATCCCGGCGTCGGCACAGCGGCTGCGCATGCGCGCGGTCAGCCACGGCGCGTATCGCCGGTACAGCTCCTCGAAGGCATGACGGTCCCCGTCTGCCGCGATGGCCCGCAGCAGCTCCCCGTCGCTTCTCGTTTCGCTCACACCCCCTCATCGGACGAGCCCCGCCGATCGGTTCACGGTTCGGCCCACGATTTTTTCCTCAGCCGGCCGACGTGTCCCAGATATCCTCTGACCAGTGGTTTTCCGGCTCCGTGACGCCCCGCAGCCGCCCGGGGACGCCTGCCTCCTGTCCCGGGAGCCCCGCCGCTGCCCCCGGGACGCCTGGCCCCTGCCCCGCTCCCAGCAGACCCTCACGACCGACACCCCATGGTGGCAACCGCGCTCCGGGGAGGCCGCCGAGCCCGGACGCGCCTGGCTGCTGATGCACGGTGCCCGGGTCCGCGGCCGCCCCGGTCCCCGGCGGCGCGGCCGCGCGGCCTGAGCACGGCCCGCCGTACGTCCCTCACCTCGTACGTTCCCGCACGTCCTGCCACGTCGTGCGTCCTCTCCGCCCGGGGGGACGTACGATCCGGACGCGCCTCGGTCCGCGCCCCCTCCGCCCCCAGGGCCCCGCGAGCGCCCCGCACCCCCGCGAGCCGCTCCCCGATATCCCGCACGCCATGTCCCCGTAACCGTCGGTTCAGACGAACTTGCGACGCTCGGTCAATGAACCCCGCCGTGCCCGAGCCTTCGCCGCCCCCCGAGGGGAATCGCCCCGACGGGACTGCCGCCGTGCTCCCGCCCGCACTTTCCGACGCGCCTGTAATGCTGCCGACGCGGAAGAATGGGTTCATGAGCCAGCAAGACACCCAGGAAATGGTCAAGCACGCGCAGCCCTCCGTGGGCTCCATAGCCGCGCACCGCCCGCACACCGTGGCCGCCGCGGTCTCCGACCTGGAACCCGACCTCGACGCCGACCTCGACGCGTACGAGGAGTCGCAGGTCGACGGGGTACAACTGCCGCAGGGTCGTTTCCTCGACCGGGAGCGCAGCTGGCTCGCGTTCAACGAGCGCGTCCTGGAGCTGGCCGAGGACCCGAACACGCCCCTGCTGGAGCGGGCGAACTTCCTCGCGATCTTCGCCAGCAACCTCGACGAGTTCTTCATGGTCCGGGTGGCCGGTCTGAAGCGCCGTATCGCCACCGGGGTCGCCACCCGCTCCGCCTCCGGTCTCCAGCCCCGTGAGGTGCTGGAGATGATCTGGGCCCGCTCCCGCGAGCTCATGGCCCGGCACGCCGCCTGCTACCACGAGGACGTCGCCCCCGCGCTCGCGGAGGAGGACATCCACCTGGTCCGCTGGAGCGAGCTGACCGAGAAGGAGCAGGCCCGGCTCTTCACGCTGTTCCGGCACCAGATCTTCCCGGTCCTGACCCCCCTCGCGGTCGACCCGGCGCACCCCTTCCCGTACATCTCGGGTCTCTCGCTCAACCTCGCGGTCGTCGTCCGCAACCCGGTGAGCGGTCACGACCACTTCGCGCGCGTCAAGGTGCCGCCGCTGCTGTCCCGCTTCCTGGAGGCCTCCCCGGGTCGCTACGTCCCCGTCGAGGACGTCATCGGCGCCCACCTGGAGGAGCTGTTCCCGGGCATGGAGGTGCTGGAGCACCACGCCTTCCGCCTCACCCGCAACGAGGACCTGGAGGTCGAGGAGGACGACGCCGAGAACCTGCTCCAGGCCCTGGAGAAGGAACTCATGCGGCGCCGCTTCGGGCCGCCGGTGCGCCTCGAGGTGGAGGAGTCGATCGATCGCAAGGTCCTCGACCTGCTGGTGCGCGAGCTGAAGATCTCCGAGGCGGAGGTCTACCCGCTCCCCGGCCCCCTGGACCTCACGGGCCTCTTCCGCATCCACAGCCTCGACCGGCCCGAGCTGAAGTACCCGAAGTTCATCGCCGGCACCCACCGCGACCTCGCCGAGGTCGAGTCCGCGACCCCGCCCGACATCTTCGGCGCCCTGCGCAACCGGGACGTGCTGCTGCACCACCCGTACGACAGCTTCTCCACCTCCGTGCAGGCCTTCCTGGAGCAGGCGGCCGCCGACCCGGACGTCCTCGCGATCAAGCAGACCCTGTACCGGACCTCCGGCGACTCCCCGATCGTGGACGCCCTCATCGACGCCGCCGAGTCCGGCAAGCAGGTCCTCGTCCTGGTCGAGATCAAGGCCCGCTTCGACGAGCACGCCAACATCAAGTGGGCCCGCAAGCTGGAGGAGGCCGGCTGCCACGTGGTCTACGGGCTCGTCGGCCTGAAGACCCACTGCAAGCTGTCCCTGGTGGTCCGGCAGGAGGGCGAGACGCTCCGGCGTTACAGCCACGTCGGCACCGGCAACTACCACCCGAAGACGGCCCGCCTCTACGAGGACCTCGGCCTGCTGACGGCCGACCCGCAGGTCGGCGCGGACCTCTCCGACCTCTTCAACCGGCTCTCCGGCTACTCCCGCCGCGAGACCTACCGCCGGCTGCTGGTCGCCCCCAAGTCCCTGCGCGACGGCCTCGTCTCGCGGATCAACAAGGAGGTCCAGCACCACCGTGCCGGACGTCCCGCCTACGTCCGCGTCAAGGTCAACTCGATGGTGGACGAGGCCGTCATCGACGCCCTCTACCGGGCGTCCCAGGCCGGCGTCCCCGTCGACATCTGGGTGCGCGGCATCTGCGCGGTGCGCCCGGGCGTGCCCGGACTGTCGGAGAACATCAGCGTCCGCTCGATCCTCGGCCGCTTCCTCGAGCACTCCCGTGTGTTCGCCTTCGGCAACGGCGGCGAGCCCGAGGTGTGGATCGGCAGCGCGGACATGATGCACCGCAACCTCGACCGCCGTATCGAGGCCATGGTCAGGGTCACCGACCCGGCCCACCGCGCAGCCCTGAACCGGCTGCTGGAGACCGGCATGTCGGACACCACCGCCTCCTGGCACCTCGGCCCGGACGGCGAGTGGACCCGGCACGCCACCGACGGGGACGGCCAGCCCCTGCGCAACGTCCAGGAGATGCTCATAGACGCCCGGAGGCGCCGGCGTGGCACAGCGACACCATGACCTGACGGACACCACGGCCGGGCCCGCCGCCCTGCCGGTGACCGGGGAGGCCCTCGCGGCCTACCTCCGGGCGCAGGCCACGGAGTTCCTCCGCGCCCTGCGCCTGCACCGGGAAACGGGCGGTGGTACGCCGAACGGTTCGGCGGGCGGCGCCGTGGAAACCGTCGACGCGGCGCGCGCCCTGCGCCGCTCGGCCCGCCGCATCAGCGGCAGCCTGCACACCTTCCGGCCCCTCCTCGACCCCGACTGGTCCGAGGAGATCCGCCCCGAACTGGCCTGGCTCTCCGGCACCCTCGCCCTGGAACACGCCTGCGAGGCCCGCCTGGAACGCCTCCTGCTGGCCCTGCACCGCCTGTCGGGCGCGACGGCGGTACCGGCCCAGCCGGCCGGCGCCACCTCCAAGGGCGCCGGTACGACCACAGCCGCACGCGGCGGCTCCACGGCGGGCGGCCCTTCAGCGGGCACGGCCGCCGCCGCCGCCGCGAGCGTGGGCGCCGGCACCGCTCGCGGCGGAGCCACAGCGGACGCGAGCAGCGCCAACCCCGTCAGCACGGACGCCGGCGTGCCCGTGAGCACGGGAACGAGTGCCGCCGCGGGCACGCTCGCCGGAGCCCCGGCGGACACGGGCACCAACACCTCCGCAAGCACCGGCACCGCCACCGGCGCTCCCACGAGCACGGGAGCCGACACCGCCGGCCACGGGCACCCCGGCTCCGCGACGGGCACGGGCACGGGCATCGCCTCCACAACCGGCACGGACAGCAGCACCTCCGCAAGCCCGGGCGGCGCGTCCGCAATCCCGGGCGGCGCCCACGATCCCGTGGGCGCCGGGGCGGGCGCCGTCGCAGGCGGGCGCACCGGCTCCGCCGCGCGCCCCCGTACCTCCGCCGCCGCGAGCACCGGCTCCACCGCGCGCGCCGACGCCTCGGTAGCCGTCGGCAGCCGTGCCACCGGAGCGGCTCCCGTCGCGAAGAAGGCGGCCTCCGGCAACGCCGGAAGCCCCACCCATCCCGCCACCCCGGACCGCGGCAACCTCACCGTGGGCGCGGCGAAGGCGGGCGCCCTGCTCGACCGTCAGCTCACCCTCGCCCGTACCCGAGCCCACTCGACCGCCCTCCAGGCGCTGGGCTCCTCCCGCTTCCACGCCGTCGCGGACAAGGTCGCCGTACTGGCCAGCGAAGTGCCCCTGACCCCCACCGCCGCCACCACCGACCTCCGCCCCCTCGCGGCCGCGGCCGAGGAGCGCCTCACGGACGCCGTGTCCGCGCTGCCCCTGGTCACCGCGGGGCACCCGTACAACGCGGAGGCGTTGGTCCACGGCCTGTCCCCGGATCCGTCCCCGCACCCGCAGGACGCGCCCTGGCACCAGGTCCGCCTCCTGCTGCGGCTGCACCGCTACGCCCTGGAGGTCCTGTACGGCGGCGACGCCCCGCTCGGCGTACGGCTGGTCTCCGCCGGGCAGGCCCTCGACCGGCACCGGGACGCCTCGGAGGCGGCGGCCGCCGCGGCCCAGGCGGCCCGTACGCCGCGCATCGCCCCGGCGACGGCGTACGCGCTCGGCGTGCTGCACGCGGACCAGCGGCACGAGGTGGAGGCGGCCCGGTACGCCTTCCAGCGCTCGTGGCAGAAGCAGACCGTCGGCAGCGGCACCTCCTAGTGCCGGCCGTCGTACGACCCAGCCGCCCACAAGACCCCGCCGGAGACAGCCCCAACCGCCACAGGACACCACCGCCGCAGGACACCACCGCCGCAGGACCCCGCGCCGAACAGGACCCCTCCGAACAGGACGCAGCGAACAGGACCCCGCCGTCGTGAGCCCGAGCCGTCGGCCCCCCACCCGTCGACAGACCCGACGCACCGCACGTCGCACGCCGCACGCGGTACGCGGGACCCAGCACGTCGTACGCGGACCAGCAGACCACCAGCCCTCGTAGACGACCCAGGAGGCGGTGACCCGGTGAGTTCTCCGAACGACACCCCCGTCCAGGCTGCAGGCTGTGTCCTGTGGCGCCGCTCACCGATCGGAGGTGAGCTGGAGGTATGCCTGGTCCACCGGCCGAAGTACGACGACTGGTCACATCCGAAGGGCAAGCTGAAGCGCGGCGAGGACGCGCAGGCCGGCGCCGTGCGCGAGGTGGCGGAGGAGACGGGCTACACCGCCCGTCCGGGCGCGCGGTTGCCTACGCTCCGCTACCTCGCGCAGGGCCGCCCCAAGGAGGTCCACTACTGGGCGGCCGAGGCCGTCGACGGCGCGTTCGCGTCGAACGACGAGGTGGACCGCATTCTGTGGCTGTCCCCGACGGCCGCCCGAAACCGTCTCACGCAGCCGAGGGACCGCACGCTCGTGGACGCCCTGTTGGCCGCTCTCCACCTGACATAGGCCGGATCGGTCCGGAATCGTCCCGTGTCCTCAATGTGAGCCTTCCGTGACCTAACCGCACCGTCCACAGGGGTTCACCCTCCGTTCATTTGCGCCCGCCGGTGCCTTCACCTGTTCTGCCTAATTTCAGCCTTACCCGGTGCGGGGTGCGACCTGCTGGACGTGTCCGCGCCGCCCAGTCTTCGCACGCCGCCGGATTCAGGACGGCGGCTCCTGGAAGGATCTCCCTCAAGTGAAGCTTCAGCGCATGAACCGGCGGGCCCTCACCCTCGGTGCTCTCGCCGTCTCCGGCGCCCTGGCCCTCACGGCGTGCGGCTCCGACGACACCGGTTCGGGCAGCGGCGACAGCACCTCCTCCGCGACCGCCGCGGCCGGCTCCATCAAGTGCGACGACGCCAAGGGCCAGCTGCTCGCCGACGGCTCCTCCGCGCAGAAGAACGCGATCGACGCCTGGGTCAAGAACTTCACGCAGGCCTGCAAGAGCGTCCAGGTCAACTACAAGGGCTCCGGCTCCGGCGCCGGTGTCACCGCGTTCACCCAGGGCCAGGTCGCCTTCGCGGGCTCCGACTCCGCGCTGAAGCCCGAAGACGTCACCGCCTCCAAGCAGGTCTGCTCCGGCGGCCAGGGCATCGACCTGCCGATGGTCGGCGGCCCGATCGCCGTCGCCTACAACCTTTCCGGCGTGGACAACCTCGTCCTGGACGCCCCGACGATCGCCAAGATCTTCAACGGCAAGATCACCAAGTGGAACGACTCCGCGATCGCGAAGCTCAACCCCGGCGCGAAGCTTCCCGACCTCAAGATCCAGCCGTACCACCGCTCGGACGAGTCCGGCACCACGGACAACTTCACCAAGTACCTGATCGCCACCGCCAAGGCCGACTGGCCGTACGAGGGCGGCAAGGCCTGGCAGGCCAAGGGTGGCCAGGCCGCGGCCGGCTCCTCCGGTGTCGCCCAGGGCGTGAAGCAGACCAACGGCGCCATCGGCTACATGGAGCTGTCGTACGCCAAGGACGGTCTGGGCACGGTCGCCATCAACACCGGCGCCTCCGCCCCGGTCAAGGCCTCCTCCGACGGCGCCACCAAGGCCATCGCGGACGCCAAGGTCGTCGGCACCGGCCAGGACCTGGCGCTGAAGATCAACTACTCCACCAAGGCCGAGGGTGCCTACCCGATCACCCTGGTGACGTACGAGATCGTCTGCGACAAGGGCAACAAGGCCGACAGCCTGCCCGCCACCAAGGCGTTCCTGCGCTACACCGCCAGCGAGGAGGGCCAGAGCATCCTCTCGGGCATCAACTACGCGCCGATCCCCGACGCCATCATCTCCAAGGTCCGCACCACCATCGAGGGCCTGAGCTGATCTGAAGGTGCGGTCCGCGCCGGGGCGACCCGGCCCGGACCGCACCGTCCGGTGCACCGCCGCCAGGGGCCGCCCGCACGACCGGCCCCGCCCGAGCCGCCCAGCCACGAGCGGCTCCGCAGACCGGAGAACCCATGGACATATCGACGAAGAAGTCACAGAACACAGACGAAGCCCCTCCCCCGGCTCTGCCGACCCCGGCCGAGCAGAAGCGCGCCGCCCGCGCCGCCACCCGACCCGGTGACCGGATCTTCCTCGGTCTCTCCCGCGGGTCGGGCATCCTGCTGCTGGTGATCATGGCCGCGATCGCGGTCTTCCTCACCTACCGCGCGACGCTCGCCATCAGCAAGGACGAGGCGAACTTCCTCACCGCGTTCGAGTGGAACACCAACCTCGTCCCGCCGAAGTTCGGCATCGCCGTCCTCGCCTTCGGCACGGTCGTCTCCTCGATCATCGCCATGGCCATCGCGGTCCCGATCGCCGTCGCCATCGCCCTGTTCCTCACGCACTACGCCCCGCGCCGCCTCAGCGGCCCCATCGCGTACGTGATCGACCTGCTCGCCGCCGTGCCGTCCATCGTGTACGGCCTCTGGGGCGCCCTGATCCTCGTACCGCACATGGACGGCCTGTTCGGCTGGCTGGACAACTACCTCGGCTGGACCGGGATCTTCTCCTGGGACGGGGGTGCCCCGCGCTCGATGCTGACGGTCGGCGTCCTCCTCGCCATCATGATCCTTCCGATCATCACCAACGTCAGCCGTGAGGTCTTCCGCCAGGTCCCGCAGATGCACGAGGAGGCGGCCCTGGCGCTGGGCGCCACCCGCTGGGAAGTGGTCCGCATGGCGGTCCTGCCCTTCGGCCGCTCCGGCGTGATCTCGGCATCGATGCTCGGCCTCGGCCGCGCACTCGGCGAGACGATGGCGGTGGCCACCGTGCTGTCTCCCGACTTCGACATCCACGCCAGCCTCCTGAACCCCGGCGGCGGCACCTTCGCCCAGAACATCGCCAGCAAGTTCAACGAGGCGACGGAGTTCGGCCGCGACGCGCTCATCGCCTCCGGTCTGGTCCTGTTCGTCATCACCCTGCTGGTCAACGGCGCGGCCCGCGCGATCATCGCCCGCCGCAAGGAGTACTCGGGGGCCAACGCATGAGCAACGCCGTCGTCACCGACAAGCGCCCCAGCACCCTGCGCGGCGCCAGCCTGCCCAAGTGGACCCCCTGGGCCATCCTGGCCGGCTCCATCGCCGCGGCCGTCGCGATCGGCCTCGGCACGGGCCTCGACAGCCGCGTCCAGTGGGGCCTGATCGCCGGCCTCCTCTTCCTCCTGGCCACCTACGGCATCGCCGCCCGCGTCGAGGGCCGCCGCCAGGCCAAGGACCGCATCGCCACGGCCCTGGTCTGGGTCGCCTTCCTCCTGGCCGTCATCCCGCTCGCCTCCCTCATCTGGGCGACCGTCCAGCGAGGCGTGAAGGTCCTCGACGGCTACTTCCTGACCCACTCCATGGGCGTCGTCGCCGACTCCGAGCCGGGCGGCGGCATCTACCACGCCATCCTCGGCAGCCTGGAGCAGGTCGGACTCGCCACCGTGATCGGCGCCCCGATCGGCATCCTGACGGCGATCTACCTGGTGGAGTACGGCCGAGGCAACCTGGCCAGGGCGGTCACGTTCTTCGTGGACGTCATGACAGGCATCCCCTCGATCGTCGCGGGCCTGTTCATCCTCAGCCTCATGCTGATGTTCGACATGCAGCCCTTCGGCTTCGCGGGCTCGCTGGCCCTGGCGATCCTGATGATGCCGGTGGTCGTCCGCTCCACGGAGGAGATGCTCAAGCTCGTCCCGAACGAGCTGCGCGAGGCCTCCCTGGCGCTCGGTGTCCCGAAGTGGCGCACGATCCTGAAGGTGGTCGTCCCGACCTCGATCGGCGGCATCATCACGGGCGTCATGCTCTCGGTGGCCCGCATCGCCGGCGAGACCGCTCCTGTCCTGCTCCTCGTCTTCGGCAACCCGTTCATCAACGCGAACCCCTTCGAGGGCGCGCAGGCGTCCCTGCCGCTGTACATCTACCAGCAGTACGCGCAGAGCGCCGGTTCGCAGGCGGCCTACGACCGTGCCTGGGCGGCGTCGCTCACGCTGATCGCCTTCGTGATGATCCTCAATCTGCTGGCCCGCGGCATCGCCCGCTGGAAGGCCCCGAAGACCGGTCGCTAGCGCGCGGCCACACAGCGACCGATCTGAATTCTGGAAGTGACGTAAACATGGCCAAGCGAATCGACGTAAGCGGACTGACCGCCTACTACGGCTCCCACAAGGCGATCGAGGACATCTCGATGACGGTCGAGCCGCGCTCGGTGACGGCGTTCATCGGCCCGTCCGGCTGCGGCAAGTCGACGTTCCTGCGCACCCTGAACCGCATGCACGAGGTGACCCCCGGCGGCCGCGTCGAGGGCAAGGTACTGCTGGACGACGAGGACCTCTACGGCCACGGCATCGACCCGGTGTCCGTCCGCCGCGAGGTCGGCATGGTCTTCCAGCGCCCGAACCCGTTCCCCACGATGTCGATCTTCGACAACGTGGCGGCGGGCCTGCGCCTGAACGGCAACTTCAAGAAGTCCGAACTGCAGGACGTCGTGGAGAAGTCCCTCAAGGGCGCGAACCTCTGGAACGAGGTGAAGGACCGCCTGAACAAGCCGGGTTCCGGCCTGTCCGGCGGCCAGCAGCAGCGCCTGTGCATCGCGAGGGCGATCGCGGTGGAGCCCAAGGTCCTCCTCATGGACGAGCCCTGCTCCGCCCTCGACCCGATCTCGACCCTCGCCATCGAGGACCTGATCGGCGAGCTGAAGGAGCGCTTCACGATCGTCATCGTGACGCACAACATGCAGCAGGCGGCCCGCGTCTCCGACCGCACGGCCTTCTTCAACCTCGCGGCAGTGGGCCAGCCCGGCAAGCTCATCGAGATCGACGAGACCGAGCGCATCTTCTCCAACCCGTCGGTCCAGGCCACGGAGGACTACATCTCCGGCCGCTTCGGCTGACCCCGATCCCCTCGCGGTGCTGCATGGCGGTGCCACCGCGAGGACACAAAAGGGCCCGCCCCCTGGCTCCCGGGGGGCGGGCCCGTGTGGTGACGAGGAGTGGGGTGGAACGGAGGCTTCCTGGAGGGGGCTGGGGTGAGCCCGCGGCGCCGACGGAGGGCGGAGCACCGACTCACGACGGGGGAACGCACCTGGCCCTCCAGGACGAAGTCCCCCTGCAGGGCCCCCCTCACCCAACCGAAACGGGCGGGTGGGCAACCCCCGGGGCCCAGGGGCAAAGCCCCGCCCGGACCCGGGGCGAAGCCCGAGACAGAAGAGCCCCCACCTAACCGAGACGGGCGGGCGGGCAAACCACCCCGGGCACAGGAGCCAAACGCGGGGGCGTGGGCGCAGGGCCAAAGCCCCGCCAAGACCCCAGGGCGAAGCCCGAGACAGGGGAACTCCCCACCCAACCGAGACGGGCGGGCGGGCCAAGCACCCCGGGGCACAGGAGACAAACGCGGGAGCGGGGGCGCAGGGCGAAGCCCGAGACAGGGGCCCCCACCAACCAAGACGGGCGGACGGGCAAACCACCCGAGGCACAGTGGCGAAGCCCCGCCCGGACCCGGGGAAGCCCGAAGCAGGGGGCCTCCTCACCCAACTGAAACGGGCGGGCAGGCAACCGGCCCGGGGCGAAGCCCCGAGACAAGGAGACCTCCCACCCACCGAGACGGGGCGGGCAAACGCCCGGGGCGCAGGGGCGAAGCCCCGCCCGAAGCCCGGGGCGAAGCCCCAAAACAAGGGGACCCCTCACCCAACCGAGACGGGGCGGGCAAACGCCCGGGGCGCAGGGGCGAAGCCCCGCCCGAAGCCCGGGGCGAAGCCCCAAAACAAGGGGACCCCTCACCCAACCGAGACGGGGCGGGCAAACCAACCGGGGCGCAGGGGCGAGCCCCGCCGGGGTCCGGGGCGCAGCCCCGAGGCGGTCCGGGGCGCAGCCCCGAGGGAGGGGGACTCCTCACCCAACCGAGATGGGCGGGTGGGTGGGCAAACCCCCCGCTACAGAAACGCCAGCTTCACAACCCAGAACGCACAAGCCGCGACAACCGCCGCCGCCGGCATCGTAATGAACCAGCCGAGAACGATGTTCTTGGCAACCCCCCACCGCACGGCATTGATCCGCTTCGTCGCCCCAACCCCCATGATCGCCGACGTGATCACATGCGTCGTGGAGATCGGCGCCTTGAAGAGAAACGCCGTCGTGAACATGATCGACGCCCCAGTGGTCTCCGCCGCGAACCCCTGCGGCGGATCCAGCTCAATGATCTTCCGCCCCAACGTCCGCATGATGCGCCACCCACCCGCATACGTCCCCAGCGACAGCATCACCGCGCAAACGATCTTCACCCACACCGGGATCGGATCCCCGTAGTCCTCGACATCCGCGATGACCAGCGCCATCACCACGATGCCCATGGTCTTCTGCGCGTCCTGCAGACCATGCCCAAGAGCCATACCGGCCGCGGAAACGGTCTGCGCTATCCGGAACCCCCGCTTGGCCTTGTGCGGATTGGCCCGCCGGAAGATCCACAGAATCGCGGTCATCACCAGGTACCCGACGACCAGCCCCACCACCGGCGACACGAACATCGGAATGACGATCTTCTCGAGAACGCCGTGCCAGTACACGGTCGTCCCCCCGGCCAGCGCGGCCCCCACCATGCCCCCGAACAAGGCGTGCGAGGACGACGACGGCAGCCCGAAGTACCACGTGACGAGATTCCACGTGATCGCCCCGACCAGCGCGGCGAAGAGGATCCCCATCCCCTTCGACCCCTCGGGCGTCTGAATCAGCCCCTCGCTGACGGTCTTGGCGACCCCGGACCCCAGGAAGGCGCCGCCGAGGTTCATCACCGCCGCCATCAGCAGCGCGGCCCGGGGTGTCAACGCCCGCGTGGAGACGGACGTGGCGATCGCGTTCGCCGAGTCGTGGAAGCCGTTGGTGTATGTGAAGAAGAGCGCGACCAGGATGGTCACGACCAGAGCGAAGGTGTCCATGAAGAGCTCAGGACTCCTTGACGGCGATGGTCTCCACCGTGTTCGCCACGTGCTCGAACGCGTCCGCCGCCTCCTCCAGGACGTCCACGATCTGCTTGAGCTTCAGCACCTCGATGGCGTCGTACTTGCCGTTGAACAAGTGGGCCAGCAGCTTCCGGTGGATCTGGTCCGCCTGGTTCTCCAGCCGGTTGACCTCGATCCAGTACTCGGTGAGGTTCTCCATCGTCCGCAGATTCGGCATGGCCTCGGCCGTGAGCTCCGCCGCCCGCGCCAGCACCTCGATCTGCTGCTCGACGCCCTTGGGCAGTTCCTCGACGTTGTAGAGGACCACCAGGTCGACGGCCTCCTCCATGAAGTCCATGATGTCGTCGAGGGACGAGGCCAGGGAGTAGATGTCCTCACGGTCGAACGGCGTGATGAACGAGGAGTTCAGCTGGTGGAAGATCGCGTGTGTGGCGTCGTCACCGGCGTGTTCCGCGGCCCGCATACGCTCTGCGATCTCGGCCCGGCCGGCGGTGTCCGCCCCGAGCAGTTCCATGAGGAGTTTCGAGCCCGTGACGATGTTGTCCGCGGACGCGGCGAACATGTCATAGAAGCTCGTCTCCCTGGGGGTCAGACGAAAGCGCACGTGGGGTCCTCAAAATGCATCGGTTTCGGTCAGGCTGATGCTAGGCGCATCATCCGGCCACGGCTAATGGGCCGTCCCCCAGTGTCGCCCATGGGGTCCGGCCGCCTGCAGCGGGGCCGCCAGGTGGTCCAGTCCACAGACCTCCCACAGCGGTGGCCACAGGCCCTATACCCGCCAAAGTTCGGTACGATATACCCAGTAGGGGTATATGTCTGGAGGACGCGATGACGACCACCGAGGCCGGCGCGGGAGCGCCCTCCGCCGCAGCCGAGGCCGTACAGGCCGAGACCGCACAGCCCGTCACCGCGGAACCGGAATCCGGGACCGCAGCGGTGACCACAGCCGCGACCGTGCACGGGTACCACAAACAGAAGGACGAACACCTCAAGCGCCTGCGCCGCATCGAGGGCCAGATCCGCGGCCTGCAGCGCATGGTCGACGAGGACACCTACTGCATCGACATACTCACCCAGGTGTCCGCCTCCACCAAGGCCCTGCAGTCCTTCGCACTGCAACTGCTGGAGGAGCACCTGCGCCACTGCGTCGCCGACGCGGCTCTCAAGGGCGGCGACGAGATCGACGCGAAGGTGGAGGAGGCGACGAAGGCCATCGGCCGCCTGCTCCGCACGTGACGCATGACACCCCGCCCCCTGCGCGCAGGGACGCACAGGACGCAGGGACACCCCAGGCCAGGGCTGCACAGGCCCCGGCGCCGCACAGACCACTGGACACCGAACACCGGCCCCAGGGACGCACCGAACTCAACGGCGCCCCCGCAACGACGCACCTGAGACACACAACAACACGGAGCAGCCTCACCCGCCGGAGGCGTCCCGCTCCTCCCCCACCCGCAGCACCTCGTCGATACTCTCCAGACTGAGCCGCTCCTCGGCCGCCGAGGCCGCGATGATCAGCTCTCCGCACAGCTCGATCTCGGCGAGGGCCACGTGGTCCTGAACCGCCGTACCGCCGACCGGAGCCACGCGCATCACCTCATCTCTGCCGTCACCGACTTCCTAGAGTAGGGAGCGGCCTACACACCGCGCATGGCACGGACGGGCTAGTCCTCACGCCCGTTCCGTGACCGAATCCGACCGTCGCCTGCCCCAGCCGGCCCGCTTCATGCGCCGCTCACTCCTCCGCGATCCGCCCCGTGTAGATGTCCCGATCGGCCGGGAGCCGTACGTCGACGGGGGCCCCGAAGTCGTACAGCAGCGTCGTCGAGGCGACCGCGACGGCCTCCTTCTGACGGCCGTTGACGAAGCTGAAGCGGTGGCGGACCTTGCGGATACGGCCCTGTTCGTCGAGGTAGACGTCGAAGGGAACCCGCGCCGTGGCGAACCCTTTCGCCGCCGCGCTCAGCGAACCCCGGCCGCCCGCGGAGGCGTCCTCGGCGGCCACGGTCAGGTCGGCGGTCCCGCGATAGTGCCGCACCTCGGTCCCGGCGAACTCGCTCTTCCCGACGTACGTCGCCGTCCGCGTCCCGCGCAGCACCTCGGCGGCGGCGTACGGATCGGTGGCCCCGCCGGTGACGAGGTTGCCGTCGGACAGTGTCGCCGTCTCCACCCGTACCCATTTCTCCGCGGGCACCCCGGCACCGCGGTTCTTCATGAACAGCGCGCCGGGTGCGAGGAGTTCGGTGATGGGCCGGTGCTCGCTGGCCCCGGCCGGATCCTGCGGGAGCACCACCTTCAGCCGCCCCAGCTGCCTGCGGAAGTCGTAGACGCCCTCGCCCCGGATGGTCACGCGGGTCCCGCCGGTGGCCATCTCCATCGACGTCCGGGCCTTGGAGCTGCCCGCCTCCACGAGCCTGTCGGCGGCGCGGCGCAGCGTCTCGACGGGGTCGGCCGCGTGCGGGTCCTCGGCGGCGGCTCCGCTGCCGGAGCATCCGGCGGTACCGGCACAGATCCCGGCCACGAGTCCCGCAACGACCGCCGTTCCCCACCGCCGCTGCTGCCGATCCGCCATCGCTGTCTACCCCCAGCCGGTACGTCCGTCACGGGCCCCACGTCGTTCCGGTCAACGACGGGCAGGCGGGGCGCGTCACGCCTGGCGGAGGGCTTGCGCGTGGCCGAAGGGTTGCCCTCGCCGGGTGAGCCCTTTACCCGGGGTGGGTAACGTTCCTGATGTGACGCAGCAGGACCGCTCGGCCCCCACCCCCACCGACGGGGAAGTCCACCGCACCTCGACCGTCGAACAAGGTCCCTTCTGTCTGGCCCGCTGCACCTGCGGCTGGCGCGGTCCGGCCCGCCGGGCGAGAAGCCTGGCCAGAGCGGACGCGCAGGGCCACACCCACAGCTGATTCCGCCGCCTCCCCGTGGAACCCCTGGACCTCCGGCTCCGTCTCGGTCCATGAAGCCGACGGAAGGCGCAGGGACGACACATGGAACGGCGTACGTTCATAGCGGGCGGCACGGCCGCGGCGGCGGCGGTGGCGACGGCCGCGTGCAGGGCGGCGGGCGACAGCGCCTCCGCCGGCGGGACCTCCCTCACCACCACGAGCGCCGTGGCCGCCGCCAACTGGGCGGCCCTCGCCCGTGACCTGGACGGCCCCCTGATCCGCCCCGGCGACGCCTCCTGGTCCGCGGCCCGGCAGCTGTACAACACGCGCTTCGACGGGCTCAAGCCGGCCGCCGTCGCCTACGTCGCCCACACCGACGACATCCGTACGGCCCTGGCGTACGCCCGCGCCCACGGCACCAAGGTCGCCATCCGCAACGGCGGCCACTCCTACGGCGGCTGGTCCTCGGGCAACGGGCGGCTGATCCTCGACGTCTCCAAGCTGAACCGGGTCCGCGCGAGCGGCAACTCCGCCGTCGTCGGCGCCGGCGCGAAGCTGATCGACGTCTACCGCGCGCTGACCGCGAGGGGCGTGACGATCCCGGCGGGCTCCTGCCCCACGGTCGGCGTCTCCGGCCTGGTCCTCGGCGGCGGCCACGGCGTGGTCTCCCGCGCGTACGGCCTGACCTGCGACAGCCTGACGCAGGCCACGCTGATCACGGCGGACGGCAGGCAGCTCACCGCCAACGCGACGACGAACAAGGACCTCTTCTGGGCCTTGCGCGGCGCGGGCAACGCCAACTTCGGCGTGGTGACGGAACTCCAGTTCAGGACCCACGCGGCCCCGCAGGCGGTGACCGGCTACCTCTCCTGGCCCTGGTCCAGGGCGGCCGCGGTGGTGAAGGCCTGGCAGGAGTGGGGCCCGGCCCAGCCCGACGAGATCTGGTCCTCCCTGCACCTGGCGAACACGCCGGGCGGCACGCCCAGGATCTCCGTCGCCGCCTTCTGCATCGGCACGTACGGCCAGCTGCAGAACGCGGTCGACCGCCTCGCGGCCCGTGTGGGCGCCCCGGCGAGCAGCGTGTCGTTGCGCCGCCGCTCGTACGAGGAGGCCATGGAGATCTACGCCGGCTGCTCCTCCTTCTCCACCGACGCCCAGTGCCATCTGCCGGGCTCGACCCCGGGCCGCTCCCCGCAGGGCAAGCTGGGCCGGGAGACGTACGCGGCCCGCTCGGACTTCTTCGACCGCTCGCTGTCGACGGCCAGCATCCAGACGCTCCTCAACCAGATGAAGACCGTCCGGGGCGGCTCGGGCAGCATCGCCCTCACGGCGCTCGGCGGCGCCGTCAACCGCGTGTCCCCCACCGCCACGGCCTTCGTCCACCGCCGCTCCCGCATGCTGGCCCAGTACATCGCCTCCTGGCGAGCGGGCACGACGGGCACGGCGGCCCAGTCCTGGCTGGCCTCGGCCCACAAGTCCATGAGGCCCCACGCCTCGGGCGCCGCGTACCAGAACTACGCGGACCCCTCCCTGACGAACTGGAAGAAGGCGTACTACGGCGACGCCCTGCCGCGCCTGACCCAACTGAAGAAGCAGTACGACCCGAAGGGCTTCTTCGCCTACCCCCAGGGCCTGTAGCGACCCGACTGACCGACCAAGTGCCTGACCGGCTGCGGGCTACGCGGCCAGATCCCGCTCCTCGGCGGCCGTCTCCACCCGGGCCCCCGGGATCACCGCGTCTCGCCCCGCCACCCGGGCGGAGCGGCTCCGCACCACCCATCCGACCCGAGGCGACCGGTCCACGGCCTTCAGCACGGGAGTGAGCAGCATCGAAGCGAGCGGGGACAGCAGCAGCGCCACGGCCGTACCGAGCGCGAACCCTCCGACGACGTCCGTCGGGTAGTGCACGCCCATGTACACCCGGCAGAACCCCTCCAGCAGCCCGAGGCCGAGGCCCACCAGCCCGAACTTCCGGTTGGCGACGAACAGCGCGACACCCATCGCCATGGTGATCGTCGCGTGGTCGCTCACGAAGGAGTAGTCGGTCTTGCCGGAGACCAGCACCTCCAGCCCCTGATGGTCGAGGAACGGCCGAGGCCGCTCAACGAACCCGCGTATCGGCACATTGACCAGCACCGCGATGCCCGCGGCCAACGGCGCCCACACCAGCGCGGCCACGGACGAGGCGGCCTCCTCGGCCGACCCGGGCCGCCGCCGCACGGTCCACCAGCACCACAGCACCAGCAGCACCATGCCCAGCAACAGCCCGTACTCGCCGACGAACTCCACGACCCGGTCCAACCAGTGCGGGGCGTCCTTGGCAAGGCCGTTGATGTCGTAGAGCAGGTCGACGTCGGGGTTCGAACCGGATGCGGCGAGTCCAGCCATGGTGCTGCGGCCCCTTCGTCGTGTTTCTGCCCGGCGCGCCTCACGCCCGCCGCTCGTGCCCACCCCCGTGGGTCGTAGATCCGCTTCCGCCGGTCCAGTCGGTCACAGGCATTGCTCGGCTACGTCAACAGGAACGCACGGCCCCGGTTGATACGTTCCACTCTCCACTGAATGATCACGCAGACGTTATCGAAGAGAGATACATCGCCGCAGCTCAGGGGATGCCTTACCGACTGGTTCAGACGGTCGTGGGGAGCGCTTTCGCGCCATCTTCGGTCACCCGGGTGGCACCGAAGTACTTACGGGTGTCGATCGGATCGAACCGGATGACGGCCCCCGTGTAAGGAGCGTCGATCATGTACCCACCCCCCACATAGATCCCCACGTGGTCGATGGCCCGGGAGTTGGTGGGATCGGGCGAGAAGAACACCAGATCCCCCGGCAGCAACTCGTCCCTGGACGGGTGCGGCCCCGCGTTGTACTGATCGTTCGCCACCCGGGGCAGGGTGATCCCGACGCTCTCGTACGCCGCCTTGGTCAACCCCGAACAGTCGAACCGTCCCCCCTGCTCAGGCGTACCGTTCCCACCCCACAGATACGGCGTCCCGAGCTTCTTCTGTGCGAAGTAGATGGCCCCGGCGGCCTGCTCGGAGGGATCGACCCGGGTGACGGGGGCGGCGAAGCTCTCCGCCAGAGTCGTGATCGTCTTCACGTAGTTCTGGGTTTCCCTGTACGGCGGTACACCCCGGTACTTGATGACCGCGTACGCCCCCGCGTTGTACGACGCGAGCATGTTCTTCGTCGGGTCGCCGGGCACGTCCTTCACGTACGAGGCGAGCTTGCAGTCGTACGAAGCGGCCGACGGAATCGCGTCATTCGGGTCCCACACATCGCGGTCGCCGTCGCCGTCGCCGTCGATTCCATGGGTGGCCCACGTCCCCGGGATGAATTGCGCTATTCCCAGGGCCTTCGCCGGACTCTTCGCGTTCGGGTTGAATCCGCTCTCCTGGTACAACTGGGCGGCGAGCAGTGCCGGGTTGATGGCCGAGCAGAGATTGCCCCACTTCTGCACGAGCGCCTGGTACGCGGCCGGCACCGCCCCCTTGGCCAGCCCGACGCTTTTGCCGCCCACCCCGTTGACGACGTTCCCGGCGACGACGTACACCCCGACGACGAGCAGCATCACGAAGCTGAGCCCCACCGCACCGACGGCACCCGCCACGATCCACGCCTTACGCACCGTCAACCGCCCATCACCGAAAGGGAGTACGCCCGCGTCAGTTTACGAGCTTCCCACGCGGAAGCCGGCGCAACCGATGCTCTCGCGGTCGGTTGAGCTGTGCTTGACGTGAAGTCACGGGAGACCGCGGGAGTCAACGGCAGCTCTGCCGGGTGTCAAGAGATGCCCAACATCCCCTCCCGGGTTCCCCATGCCTTCCCATGATTCAGCAAGCCGCGTAGGTCAGTTCAAAGCTCGGACATACGTTCCAGCGCGTGAACTCTGAAGACACGCCCCTCAGATCCATCCGCCGTGCTCTCGGCCGCCGTTCGCTTCTGCGCGGTGGCTTCGCCGGGGCCGCGACCCTCGGCGGTGCGGCCCTCGCCGCGGCCCCCGCCTCCGCCGCCCCGCGCAGGACCACCCCCCGTCCCACGACGGCCGCCGAGGCCCTGCGGGAGCTGGCGGCCGGCAACCAGCGCTGGCGCACCTACTGCGAGCGGCACCCGGACGAGACCCCGGCCGTACGCCAGAGCCTGATATCCGGTCAGCACCCCTTCGCCGTGGTCCTCGGCTGCATCGACTCCCGCGTTCCCCCGGAGCTGGTCTTCGACCAGGGCCTCGGCGATCTGATGACCGTCCGGACGGCCGGCGAGGTCCTGGACGAGGCCGTCCTCGGCAGCGTCGCCTACGGCGTTCTCGAACTGGGCATCCCGCTGGTCGTGGTGCTGGGCCACCAGTCCTGCGGCGCCGTGAAGGCGGCCGTCCAGGCGGACCTGTCCGGCGAGGAGCTCCCCGCCCACATCCAGTACCTGGCCGACCAGATCAGCCCGTACATCGACCGCACGAAGGAAGGCGACGCCCGCGTCGACTCGACCATCGACGCCAACATACGAGCCGTCCGCTCCCGCCTCGCCGCCGAGCCCGACCTGGCCTCGAAGATCGCGTCCGGTCAGCTGGCCGTCGTAGGCGCCCGCTACGAGCTGACGACCCAGCTCGTCCACCGCATCGCCTGACGCCCGGTCCCCTTACTGGTACTACGGGGATTGCGGGTAGTACGGGTTCTACGGGTCGGAGGCCGCCTCCCGGTACAGCGACGCGGCCTCCGACCCGAACACCACGCTGTACGAGATGTCCGCCGTGGCCCCACCCTGCTCGTGCCCGCCCAGTACCCCCACGACCTCCCCGTCCCCGTTCACCCATGGGCTGCCGCTCGTCCCCGCGGCGAACTCGGGGCAGTCGATCCGCTGCTGGGTGGCGCTGTGGGCGGTGGGTTTGTTGGTGCAGGTGATCGGGGTGTCGCGGGAGTTCGGGTAGCCGGTGAGGGTCACGGCGGTGGCGCCGGTGGTGGCGCCGGTGACGAAGCGGTTGGCCCCGAGGACGTCCTCGACGCCCTTGTCGTACTTACTGCCGCTCTCGTCGAGAACGGCGAACGCCACGTCACTGTCCTCGTCCTGCTCCTTGGCCCACCCGTCGGGCAGGAACGACCGCTCGACCTTCCACACCCCGTAGGGGGCCTTCCCGTCCCGGTACCCGGGTGCGAACACCAGGTGGTCCTGCCCGCCGAGACAGTGCGCGGCGGTGACGACGAGGTCGTGGTGCGGGCTGTGGACGACGGATGCGGTGCAGAAGTGGCCGTCGGCGGGTTCGTCGGTGTCGAACAGCGCCCCGACCCGCACGGACCGCGCTGTCGCCGAGGCGACGACGGTCACCCCGAAGGGTCCGGGCCCCTCGTCGGCCGCCGCCTCGGACGCGGCGGTGGCGGCCAGCAGCACGACGGCGACGAGAAGACGAGGGCTGCGCTTCATCGGCCCCACTGTGTCCCACGAAGGTGAGAGTCCGGTCAGACGCTTCTCATCGACTCCCGGCCCACGGCTGTCACGCGGCCCGGCCTGCGCACTGGCGACCTCGGAGTCGCGGGACTCGTCCACCACGCCCCGATGCATCCACCTCATGGAAAGCAGCTACCCCACCGGCGCCCCGACCTCACAGCGGCCCCGGCCGACTTCGACACCACCATGACCACGAAGATCACCGTGCCACTCGCCGGCCGAACCGTCACCCGGATCGCGTCACGCCGTGCTACCGGAGAGTGACAGAGCCAACCCCGGAACTGCGCCTCAAGGCGTACGGGATCGACCCCACGGCAGGACGCCCGGACCCCGGCCCGGGCGCCAGCATCGTGACGTCGTATCCGAACTCCCCACGAGGAGCGCCCGTATGTCCACCCTCAGCCCCACCGCCGGGCCGGCCACCGTCCTCCCCCGCGTCCCCCGCTGGGCTCACCGAGCCGCCGCCGCGGTCCTCTGGGTCAACCTCCCCTCCGCCGCATGGCGCGTGGCCGTCGTCCTCGGTGTCCCCCTCGGCTTAGGGGAGTCCGAGTACGACGCGATGCTCCTCCCGGGCTGGGGCCTGCTGATCCTCCCCCTGCTGTCCCTCGCCCAGGAGGGCCTCGCCTGGCTGACGTACGGGCTGGTGCGGCCGTGGGGCGAGGTGTGGCCCCGCTGGATCCCGTACCTCGGAGGTCGCCCCGTCCCCGTACTCGCCGCCGTCGTCCCCGCGGCCCTCGGCGCGGTCGCCTGCACCGTCTACGGCGTACTCCTGGTCTGGACGACTCTCCACTCCCAGATGGACGTCGAACCCTGGGGGCAGTGGCTCGTGAACCTCTGCTACCTCCCCCTGGTCGCCTGGGGCCCTCTGCTCGGCGCGGTCACCGTCCACTACTACCGCCGCCGCACGCGCGGGTGACCCTCAGCCCGCCCTCACCCGTCGATCACCTCGGTGTTCTGGCAGGCGACCAGCACCCACCGCCCGTCCTCCTTCGCCATCACGTACAGCGGGCTCCCCGGGTTGCCGACCGGGTCGCCGCCCTCCTGCGTCCAGTACTGGGCCCGTGCCTTCACCGCCGCCACGTCCGGCCGGACGAACAGCACATGCTCCACCTCGTACGTCACCGTCCCCTCCCGCATCGACCCGGGCAGCACCCGGTGCGTGAACTCGGAGATCTCCGCGCGGTCGTAGAGGCGCCTCCCGTGGCCCGTCGTCCACAGGGCGTCCTCACGGAAGAGGTTCACGAACTCGTCGGGGAGTTCGTTGCGCTGGCTGTGCTCGAGTGTGGCGACCACCGCCCGGATCGCCTCGAGGTCGGCCGCACGGGACGCCGTCAGTTCTTCAGTCGTCATGCCGGCGATGTTCGTAGCTCAATCGCGCTCGAGGTCAAGCCCGTGCCATCCCCGAGCCATCCGCCCACCATTGGTCAGTAAGCCCCCAACCCCCTTGATTAAGGCGGAAGTCAGGATTCCACCGGCTGCCTTGTTGTCGCGTACCTAACAACGTCACAGTCGTCGGCGGGCCGCCGCCCGCCCCCGGGGACCGCGTACCGGAGGCACCGCACCACGCACCACCCCCACCCGCACTGCCCCTGACACCCCACTCCCAGGAGGCTGGACGTTGCGTACGACACCCCCCAACACCCCTGCCATATCGGGCAGATGGCGCCGCATCGGCGCATCCGCCCTCGGCACCGCCGCTCTCGTGCTCGCCGGTTTCGGCACCGCGGCCCACGCGAGCGCGGCAACCACCACAAGCCCGACCACCACCCAAGCCGCCCAGGCCGGCAAGGTCACCTGGACGGCCACCCCCTGCGCCACCCCCAAGCACAAGGGCGACCTGGCCTGCGACTCCTTCCGCGTCACCGGCGGCCTCACCGCCTTCCAGAAGCACGAGGCAGCCGTCGACGGCGTCACCCCCAAGGCCGCCGACGCCTCCACCCCCTCCGGCTACGGCCCCTCCGACCTCCAGGACGCCTACGGCCTGACCGACGCGGCCGCGAGCAGCGGCTCCGGCCAGACCATCGCCATCGTCGACGCCTACGACGACCCGAACGCCGCCGCCGACCTCGCGAAGTACCGCTCGTACTACGGCCTGCCCGCCTGCACCACCGCCAACGGCTGCTTCAAGAAGGTCAGCCAGACCGGCTCCACCACCTCCCTGCCCTCCGCCGACAGCGGCTGGGCCGAGGAGATCTCCCTCGACCTCGACATGGCCAGCGCCGTCTGCCCGCAGTGCGGCATCCTGCTCGTCGAGGCCAAGTCCGCCAGCATGGCCAACCTCGGCACCGCCGTGAACGAGGCCGTCAAGCTCGGCGCCAAGTTCGTCTCCAACAGCTACGGCGGCTCGGAGTCGTCGTCGGACACGAGCTACGACTCGTCCTACTTCAAGCACCCCGGCGTCGCCATCACCGTCAGCGCCGGCGACGAGGGCTACGGCGCCGAATACCCGGCCGCCTCCAAGTACGTGACATCCGTCGGCGGCACCGCCCTGAAGACGTCCTCCACCACGCGCGGCTGGACCGAGACCGTGTGGAGCACCTCCAGCTCCGAGGGCACCGGCTCCGGCTGCTCCGCCTACGACACCAAGCCGAGCTGGCAGACCGACACCGGCTGCGCCAGGCGCACCATCTCGGACGTCTCCGCCGTGGCCGACCCGGCGACCGGCGTCTCCGTCTACGACTCCTACGGCGTCACCGCCGGCTGGTACACCTTCGGCGGCACCAGCGCCTCCGCCCCCATCATCGCCGCCGTCTACGCCCTCGCCGGCACCCCGGGCAGCGCCGACTACCCGGCCCAGTACCCGTACACCGCGGGTACCTCCGCCCTGAACGACGTCACCAGCGGCAGCAACGGCACCTGCTCCGCCACCGCCGGCTACCTGTGCACGGCCAAGGCGGGCTACGACGGCCCGACCGGCCTCGGCACCCCCCGGGGAACGGACGCCTTCACCGGCTGACCCTCAGTCACCGCATACAGCCACCGTGGGCCGTGGGGGCCACACGTGGCAACGGCGAACGGGCCGCGGCATCCAGCCGCGGCCCGTTCGCCATGCGTCAGGAGTCGGCATGCCGGTCGGCATGAGACCATCGAGACGGCCTCTCACCCGACCGGCCGTCAGAAACGGCGCAGGGCTGTGAAGTGGACAACGACGGAACCACACAACAGGTTCCGTACCTACCTCATTGCCCGGCGTGACCTGCCGTGATACACAGAGTGACCGAACAAGGTATTCGTACGAATCGCGACCGTCAATGACGCCAAGTCGACATACGGCGGCGCCTTCGTCGGTGAGAATGAGGCCTGACCTCTGCACACCGCAGGGGACCGACTGCGGAACTACCCACCAGGGGCGGTGACTTACATGCTCTTTGCGGCCGACAAGGGAGACATCAACACCATCATCGGCGGGATCGCTCCGGACTGGGGCCCCTTCGGCAGCCTGGGCAACGAGGCGAAGGTGATGATCGAGGTCGTGATGGCGGTCGCCATCCTGATCTGCCTCGGAATCGCCATCTGGGGTGCGGCCAAGCAACGCATCGGCGCCACGGCCCTGCGCGACACCTTCAGCGCGGAACAGGGCAAGGGCCTCATCATCGCCGGACTGACGGGCGTCTTCATCATCGGCTCCCTGGGCACACTGTTCACGATCGTGTACGGCATGGCCGTATAGCCGCCGCCCTCCCCCAGTCCCGTCCGGGCACGCCCGGCCCCCTCCACCCCACCCACCCGTCGTGCCCACCGGCTGAGGTTGCGTTTCCCTGATGTCGAGTCACCACACCGCGCCCGCGCGGGAGCCAGCACGGCTACCGTCGTACTTCTACGCGTACCGGTACGGCAACGAGGGGGCGTACACGGCATGAGCGACGAACACCACTACGGCGAGCCGACGGGTACCCGCGTCCGCCTGCCCGAAACCGACCCCTACGGCGGCGCCCGCCGCCCCGCCCGCTCCTCCTCACGCGGCCTGGTCACGGTCGTCGGCGTCGTCGTCCTCCTCATCGCGGCGATCGCCTTCGCGAACCGTGGAGGCGAAGATTCCTCTTCCTCCTCGGCAGCGGGAGACAACGGCGACAAACCGCAAGCGACCTCCACGGCGGCGACCGGGACCAAGCCGGTGAAGTCCAAGAGCGGGGGGATTCCGACGGGGTACGCGCACACCCAGCAGGGCGCCCAGTCCGCAGCCGCCAACTACGCCGTCGCGCTCGGCTCGACCGGCATGTTCCAGAAGGACAGCCGGCACGCGATCGTCAGCACCGTCTTCACCGCCGACGCGGCGGCCAAGCTCCAGGCACCCATGGACCAGGCCTACTCGGCCGACTTCCTCGCCAAACTGGGCCTCGACGAGAACGGCAACGCGCCCGAGGGCGACACGTTCGTCTCCCGCCTGGTCCCGGTGGGCACCACGGTCCAGACGTACACCGCCACCACCGCCAAGGTCGCGGTCTGGTACCTCGGCCTCATCGGCATGTCCGGGGAGAACTCCACCGACCCCGTGACCTCGTCCTGGAAGACCTGGACCTTCGAGCTCCAGTGGACCGGCGGCGACTGGAAGATCGTCAGCGACGAACAGAAGGACGGTCCCGCCCCGGTCCCCGGCGACGACAGAGCCGCCGCCTCCGACGAGATCAGCAAGGCCATCGAGGAGTACGGAGGGTTCACGTATGCCCGGTAACCCGCACCGCGTGCTCCGGCTCGCCGGAGTCGTCACGGCAGTCCAGACGTCGGCTGTGCTGCTGGCCACCCGCGCCTTCGCGGCGCCGACGCCGGACCCGACGCCCAGCTCCTCCGGGTCGCCGGCCGCCTCGCCCTCCCCCTCGGGCAGCCTCGACTGCAGCCTCATCCCCGGCGAGGCCAAGAAGTACTGCGAACGAGGCAACGGCAGCTCCGGCACCTCCACCAACCCCGGCGTCTCCGACACCCTCGACCCCCTCTCCTCCCTCGCCAAGGGCTGTGCCGACGCCGCCGCCTGGACCGTCGACAAGCTCAGCGAGGCCGTCAAGGACACGGCGAACGTCGACTTCACCAACCCCAGGTTCCTCCAGCAGTACGCCGTCGTCTTCGCGGCCTCGACCGTCCTGACCCTCCTGCTGTGGCTGCTGGCCGTCGCCAAGCGGGCGGTGCGCGGAGTCCCCCTGACCACCGCCATCGGCGAAGCCGTCGGCTTCCTCTGGCTGACGGTCCTCGCCTCCGCCTTCACCCCGCTGATCCTCTACACGGTCGTGTCCGCCACCGACGGCCTCACGGACGTCCTCGCCAGGACCACCGGCAACCAGACCGACACGTTCTTCGGCACCTTCTCCGCCGCCCTGGAGAAGGGCGAGGACATCGGCGGCGGCCCGATCATGCTGATCGTGGTCTCCCTGGTCTCCATCCTCGCCGCCGGCGTCCTGTGGCTGGAGCTGGTCATCAGGGCCGCCCTGCTCTACGTCGGCGCCCTGCTCGGCACGGTCGTCTACGCGGGCCTGGTCGACAAGAACCTCTGGGGCCACGTCCGCCGCTGGGCCGGCATCATGATCGCGGTCATCCTGGTCAAACCGATCATCGTGATCGTGCTGGGCCTCGCCGGCGCGCTGTCCGCCGACGACGGCCCGGACGCCTTCGGCGCCGTCGTCTCCGGCCTGTCCATCATCCTGCTCGCCATCTTCGCCAGCGCGATGATCTACCGCTTCGTCCCCGGCTTCGGCGACGAGATCGCGGGCTCCCGCAACAACCGCATCATGCAGAGCGCCGAAGGCAAGGCCGCCGCCGTCATCAGCAGCCCGGCCACCCTCGTCGCCCAGGGCATCAAGACGCACAGCACCCGCGCCGACAGCAACGGCGGCGGTACGTCCTCCAGCGGCCCCCGCCCGGCCAACCAGGCCGCCGGCGGAGTCGCCGCGCACAGCTCGCGCACCTCGAACGGAGGCGGCGGATCCGTCCCCTCCGCCGCACCCCCGCCACGCAGCGGCAGTGCCGTCAACACCCCGCACGCCAGCAACACCCGCAACAGCAGTACCAATCGCACGGGAGGTGAAGGGCGTTGACGACCGAGTCCCACGTGTCCCACGCGGTCACGCCCCGCCGGACATATCTGATCGGCCGCGCCCGGCCGAACGCGATCGTCGGCCGCAACCGCGAGACCGGCGAGATCGCGCTCATCGTCGTCGGCGCGTTCCTCGGCATGATGTGCGGGCTCCTCGTCCCCCTCCTCGCCCTGCGCATCGTGCTGCTCGCCGGCTTCCCGATGCTCGCGCTGGCCGTGGTGTACGTGCCGTACAAGCACCGCACGTTCTACAAGTGGTTCGAGATCAACCGCAGCTACAAGCGCACCCTGCGCCAGGGCACGGTCTACCGCTCGGCCGCGATGGAGGCGGGCACCCGGCTCGACGGCGAGGAGGTCGAGATCGGCCCGCCGCCCGGCATCGGCCGCATCACCTGGCTGGCCGCCCCCTTCGGCCCCGACGAGATCGCCGTACTGCTGCACGCCGACCGCCGTACGGTGACGGCCGCGATCGAGATCGAGGGCCCCGGCGTCGGCCTGCGCGACAGCGAGGACCAGGAAGCCCTCGTCGACCGCTTCGGCACCCTGCTCAAGCACGTGGCCAACGGCGACGGCTTCGTCACCCGCCTCCAGATGCTCGCCCGCACCCTCCCCGCCGACCCCGACGCCCACGCCAAGGACGTCGCCCAGCGCGGCGACGACAAGGCCCTGCCCTGGCTGCAGACGTCGTACGACCAGCTGCAGTCGATGGTGTCCACGAGCAGCGAGCAGCACCGCGCCTACCTCGTCGCCTGCATGCACTACACGCGCGAACTGGCCGCCGAGGCTCATGCCATGGCCCGCGCCGCCCGCCCGCAGAGCGGCCGCAAGCTCGACCGGGACGCCGGCCTCGCCGTCGTCATGGCCCGCGAGCTGACCGACATCTGCTCCCGCCTGCAGGAGGCGGACATCCGCGTCCGCCAGCCCCTCGGCCAGGGCCGCCTCGCGTCGCTCATCCACTCCATGTACGACCCGGACCACCCCATCGACCACATCCAGGCGATGACCAGGCGCAACGCCTGGCCGGCCGAGCTGGACGCCATGGAGCCGACGTACCTGCAGGCCAAGACCCGCGAGTCCACCACCCGCGCCCCCTGGTGCCACGCCACCGCCTGGATCAAGGAGTGGCCGATGACCCCGGTCGGCGTGAACTTCCTGGCCCCGCTCCTCGTCCACACCCCGGACGTCATCCGAACGGTCGCCGTCACGATGGATCTCGAACCCACCGAGGTGGCCATCGAACGCATGCTGACCGAGAAGACGAACGACGAGGCGGAGGCGAGCCGCGCCGCCAAGATGAACCGGACCGTGGACCCCCGTGACGTGGCCGCCCACTCCCGCCTCGACCAGCGAGGCGAGGACCTGGCCAGCGGCGCCGCCGGCGTCAACCTGGTCGGCTACATCACCGTCTCCTCGCGCAACCCCGAGGCCCTCGCCCGCGACAAGCGGACGATAAGGGCCTCGGCGGGAAAGTCGTACCTCAAACTGGAGTGGTGCGACCGCGAGCACCACCGCGCCTTCGTCAACACACTCCCCTTCGCCACCGGCATTCGGAGGTAGGACCTCATGCGGGACCCGCTGTCCGTCCTCACCGACGCCTTCACGTCCTTCCTCTTCGGCAAGGTCGAGACGACCCGCCTGCCGGTCCGCACCTCCACCGGCCAGGCCCAGGCGGTCTACCTCCCGACCGCCGCCCCCGGACTCGGCGACTCGGGCGTGATCATCGGCCGCGAGGTCTACTCCGGCAAGGGCTACATCTACGACCCCTTCCAGCTGTACGGCCAGCAGCTCCCGGCCCCGCACTGGCTGGTCCTCGGCGAGTCCGGCAACGGCAAGTCGGCCCTGGAGAAGACGTACGTCCTGCGCCAGCTCCGTTTCCGCGACCGCCAGGTCGTGGTCCTGGACGCCCAGGGCGAGGACGGCGTCGGCGAATGGAACCTCATCGCGGAGGCGCTGGGAATAACTCCCATCCGCCTGGACCCGATGGCGGCACTGGACCACGGGATCCGGCTGAACCCCCTCGACCCCGCGATCACGACCACCGGACAGCTGGCGCTGCTGCGCACCATCATCGAGGTCGCGATGGGCCACGGCCTGGACGAACGCTCCGGCTTCGCCCTCAAGGTCGCCCACGCCTACGTCAACGAGACCATCGTCGAACGCCAGCCGGTCCTCACCGACATCGTCGAGCAACTGCGCCACCCCGAACCGGAGTCCGCGGAGGCGATGAACGTCGCCATAGACGACGTACGGGCCTGGGGCCTGGACGTGGCCCTGGTCCTGGACCGCCTGGTCGACGGTGACCTGCGGGGCATGTTCGACGGCCCCACGACGGTGGGCATCGACCTGGACGCCCCGCTCATCGTCTTCGACCTCTCCCACATCGACCGCAACTCCATCGCCATGCCGATCCTGATGGCGATCGTCGGCGTGTGGCTGGAGCACACCTGGATCCGCCCCGACCGGAAGAAGCGCATCTTCCTGGTCGAGGAGGCCTGGCACATCATCAACAGCCCCTTCGTCGCCCAGCTCTTCCAGCGGCTGCTGAAGTTCGGCCGCCGCCTGGGCCTGTCCTTCGTGGCGGTCGTCCACCACCTGTCCGACGTGGTGGACGGAGCGGCGGCGAAGGAGGCGGCCGCCATCCTGAAGATGGCGTCGACCAGGACGATCTACGCCCAGAAGGCCGACGAGGCGAGGGCGACGGGCCGCGTCCTGGGCCTCCCCCGCTGGGCCGTGGAGATCATCCCGACCCTCACCCCCGGCATCGCCGTCTGGGACGTCAACGGCAACGTCCAGGTCGTCAAACACCTGGTCACCGAGACGGAACGCCCGCTGGTCTTCACCGACCGCGCGATGACCGAGTCCTCCGCCGACCTGGCCGACGACGCCCTGCGCGCTGCCGAACGGGAACAGGAACAGCGCGCGGCGGCCTTCATGGAACAGCACATGGCCGACCTGGACGACTCGTCCGAGTCGACGGTGGCGTAAGAGGGCGGGGCGCCATGAGACCGGGTGACCACCACCGCGGGCACAGCGGGGAGGGCCAGGGAGGCATCCCCGACGGCCTCCTGGTCGGCATACTCGCGTTCCTGCTCGGCATGACCCTGCTGGTCTGGACAGCCACCGGACTGGCCGCCGTCTTCTCCCACGGCGCCTGGCCCTCCGGCGTCACCTTCGTCCGCACCCCGCTGGCCATGCGGCACCTCGTCGCCCAGCCCCACGACATCGCCGGCGCCTGGCCGGACGCACAGCCGGCCGCCCTCTCCGGCTACGGCCTCTTCTGGGGCCTGCTCATCGGCCAGCTGATGCTCCTGTTCGTCCTCACCGTGTTCGTCATGGGCACGGTGGCCCGGTGGAGGGCGGTACGGGCGAGGAGGAGGACGCAGGCACCGGACGGCGCGGGCGCGGCGGCCCACAGGGCCCCGCAGGAGGCACCGATCCCCCCGGCCCACCACGAGGTCCCCACCCCCAGGACCGAACCGGCCCCGGAGCCGAGGACGGAACCGCAGCCGACGCCCTCGCCGCTCACTTCCCCGAAGGCCGAACAGGCGGCCGCGTGGGACACGCACCGCACCGAAGGCCCGGTCCTCTACGCACCGCCCGAGACCCGCTACACCACCGCCGCCCAGGCCGTTCGCGACGCCGAGGGCCCCGCCCTCGTCGTCACCTCCAACCCGACCCTCTGGCAGGACACCAAGGACGCCCGAGCCAAACTCGGCCCGGTCCTCCTCCACGACCCCACCCACCTGTGCGACACCCCGGCCCGCCTCCACTGGTCCCCGACCACGGGCTGCGAGGACAAGTCGACCGCGGCAGCGAGAGCGACCGCCCTGCTGACCCCCGTACGCCCCACCGCCCGCCTGGACCAGGCGGTCACCGACACCGCCGAAACGCTCCTGCGCAGCTACCTCCACGCGGCCGCCATCGACGGCCGCACCATCCGCCACGTTCACCGCTGGTCCCAGGGCACGGGCATCCAGGAAGCGGTCCGCACCCTCCGCACCAATCCCAAGGCGGCCCCCGGCGCGGCAGGCGAGCTCGAAGCCGCCCTCACCGCCCACCCCGAACGCCGTGACATCGCCCAGGAACTGACCACGAGAGCCCTCTCCGCCCTCTCCACGATCAACATCCGAGAATCCTGCACTCCCAACCGAAGTGATGCTCTCGCCTTGGATTCCTTCGTCAACGAAGGGGGAACGCTTTACGTGGTAGGTGAATCCATCGAGGACCCGAGGACCCGTCCCGGCGCGATGCCCCTCCTCACGGCCCTCGTCTCCAGCGTGGTCGAGCGCGGCCGGCGCATGGCCGAACGGTCATCCTCCGGTCGCCTCGACCCACCACTCACCCTCGTCCTGGACGACATCGCGGCCGTGGCCCCGCTCCCCCAGCTCCCGGACCTCCTGACGACAGGAGCGGACCGCGGCCTGCCCACCCTGGCCCTCCTCCGCTCCCGCGAACAGGCCCGAGCCCGCTGGCCGCACGACGAACTCCCGGTGTGACCGCTACGGACGCTCGAGGACGTACTCCAGTTCACGCGCGTCAGGAGTCCCCGCCAGCGGCACGATCACCCCGCTCGGCACAAACCCCGCCCGCCGGTAGAAGGCCCGCGCCCGCCCGTTGTCCTCGTGCACGATGAGCCGCACCCGCTCCACACCCCGCGCCCAGGCCCACTCCAGCCCGGCGTCGAACAGCACCTCGGTCAGCCCGATCCCACGACAGTCGGGCCGTACGAACACCCCGACGACATGCCCCTGCCGCCGTTCGACCGGGAACCCCGCCCAGTCCTTCGTCCCGGCCTCCTCCAGCAGCACCGTCAGCGTCCCGACCCACTCCCCGTCGGGCCCCTCCGCTATGACCTGCTGCGCCCCGTCCGCCCCCTCGGCAGCGCCCGCCGTCCGCTCCCGCCAGAAGGAGTCCGGCTTCGCCAGCGCCTCCTCGTACGTCTCCAGGAAGGCGAGGTGCGCCACCGGATCCCGCAACGCCAGCAGCCGCAACTCCCTCGCGGCAGCCCACTCATCGGCACGCACGGACCGGATCACGTAGTTCATGCAGGTCACCGTAGTACCCGAGTACTACACCCCTCACCTGATATAGCCCCAGGGCCTGTTCCCCTCCCCCGGCGAACCCGCGACGATGATCCCGTGGACCAGGAGCCGACCCCCGACCCCCTCACCCGGTACGTCCAGCGCACAGCAAACCGGATCCGCGTCTTCGATCACCGCCACCCCCTGGTGTGGGACCTCCACCTCACCGCCTTCTGGACGCTCGCCGCGCTGATCGACGCGAACGGCGGCTGGCGCAACGTCACCCGCAACCCGGACGCCCCTTTGGCCCTGGTGCTCGCCCTGAGCCTCGGCTTCTCCCTCCCCCTGATCTGGCGCCGCAGCCACCCCAGGGCCGTCCTCCTCGCCATGGCCCCGGCAGCCTTCGTCAACGCCTGGACGGGAGCCGCCCTCCAGGCTCAGCTTCTCCAGCTGCTCGTCGTCTTCCACATCGCCCTGCGCCGCCCGCTGCGCTCCCTGTGGTGGACGACGCTCATCTTCGTCACCGCCGTCGTCCTCACCGTCCGCCACCCGCAGGGCAGCGCGGACAAGGACCTCGTCCCGGTACTGATGTCCGTCGTCCTGGCGGCCGCGATCGGCATCACGGTCCGTACCCGCCGCAGCTACACCGAGGCCCTCGAGGACCGCGCCCGCCGCCTGGAGATCGAACGCGACCAGCAGGCCCGCCTCGCCGCGGCCGCCGAACGCACCCGCATCGCCCGCGAGATGCACGACATCATCGGCCACAACCTCTCCGTCATCACCGGCCTCGCCGACGGCGGCCGCTACGCCGCCACCAAGTCCCCCGAGCGCGCCGCCCAGGCCCTCGACGCCATCGCCACCACCAGCCGCCAGGCCCTCGGCGAACTCCGCCGCCTCCTGGACGTCCTGCGCGAGGAGGACACGACAGGCCCGAACGCCGCGCTCACCCCGCAACCCACCCTCACCGACCTCGACCAGCTCCTCGACGGCGTCCGAGCAGCCGGCCTCCCCGTCCACACCACCGTCGACGGCACTCCCACCATCCCCCCGGGCCGCCAGCTCACCGTCTACCGGGTCATCCAGGAAGCCCTCACCAACACCCTCAAACACGCCGGCCCCGAAGCCACCGCCACGATCGCCCTCTCCTACGCCGACTCAGGCGCCGTCACCGTCACGATCACCGACACCGGCCGCGGCGGCCCACCCCCCGACAACGGCGGCCGCGGCCTGCCCGGAATGCGCGAACGCACCGCCCTGTACGGCGGCACACTCGAAGCCGGCCCCCGCCCGCACCCCGAACGGGGTTGGCGCGTCCACCTGCACCTACCGGAGGAACTCCCGCAGTGACCACCGTCCTCATCGCCGACGACCAGCCCCTCCAGCGCCTCGGTTTCCGCATGCTGCTGGAAAGCCAGGACGATCTGACAGTGCTGGCCGAGGCGACCAACGGCAGTGAGGCGGTCCGCCTGACGGCCGAGCTCCTCCCCGACGTCGTCCTCATGGACGTCCGCATGCCCGGCCTGGACGGCATCGAGGCCACGCGCCGCATCACCGCCACCGGCGACCGCACCCGCGTCCTGATCCTCACCACCTTCGACCTCGACGAGTACGCCTACGCCGGCCTGCGCGCCGGAGCCTCCGGCTTCCTGGTCAAGGACGCCCAGCCCGAGGACCTGCTGTCCGGCATCCGCGCGGTGGCCACCGGTGACGCGGTGGTCGCCCCCAGCCTGACCCGCCGCCTCCTGGACGCCTACGTCCACCACCTCCCGGCCGGCACCCACTCCGAACCGTCGGCCCCGGACCCTCGCCTGGCGACGCTCACGGACCGGGAACGCGAGATCCTCACCGTCATCGGCAAGGGCTGGACGAACACGGAAATAGCCACCCGCTTCCACCTCGCGGAGTCCACGGTCAAAACCCACGTGGGCCGCATTCTGGCGAAGACCGGCTCCCGGGACCGCGTCCAGGCGGTGATCCTGGCGTACGAGACGAGACTGGTGCAGCCATGAAAGGCGTTGGTGACCGTAAACGCAGAAAACCCCCGTGCCATTCGGCACGGGGGTTTTCTCAATGATTGTTCGGCGGCGTCCTACTCTCCCACAGGGTCCCCCCTGCAGTACCATCGGCGCTGTAAGGCTTAGCTTCCGGGTTCGGAATGTAACCGGGCGTTTCCCTCACGCTATAACCACCGAAACACTATGAAACTGTGAACGCCGCGCCACGTGTGGCACGTGGGGCTGTTCGTGGTTTCAGAACCAACACAGTGGACGCGAGCAACTGAGGACAAGCCCTCGGCCTATTAGTACCGGTCACCTCCACACGTTACCGTGCTTCCAGATCCGGCCTATCAACCCAGTCGTCTACTGGGAGCCTTACCCCATCAA
>NZ_JBNCAQ010000033.1:20470-109620 GCF_049808595.1 Streptomyces aurantiaciflavus | reverse complement strand
CCCCGGCCCCCCGGGGGGGGGGGGGGGGGGCCCCGCCCCCGCCACCGGCGGGACACCGCGCGCGGGGCCCGGGTGTGTGCGTCGTCCACGGCGACGCCGCACCTCAGTCCCGGCCCCCCTTCTCCCTGGCCGGCCACACCCCGGTGGACCGCTCGATGGCCTTCGCGCCCGTGCGGTCGGCCGCGCTGCGTACCGCGGCGAAGATCGCGCCCTGGATCGCCGCGGCCAGCAGGACCTCCCCCCAGCCGCGGTCCCGGTCGAGGGCGTCGGGCGCGTCGTCCTCGTGCCGTATCGCCTTCCAGACCTTGCGGAAGGCCATGCCCGCCAGCGCGCCGCTCGTCCAGCCGAACACGAAGCCGACGGGCTTGTAGACGAGGGGGAGCTTCTGTTTCCTGCTCACGTGTGCCTCCTCCTGCTTGTCGACAGCTGCTTGTCAACAGCCGCTTTCCAAGGGCTGCTTGTCGGGGGGACAGGGTCAGGGCCGGCCCCGCGCCGGCACCTCCTCGCCGGTGTGCACCGGACCCGGCGGCGTCCCGTCGCCGAACGGGCGTCCGCCGAGCTCCTCCCGGTGGTGCGGGGTCAGCCAGCCGGACAGGTCGGGGCCGAGGGGAACGATCCCGGTCGGGTTGATACCGGTGTGCACCTGGTAGTAGTGCCGCTTGATGTGGTCGAAGTCGACGGTGTCACCGAACCCGGGCGTCTGGAAGAGGTCCCGGACGTACGCCCACAGGACCTGATTCTCCGTCAACTTCCAGCGGTTGCACTTGAAGTGGCCGTGATACACGGCGTCGAAGCGCACCAGCGTGGTGAACAGCCGGATGTCCGCCTCGGTGATCGTGTCACCGACGAGGTAGCGCTGCCCGGCCAGCCGGGACGCGAGCAGCTCCAGCCGCCGGAAGACACCGGCGCAGGCCTCCTCGTACTCGTCCTGCCCGTTGGCGAAACCCGCCCGGTACACCCCGTTGTTGACGTCCTCGTACACCTCGGCCATCACCGCGTCGATCTCGTCGCGCCGCTCCTGCGGATAGAGGTCGGGTGCCCCGGGCCGGTGCAGGTCGGACCACTCGGTGGCGAGATCGAGGGTGAGCCGCTGGTAGTCGTTGGTGACGAGCCGCCCGCTGGGCACGTCGACGACCGCCGGCACGCTCACCCCGCCCGGATGGTCGGTCTCCCGCCTGTCGTAGGCCTCGGCGAGGTACCGGATGCCGAGCACGGGATCACGGCCGTCGGGGTCGAGGGTGAAGCGCCAGCTGCGGTCGTCCTGGATCGGGTCGGCGATCGCCATCGACAGCGCGTCCTCCAGGCCCAGCAGCCGCCGGGAGATCACCGCCCGGCTCGCCCACGGGCAGGCACGGCTGACCACCAGGCGGTAACGGGCGGCCTCCACCGGCCAGCCGTCCCGGCCGTCCGCCGTGATCCGGTCGGTGAAGTGGCTCTTGGAGCGCCTGAACGCCTTGTGTCCGTAGGCGCGGTTGCCGTCGTCGCCCCCGCCGCTCATGGTTCCTCCCGCTCGTGGTGCGTGCGTGCCCTGCTCAACGCGTTCCCCGTTTTCCGCCTACGGCACGGTGTGAGGCGGACCGGCCGGGGCAAACGGCGGAGGTGACCGGTACATCCTCGGAACGCACCACGCGACGGACCGTACAAGCCGCAGAAGGGAAAGGAGCACCGCCGGCCGAGAAAAACGCCGCACGGGCGGCGGACCGCAGGACACGCGTCACCGTGCTGGTGGCCCTCACGGCCAACCTGCTCATCGCCCTCGCCAAGGCGGTCGGCGGCCTGCTCGCGGCCTCACCCGCCCTGCTCTCGGAGGCGGCCCACTCCGTCGCCGACAGCCTCAACGAGGTCTTCCTCCTCGCCGCCCTGCGCCGCAGCCGCCGCCCGGCCGACCGTCGCCACCCCTTCGGCTACGGCAAGGAACGTTTCTTCTGGTCGCTCCTCGCGGCCGTCGGCATCTTCGTCATGGGCGGCTGCTTCTCCTTCTTCCAGGGCGTCGAGGCACTCCGGAGCGGCGCCGAGGAGAAATTCAGCGGGTACGTGGCGGGCCTGGTCGTCCTCGGCGTCGCCTTCCTCGCCGAAGGGGCCTCACTGATCCGGGCCCTGCACCAGGTGCACCGGCAGGGCGGCACCGCCGGCCTGCGCGACCCGGCCCTGCGCACGGTCGTCGCCGAGGACGGCACGGCGGTGCTCGGCGTCATCCTGGCCGCCACCGGTATGGCCCTGCACATGGTCACCGGCCAGGTCGTGTGGGAGGCGTGCGCCTCGCTCGCGATCGGCGCCCTGCTCGTCTACGTCGCCTACGGCCTCGGCCGCGAGGCCCGCGACCAGCTGATCGGCCAGGCCGCCGACGCCGAGACCGGCGACCGCATCCAGGCGCTGCTGGCGGCCCAGCCGGAGATCGACAGCGTGGAGGCGCTGTTCACGATGAAGACCGGCATCGACTCGGCCCTCGTGGCGGCCCGCGTCGACCTCGTACCCGGCCTGGACAGCGAGCGGGTCGAGGAGGTCGCCGTCCGCATCAAGCGCTCCATCGCCGGCGTCGCCCCCGAGGCGGACCAGATCTTCCTCGACGTGACGGACCGGCCCGCCCGCGAGGCGCAGGAAAGCCCCGCCGCGACGGGGGAACGCGGCGGGGCCTGACCATCGGGTGCCCGGCACACACCCGAACATGCGCGTCCCCGGCAGATTTTTCTACGAGTTTTTCGGCGAGGCCCCCCACGCGGGCGCAGGGGGGCCTCTTTCCGCAGGTCAGTGACCTTCCGCCGGCTCCAGTACGAAGACGGGAATCTCCCGGTCGGTCTTCTTCTGGTAGTCGGCGTACGACGGATAAGCGGCGACGGCGCGCTCCCACCACTCGGCCTTCTCCGCGCCGGTGACCTCACGGGCCGTCATGTCCTGCTTGACGGGCCCGTCCTGGAGCTCCACTCGGGGATCGGACTTGACGTTGTGGTACCAGACCGGGTGCTTGGGCGCCCCGCCCAGGGAGGCGACCACGGCGTAACGCCCCTCGTGCTCGACGCGCATCAACGGCGTCTTGCGGATCTTGCCGCTCTTCGCCCCCCGGGTCGTCAGCACGATGACGGGCAGCCCCGTGTCCAGCAGCGTCGTCCCCTTCGTTCCACCGGAGCTCTCGTACAGCTCCACCTGCTCGCGCACCCACTGGGTCGGGCTGGGTTCGTACTCGCCCTCGAGAGGCATGGCATCCGTCCCTTTCCTCAGGTCTTCGGCACGGTGTCGGCCGACCGGCACCGTGATTCAACACCGGTACCCACGCGTTTCATCCGCACCGCACCGGTGCGTGCCACGCTTCCACAGGTCATGGAATCCGGCACCGCTCCACCCGCCCGACGCGATCCGGCCACCACCGGCCGCCCTCGCCGCGCGGGCCGCCTACACCAGCATCCGCACCGCCAGCACCGTCATCACCCCGCTCGACACGAGCGCCGTCAGCAGCCGCCCCCGATGCCCGGTGAGCGCCCGGCCCAGCAGCGCGCCGCTTCCGGCCAGCAGCACCTGCCAGCTCGCGGACGCGACGAAGGCCGCCAGTACGAACACGCCCTGTTCCAGGGGGCGTACGGCGTCCGCGGTACCGGTGCCGAGGACCAGCGCGGCGAAGTAGACCACGGTGGTCGGGTTGAGGAGGGTGATGCCGAGCAGGCTCAGATAGGCCCGGGCCGGGCTCGGCGGGGGAGGCGCGGACCGGGTGGTGAGCCGGTGGGCGCGGTACCGGCGTACGGCCGCGACCGCGCCCCACGCCGCCAGCCCCAGCAGCACGAGCGCCGAGGCCCAGCGCAGCGGCACCAGCACCGGGCGCAGCGCGGCGGCGACGGCGGAGCCCCCGGCCGTGGCCAGGAGGGCGTAGAGCCCGTCGGCGGTGGCGACGCCGAGCGCGGCGCACACCCCGGTGCGCAGGGACGTACGGGCGGTGAGGGAGACGAGGTAGGTCCCGACCGCGCCGACGGGTACGGCGATGCCGTATCCCGCGACCAGGCCGGCGACCAGCGCGGCCGTCACGGGCGCGCGGGGCCGGGCCTCCGGGGACGGCCGGGCTGCTGTCGGCGCCACGCCGGACGAGCGACGGCGGACGACGGCGGCGGGAAGGCGACGAGGGCAGGCATGGCCAGATCCTGGGGCCGGGGCGCGACCGGCGGCAACAGATTTTCCCGGACCGGAGCCGCGACCTGAACGCTTCGCCATCGCACCCAGGTGTCGCAGCGGCCGGTCCCGGTCACATCGCCGGGGCGACGACGGCGACGACGGCTTCGCCACCCCGGTGCCCGGCCGGGAGACCCACCGGCCTGCCCGGTCGGTACGGTCGGGGCGTCCCGCCCGGCACCGTCGGGCGGCCCGCGCGTGGCCCGGCCGCGTCGACGCGTGGCCCGGCCGTCACGGCGGCTCCATGCGCCGTGCCAGCTTCCGGCCCCAGGCCTGGCTCGGCGCCTCGATGCACCGGTAGGTCAGCACGCACAGCGGCAGCAGCACCGCGAAGAACCCGAGTTCGAGGTCGGGTCGGTCCTGTCGCCATCGGCCGATCGTGCCGTCGGTCACCGCCAGCAGCACCGGATGCACGAGATAGACCGAGTAGCTGATCGTCCCCAGTCCGGTCAGCCAGCGCGGTGTCCGCCGGTGACGCAACGCCAGTCCGACGCCGAAGGCGAGCACGGCCAGCAGGAACGCCACGATCCAGCCGCGCCGGGTGAACTGCGGCCCGTCGCCGTACCCGTACGCACTCCCGACGGCGCAGGCGACCACCACGGCGGTCGCCAGGGTCGCACACCGCCAACTGCTCTGCCCCCGCTCGGCGCGGTGGACGGCGGTGCCCAGGAACATCACGGCGAGGACGACCAGGCTCTCCCACACGGGAACCGTGCCGTTGAAAGCCAGGACGAGCGCCAGCACCCCGCCCAGCAGGCCCCCGACCACACGCAGCGCGGGTGACCCGGCGCTCGCACAGCAGACGGCGACCACCATGACGACCGAGGCGAGCGCGATCAGGCGGCCGGTGCCGATCGCACCGGAGAGGGCCGAGGCCGGCACCGTGCTCCCCACCATCGCGCTCACGGCGGCGAACACGGCCAGGATCACGGCGACCGCTGCCGACCGCCGGTGCAGGCGGACCGTGAACAGAGCGACGACCAGCAGATAGAAGGCCATCTCGTAGGAGAGCGTCCACAGGACGAGAAGGAGATCGGGCGTGCCCAACAACTCCTGCAGCAAGGTGAGATGGGCGGCGGCCACCGTGACGGCGCTCTGCCCGCCGAAGTCGGCGCGCAACTCCGCGACGCCCACCAGGTGGAGGGCGAGGACGGCGGCGACGACAGCCGCCCACAGCGGATACATCCGGAAGAGCCGTCCGATCCAGAACGCCCCGACGCGGCCCCGGCGCTCCAGCGACGCCGGGATGATGTAGCCACTGACCAGGAAGAACACCATGATGCCGAACCGGCTGGTGTTGAACTGCGGCATCAGCTCCCGCCGCAACTCCGCCATGAAGGCGTACGACGAGTGGTCGAAGACCACGACGAGTGCCGCGATGCCGCGCAACGCGTCCAGCCAGCCCAACCGCGAGGGTCTCAACGGTCCTGCCGGCACACCGGACGCGGGTGATCGGGGCGCGCGGGCCGAGGGGTCGGCCGCGGGTAATCGGGGCGGCGACTCAGCCGGCCCCGCCGGCGGCGGCTGGACGGGGAGTGAGGATTCCATACCCATCCTGACGTGCCGTTTCTTTCCGGTGTTCAATGGCACAAAAGCGGAAACGGAGGCTCCGTGTCCCCGTGCGACGGAGTGCGTCAGACGGTGATCTCCGTGGCCGCGCCGGGGGCCAGCCACCGGAAGCGTTCGCGGAGGTCGTCGGGTGCCTTCGTCAGCCGGTTCTCGACCGCGCGGCGGCCCTCCTGGAAGTGCGACCAGCCCTCGTAGTGCACCGGCAGCACGGTGTGCGGGCGCAGGGCCCGGCACAGCTCCACCGCCCGGGACGCCGTCAGCGTGTAGCGGACCGGACCGGTGAGGGGGAAACCCACTCCGCCCAGGTGCAGCAGGGCCGTGCCCACGGTGAGGCGCCGGGCCACCTCGCGCACACCGGCGTACAGGACGGTGTCCCCGGAGACCCACAGGACGCCGTGCCGCTGGCCCTCCCAACGCAACGCGAACCCGGTCACGTCACCGACCAGCGGCCTCGACAGCGGGGGGCCGTGGCGGGCGGGTGTGGCGGTGACCTCGATCGCCGGGCGGCCGGGGGACTCCAGACGCCACGTCGTCCACGGCGCGAGCCCGCGCGCGTTGCCGCCGAGCCGGCCGGCCCCGGACCGTGTCGTCAGCACGACCTGCGCCGAGGGCAGCAGGGCCCGCCCGGCCGTGTCGAGGTTGTCGGCGTGGTGGTCGTGGGTCAGCAACACGGCGTCGACCGGGCCGAGCCGGCCGACGTCCAGGGCCGGTCCGGCCGTCTTGCGGGACGAGGTGCCCCAGCCGAAGGCGTAGCGGCGGCCGGGCGGGTCGAAGGTCGGGTCGGTCAGCAGGCGCCATCCGGCCGCCTCGATCAGGGTGGTCGGGCCCCCGACATGGGTGACGCGGACCTCGGTCATGCGGGGCTCCCTTCCGGCGGGTTCCGGGGGCGGGCGCGCCCGCCCCCGGCCGTACGGCCTACTTCGCGTGCGCCAGCGCCCAGTCCAGGGCGTAGTCGGCGACCTCCTCCCAGCCGGGCGCCGCCGGCAGCAGATGCGGCCGGCCCGGGAACTCCCTGATCTCGGTCACGGTGTGCGACTTGTAGTGCCTGGCGTTGGACTGCTGCACCTTGGGCGGCATCAGATGGTCCTTCTCGCCCGAGACGAACAGCAGCGGCGCCCGGTCGTCGTTGTGGTAGTCGACGTACGTGCTCTGGTGGCCGGGGCGCAGGGTGGCCAGGGCGCTGTCGAAGAAGATGCTGCCGGAGGCGGGGACCGCGTACCGCTCGTACAGCGCCCTCGACTCGTCGAGCGGGAAGGTGTTGGTGAAGGCGTAGTGCCACTGATCGAAGTCCAGGCCGACCGCGCGGTGCCGGTTGGCCGGGTTCTTCAGGACCGGGAAGGCCGCCTTGACCTGGGTCAGCGGCAGGACGGCGACGCCCTCGGTGGGCGCCGAGTTGATCGCCACGCCCGCCGCGCCGTGCCCGCGGTCGAGCAGCAACTGGACGAACACGCCTCCCGCGGAGTGCCCGATGAGGACCGGCGGCTTCTCCAGGCCGCGGACCAGGGACTCCAGGCTCTCGACGATCTGCGGGACGGTGACCTGTTCGACGGGCGTCGGGTCGGCGTTGAGCGACTCGACCTCCACCTCGAAGCCGGGGTACGCGGGCGCCAGCACACGGAAGCCGCGCTTCTCGTAGTGGGCGGTCCAGTGCTCCCAGCTCCGGGGTGTCACCCAGAAGCCGTGGATCAGGACGATGGTGTCCGGGGTGCTCATGACTGCTCCTTTCCGGAGCGGCGAAGGGTCAGCGGGTCGCGCGGTCGGCGGCCCGTATCTGCCGGACCACGGCGCCCGGGTGCGACATCATCACCACGTGCGAGGCTCCCTTTACCTCGACCGTGTGGCTGCCGGCCCGTCGGGCCATGAACCGCTGGACGGCAGGCGGGATGACCCGGTCGGCGGTCGCGACGACATACCAGGACGGCAGGCTCTTCCAGGCCGGAACGCCGCTCGTGCTCTCCAACCCGCCCAGACTGCCGGGGCGTTGGGCGGTCGCCATGACCCTCGTCGTGGACCTGGGCAGATCCTGGGCGAACACGTCGTGGAACTTCGCCGGGTCGATGTAGCCGTCCAGGCCGGGGTCCGGGCTCCCGTCGGGCACGGGGTAGTGGCGGGCGACGAGCGCGCCCGGCAACTGGCTGCCGGGAAACTTCTCGGCCAGCTTCAGCGCGGTCTCCCCCTGGTCCGGCGCGAACGCGGCCGCGTACACCAGCGCCTTGACGTTCGCGCGCCCGCGGGCCGCGTTGGTGATGACCTCGCCGCCGTAGGAGTGGCCGACGAGGACGACCGGTCCGGGGACGGAGTCGACGACGCTGCCGACGTAGGTGGAGTCGCCCGCCAGATCGCGCAGCGGGTTGGCAGGGGCGATCACCGGGTAGCCGGCGTCCAGCAGGGAGGCGGTGACGGCGCTCCAGCCGGAGGCGTCGGCGAAGACGCCGTGCACCAGCACGACGGTCGGTCTGGCGCCCTTGCCGCCGGTGGCGGACGCCGGGCCGGCCGCGCCGAGGGTGACGGCGCCGGCCGCGAGCATGCCGCCGAGCACACGGCGACGGGAGGTGGCTTCCATCCGAGGGAGTTCCTTCCAGTTCCGTTGACGAGACGTCACAGCAGCTCTCGGGTCACGAGTCGAGGAATTCCAGGAGATCCGCGCCGAGCTGGTCCTTGTGCGTGTCCGTGATGCCGTGCGGGGCGCCCGGATAGACCTTGAGCGTCGCGTTCTTGATCCGCGCCGCCGACGCCTGACCGCCCACCTCGAACGGCACGACCTGGTCGTCGTCGCCGTGCACCACCAGCGTGGGCACGTCGATCGCGTCCAGGTCGGCGCGGAAGTCCGTGGCGGAGAACGCGGCGACGCACTCGTAGGCGCCCCGGTGGCCGGCCTGCAGCCCCTGCCGCCAGAACGCGTCCCGGATGCCCTGCGAGACACCCGCCCCGGGCCGGTTGTGGCCGAAGAACGGCCCGTCGGCCAGGTCCCGGTACAGCTGCGACCGGTCGGCCAGCGAACCGGCCCGGATCGCGTCGAACACCTCGACGGGCACCCCACCCGGGTTGTCGTCGGTCCTGAGCATGAACGGCGGTACGGCGGAGACGAGCACGACCTGCGCGACCCGCGCGGTACCGTGCCGGCCGATGTAGCGGGCGACCTCACCGCCGCCCGTCGAGAACCCGACCAGGGTCAGGTCGCGCAGGTCCAGTGTCTCGATCAGGGTGGCCAGGTCGTCGGCGTAGGTGTTCATCTCGTTGCCGTGCCAGGTCTGCGTCGAGCGGCCGTGGCCACGCCGGTCGTGGGCGATCGCGCGGTAGCCGTTCGAGGCGAGGAAGAGCTGCTGGGCCTCCCAGCTGTCGGAGTTCAGCGGCCAGCCGTGACTGAGGACGACGGGGCGGCCGGTGCCCCAGTCCTTGTAGAAGATCTCGGCGCCGTCGGCCGTGGTGACGTACGGCATGGAGGTGCTCCCGTCTGCGGGACGTGGTCCGATGCGCCGATCCTCGTCCGGGGGCGGTGGGCCCGTACCCCGTGGAACGCGTAGTCGTGACCGGGTTCAGAGCTCGTCCGAGCGCGCCAACTGGCGCCGGGAGGTCACGCCGAGCTTCCGGAACACCTTGCGGAGGTGGTAGTCGACGGTGCTCGCGCTGATGAACAGCTGGGTCGCTATCTCGGCGTTGGTCGCGCCGCCCTTGGCGAGGCGGGCGATGGTGAGTTCCTGCGGGGTCAGCGCGTTCGTGGTGCCGGCCGTCGCGCGGCGGGGATGCTCGCCGGTCGCGGCCAGCTCCCGGGCGCCCCGGGCCGCGAACCCGGCCGCGCCCATCGCGTCGAACAGCGCCACCGCCGTACGCAACTGCTCCCGGGCGTCCCGTCGGCGCCTGCGGCGGCGCAGCCACTCACCGTAGAGCAGGTGGGCGACGGCGAGGTCCGAGCGGGTCGGTGCCCCGGACAGCAGCTCCAGCGCCCGGCGGTAGAGCGGCTCGGCGTCGCCCGCCGGGGCGAGGAGGGCCTGCGAGCGGACCAGGACGCCCCGCGCCCAACGGGTGCCGGTCGCCGTCGCCCGCGACTGAAGGGTGCGCAGAGCGGCCGCGGCCAGGACCCGGTCGCCGCAGCGGACGGCCGCCTCGACCAGGCAGGGAAGCACCCGGGAGTCCACACCGAGTGCGTCCTGCTCGATCACCTCGTGGGCGACGGGGCGGGCCTCGGCGTAGTCGCCGCGTCCCAGCGCCAGGATCACCGTGCCGATGCGGGTGATGGACTCCATCGCGCCGTTGCCGAGGACCGTCGCCGCCTCCACGGCCCGGCGCAGCACGGCGTCGGCCTCGTCGTCCCCGCGCCAGGCGAGCAGCTCCGGGTGCCGGTACATGTCCCCTTGCGTGCGTGTCACGCCCATCGCCGCACGGATCTGCTGGTCCTCCGCCACGAGGGCGTCGGCGGCGGCCAGGGCACCGAGGGTGGTCTCGGCCAGGGCGGCGGCGAAGAGGACGACGTCGAGGTGCCAGAGTGAGCCGGTCCGGCGGGCGATGACATCGGCCCGCCGGAGCAGCGCGGTGCGCGCCTCGTGGTCCCAGAGGGCGGTGGCGAACCAGACGCCGATCTGATAGCCCCGCAGGAACTCGTCGTCGGTGGTCTCCGGGTCCAGCAGCGCGCCGAGAGCCTCGCGCAGAGGGGGGACGGCCTGCTCGTAGCCGTCGGAGGCGAGGACGGCGAAGCCGTGCAGCAGGCGGTCGACCGAGGTGGCCGGGCCGGGAACGGCAGGACGGGCCAGGACCGCCTCGGCGATCTCCGCGACCATGCGCCGCGGGGCCCGGTGCCGTGCGAGCAGGGCCCACTGGGCGGCGCGCAGCAGCGCCTCACGAGCGAACTTCGGGGATTGTCGCGCGGCGGCGGCCGCGGCGGCCAGGCACAGCGCCGCGGCGTCGGAGTGGGAGTCGGGTTCGCCCAGACCGTTCAGGGTCCCGGCCCGCAGGAGCAGGGCCCGGCCCCGGCCGACGCCGTCGAGCAGGTCGGTGTCGACGGTGTCCAACAGCGTTCTGGCCTGCAGCGGCGCCCCGGCGGTGAAGGCCGCCTCCGCCGCCGCGAGCAGCCGTCCGGCCCGCACCCCGCCCTCGGGCGTCAGCTCCGCCGCTCGGGTGAGGAACGTCGCCCGGCCCGCGTGACCACCCCGCGCTCCCGCCTGGTCGGCCGCCCGCTCCACCTCCTCGGCGACCCGCGCGTCCGGACCCAGTGCGGCAGCCGCCCGGTGCCAGGCCCGCCGGTCGTCGTCGGCCGGACGGTCGGTGACCCGGGCCAGCACCCCGTGCGCCCGCCTGCGCTCGACGCTGGTCGCGCCGCCGTACACCGCGGAACGCACCAGCGGATGCCGGAAGACGGCGTGGGCGCGCAGCACCACGAGCCGTGCGTGCTCGGCCGGGGCCGACACCTCGGGGCCGAAGCCGAGCAGCCGCCCCGCGCGCGTGACGTAACCGAGGTCGCCACCGGGCTCGGTGGCGGCGAGGAGCAGCCACTCCCGCGTGGCCGCGGGCAGTTCGCGGACCCGCTGGAGGTAGTGCGCCTCAAGACGGCTGCCCAGCGGCAGCGGATCGGGCAGCGCGAGACCGCCCGACCACTGTTCGGCCGTCAGCTCCTGGCCGAGGTCGGCCAGCGCCAGGGGGTTCCCGGCCGTCGCCGCCACGATCCGGGCCGCCACACGCGCGTCCAGCGGCCCCGCGACCGCCTCCACCAGCAACGCCAGCGCGAACGGCTCCTCCAGCCCGGCCACATCGGTCACGGCGATCCCCACCGGCGCCTCGAAGCCGGACCGCGCCGCGAACAGCAGCCCGACACCCTCCGCGTGCACCCGGCGCGCCACGAACGCGAGCGCCCCCAGGGACTCCTCGTCGACCCACTGCACATCGTCGACGCACACCAGCACGGGGCGCCGCTTCGCGGTCTCCGCCAGCAGCGTGAGCGTGGCGAGACCCACCAGGAAGCGGTCGGCGGGCGGGCCGTCGGCCAGTCCGCAGGCGACCCGCAGCGCCGTGTGCTGCGGCGGGGGCAGCACACCGGGTTCCTTCAACCCGTCCAGGAGCGGTATGAGCAGCCGGTGCAGCGCGGCGAACGGGAAACCGGACTCCGCCTCCACCCCCGCCACCCGCAGCACCCGCAGATCGGCGGCCTGCGCGACCGCGTGATCGAGAAGGGCCGTCTTGCCGATCCCGGCGTCACCGCGCAGCAGGACCGCACCGCTGAGGCCCTCGCGCAGCTCGGTGACCAGACGGTCGAGCCGCTCCCGTTCCCGGACCCGCCCTCTGAGGACCACGCCAACGCCCTTCGGGAAAGGCCCGGTTGTGAAGGCCATCGGCATATTCCGTGAACGCTCCCATTCAATCAACCCAAGTCCACCGGTGTGGCACAAACGGTCACCCGCACGCGCCCGTCGGCCCCGCCGGCCCGGCCCCGGTGTGCGGGTCCTGCCTCCGCGGCGTCGAGGAGCCGGCTCGTACACCACCGCGGAGCAGGTGTTTCCTCACCGCGACCCGCACGACGACGGTCGCGGCACGCCCCGGCCGCAGGCCGTCGAGCGCGCAGTCGACGGCGTACGCGCTCCTGGTCCTGGCGGGGGAGCGGCCGGTCGGCGGTTCGACGCAGTGGGCGTCCGAGGGGCGACGGCGACGCCGTAGGCTCTCGGGCAGATGTGGAGCACGTCAGGAGGCGGTGCGTGGCCGAGGGGGGACTCGACGGCCGGCTGGTGTCGGCGGTCCGGGCGGGGGACGCCGAGGAGGTGCGGGCCCTGCTGGGGAAGGGCGCGGACCCGGACGCCCCGGACGCGGACGGGCTGCCGGTGCTGTGCCGGGCGGTGGCGGCGTACGACAAGCCGGTCGCCGAAGCGCTGGTGGAAGGCGGAGCCGACCCCGACCGGATGCTGCCGGACGGGACCACCCCGCTGTGGCGTGCCGTGGACGGCGGCTCCCCGGCGGTCTTCGACGCGGTGCTGGGCCGCGAGCCCCGGCTGCGGCTTGCGGAAAGCGCCCGCGAGGGGCTGCTCACCCTGGCCCGGAGCTGGTACGAGACCGGCGCGGCCGAGGAGTTGCGGCGCAGGACGGGCGCGCCGGGCCCCGCCACCACGGTCCGCGTCCAGGACGCCGAGAACCTCCACGTCGACCAGGTCGCGCTCGGCGGCCTCGTCGTACGGGCCGGGCACGCGGCCGTCCTGACCTCGCTGGAGTGGGCCTTCCGCATCCTCACGCCCGTCGACGAGCTGATCGCCCGCGCCGTCCGGCACGCCGACGAGGACCATGTCGACTGGTGGGCGGTCTCCTGGACCCTCGTCGAACGCCGGAGCTACGAGACCTGGTCGGCCGTCGTGGCCCACCGCCACCACCCCGACCCCGTGCACCGCAGGTTCGTGGCGGACTATCTCCGGACACGGCTGTTCGTGTGGAGCGGGCACCGCTACTACGAGAAGAAGGAGAGCGAACTCCTGGCCGGCTGGACGGCCGAGGAGACGGACGGCGAGCTGCTGACGAAGCTCCTCGACGCCTTCGCCCACTACACGCACCCCGCCCAGGAGGCCGTCGCGCTCCGCCACGCCGACCACCCCGACCCCCGGGTACGCCGCGAAGTCCCCTACCTGCTCTTCCGGGAGGACACCCCCGTCACGCCCGCCGCCCGGGCCGCACTGCGCGCTCTCGTCGGCGATCCGGACCCCGGAGTGCGGATCACGGCGTGCGCGGTGGGCGACCGGGACGAGGAACTCCTCCCGGAGATCACCCGGACGCTGATCCTGCTGGCCGAGGACCCGGACGCCCAGGTGCGGCAGGACGCCGCGGCGGAACTGGCCCGCTCCCATGATCCCGCGCCCGCCGTCGCCGACACCCTGGCGGCGTTGTCCGGCGACGACGAGCAACAGGTGCGCCTGGAGGCCGCCCACGGTCTGGCCCGGCGCGACGATCCGCGCACCGCCGAGGCGATCGAGCGGGTGGGCCCGCTCGACGCCGACGCCTTCGCCCACGACCACCGGGTGGACGGGATCGCGCGATGGAGGTGGCGGCAGCGGGACCCGGCGGCCGAGTGACGGCGAGCGGCGACGGCTATCCTGCGAACCACTCTCGGTACCCCACACCGACGTCAGGAGCAGCGACGATGCAGTACGTGAAGCTCGGTTCGACGGGTCTGGACGTGTCGCGGATCTGTCTGGGCTGCATGACCTACGGGCTCCCCGACCGGGGCACGCACGAGTGGACCCTCGACGAGGAGGCGTCCCGTCCGCTCATCCGGCAGGCGCTGGACGCCGGCATCAACTTCTTCGACACCGCGAACGTCTACTCCGACGGCACCAGCGAGGAGATCGTCGGCAGGGCGCTGCGCGACTTCGCCCGCCGTGACGAGATCGTGCTCGCGACGAAGGTGCACGGCCGGATGCGCCCCGGCCCCAACGGCGGCGGCCTGTCCCGCAAGGCCGTCCTCACCGAGATCGACCACAGCCTCAGCCGCCTCGGCACCGACTACGTCGACCTCTACCAGATCCACCGCTTCGACCCGCACACCCCGGTCGAGGAGACGATGGAGGCGCTGCACGACCTGGTGAAGGCGGGCAAGGTCCGCTACATCGGGGCCAGTTCGATGTACGCGTGGCAGTTCTCCAAGATGCAGTACACCGCCGAGCGGCACGGCTGGACCAGGTTCGTCTCCATGCAGAACCACTACAACCTCCTCTACCGCGAGGAGGAGCGCGAGATGCTGCCCCTCTGCGCCGACCAGGGCGTCGGCGTCCTGCCCTGGAGCCCCCTGGCCCGCGGCCGCCTCACCCGCGACTGGGGAACCGCCACCGACCGCAGCACCCAGGACGACTTCGGCAGCCGCCTCTACCAGGAGGGCGACCGCACCATCGTGGAGGCCGTCACCCGCATCGCGAACGACCGGGGCGTCCCCCGCGCCCAGGTGGCGCTGGCCTGGCTGCTGCACCAGGACACGGTGACGGCCCCCATCATCGGCGCGTCCAGGCCGCGGCACATCGAGGACGCGGTGGCGGCGGTGGAACTGACCCTGAGCGACAAGGAGTTGGAGGAACTGGAGCAGCCCTACACCCCGCACCCGATCGCGGGTCACTGACGGCTTCCGCGCGGTGCTGCGTCCCGGAGTGGGCGAGTACTAATGCGGTCCTTGCGGCGCGAACTCCGTGCCGCAGGGACCACCTCCCTCGCTCTCCGGCAGAGCCACCCGCGCCCCGCTCATCGACATCGTGCGGTAGTAGGAGCCGATCCGGGCCGTGGAGCGGCCCACGTAATGGCCGATGAACGACCGCCGGAACCGGGCGGAGCGGTTCGGCTGCGAGCCGTGCACCACGCTGCCGTTGAAGAACAGCACGTCGCCCGGCGCCATGTCGACCGGCACGGCCGCCAGGCCGGGCGGCGGCGGCACGTACTCCCGGGCGAACGACACCTCCGCGTCCGCCTCCTCCGGGCAGAACAGGTCCATCCGGTGGGTGCCGGGGACCACCTCCAGGCCTCCGTTCTCGCGGTCGATCTCGTCGCAGGCCAGCCACGCCGCCACACAGGTGCCCGGCTCGACCCGGAGATAGAAGTTGTCCTGGTGCAGCGCCTGTCCCCGGGCCCCGGGCGGCTTGAAGTAGAACATGCTCTGCGCGGCCAGCGCCTCCTCGCCGAGCAGCGTCTCCAGCACGTCCCGCAGCCGCGCGTCCAGCAGCGTCCGCCGGGCGAGCGGGTTGAACTCGTGCGGCTGCATCACCCTCGGGTAGGCGGCCAGCGGGTCGGTGCCGGGCCGCGGCTCGAAGTGGCCGGGCACCGGCTGCCCGGCCGCCTGGAGCGCCGCGAACTCCGCGCGCAGCTGATCCACTTCCTCGTATCCGAACAGGCCGCGGACGACGGTGAAGCCGTCCTGCTGGTACTGCCGCAGCCCCGTCTGCGTCAGGATGGGAGCTCCGGCGGCGCCGATGCCCGTGACTGTCATGCGTGTCCTCCTCGGTCAGTGGTCCTCGGCCCGTCACGCTAGGCGGATTCGAGGTCCGGGAGGATGCCCGTGCGTGCTGACGACCTGCCCGGGACTGCCACGCCCGGGGACCCCTCCCCACCGCCCGGCCTGGTGGTGGCCGGCCACTTCGACCAGGGCCCCGGCTACGGCGTCAACCGCCCGCTGGGTTCCGACAGCTGGCTCTTCACCTGGACCACGGACGGACAGGGCCGGCTGCGCCAGGGCGCCACCGAGGTCCGGGCGGGCCCCGGCGATCTGGTCGTGCTCGCGCCGGGCATCCCGCACCGCTACACGACCGAACCGGCCGCCCGGCACTGGCGGTTCTGGTGGGCCCACTGCCAGGCCCGCCCGACCTGGACACCGTGGCTGCGCCCGTACGAGACCGGCGACGGCGTGTACGTCGTCACCCCGGTCCCGCCGGCACTGCACGAGCGGGTCGAGGCGGCCTTCCGCCGGATGCGCGCCGACGCCCGCTGGACCGGCCTCGGACCACCGGCCGTCGCCGCGCACGCGGACCAGGAGATCGCCGTGGCGCACGGCACCGCCGCCCGCGAACTCGCCCTGGGCGCGCTGGAGGAGGCCGTACTGCTCACCACCGCCTCCGCGCGCCCGCCGGCGCCCTCGTCCGGCGTGGACGACCGTGTCCGCCGGGCCCAGGAGCTGATCGCCGCGGACCCGGGCGCCCCGCACACCGTCCGCTCGCTCGCCGACGAGGTCGCGCTGTCGCCCTCACGCTTCGCCCACCTGTTCACCGAGCAGGTCGGCCAGTCCCCGATGCGAGCCCTGCGCGAGGCGCGACTGCGGCACGCGGCCCGGCTGCTGGAGGGGACCGGACTGTCCGTGGAACGGGTCGCCGCCGCCTCCGGGTTCGCCAGCCCCTTCCACTTCACCCGCGTGTTCCGCGCCCGCTACGGGATGCCGCCCGGCGCGTACCGGGACGGAATGCACGGCACAATGACGCACTGAAGGGACACCGATACAGGGACCGCCCAGAATGACGATCGCCGATTGACGATCCGTCAAAGTCGTGCGCCGGTTACGCAAAGCACGAAACCGTGAGATCCCTTGTTCCGCCTGGTCCGGCTGTGCGAAGGTGTGGCTTGTCGGCGCTCGGACAATATTTTCCCCGCTGCGCGTGCGAGGCATCTCCCGTCCACACCTCCTTGCTTCAAAAGAGCTGCGTGCCAAGGACGTTCGAGGTGTCGAACCCTGTGCGAGAGGATCCCGGTGCCGTGACGTCGAGGTCGCATACCCGTTGGTATGCACTTTTTATGCAGCAGTTCCCGGGAGGAATGCAGCCGTGAAAGACGCAGGCCTGTCGAATTCCCCTTCGGCGCGCCGCTTCGAGGTGACGGACGAACAGCTGAGCGCCGAGCTGAAGCAATGGACGGGAGCGTCGCCCGCGCTGCATCCCGTCGGTGAACTGCTGGACCGGCACTGGGCGGCGGCCTTCGTCTACGCGCGGCTGTGCGCCGACGGGGAGCGTGCGGCGGGCATGCTCACCACGGCGGCCTTCACCCGGCTCTTCGGGGAGGCCCTGCGGCAGAACGGGCCGACCGCCGCCTGGCGTCCCCACCTGCTGGTGACCGTGCGCCGGATCGCCGCGGAATGGGACTCCGACGGCCGCCGCGATCTGCTGCACCCCGATCTGCGTTCCGCGGCGGGCGACACCGAGCGCCTGGCCGCCCGCCTCCTCCCGCCGCCGCACCGGCGCCTGCTGTCCCGGGCGTTCCAGCGGCTGCCCCAGTCCGCCGGCTGTCTGCTGTGGCACGCCGAGGTCGAGGCCGAGCCCCTCGCGGTCCCGGCCGGTCTGCTCGGCATGGAGGAGGACGGCGCCCGCGTCGAACTGCGCCGGGCCCACGATCGGCTGCGCGAGGAGTGCCTCCAGCTCCATCGCGAACTCGCCGTCGACGAGGACTGCCACCGCTACGACCGGCTCCTCGACGTCACCTGCCGCCGCGGCGGCGCCGACATGGACCCCGACCTGCGCGCGCACCTGGACCAGTGCCGGCACTGCGCCCACACCGCCGACCAGCTGCGCCAGTTCGACGGCCACCTCGGCGCCGCGCTCGCCGAGGGCGTGCTGGGCTGGGCCGCCGCGGAGTACATGGCGCTCAGAGCGAGCGGTCTCGCCGAACCCGCCGGCGAACCGGCCGCCGCGCCCGCCGCCGGACCCGGGGGAGTGCGCCCGGCGGTCGTGGGCGAGGCGTTCACCGACGGGACGTACGACATGTACGGGGCCGACGCCCCGGCGCCGACGGGGCCGCGTCCCGAAGCGGACCCGCTCCCGGCCGCCGGACCGAGACGCGGCACCGGACGGCGCCCCGGCAGCGCACCGCAGCCGGACACCGGAGCACGCCCCGCCGACTCCCGCCCCGCGTCACGCCGTTCCGCCCAGAAGGCCGCCCGCCGCGCCCGCCGCCGCAACCTGGCCGCCGCCGTCCTCACCGTCAGCGGGCTGATCGTCCTGCCGCTCGTGGTGTGGTCCGCCCTCGGCTCCGGCGACGGGAGCGCCCCGGGGACGGGCGACGAGGCCGGACAGACCCCGGGCCCCGCCAAGGACACGGCCACCTCCGGCCCGTCCTGGGTCGGCGCGGGCGAGGACGTCCAGGGCACCCTGCGCGGCCGCCTGCACAACGTCTCCTCCGGGCTGTGCGTCGCCGTCGCCGGCGACAAGGCCGTCAAGGGCGCCGAGACCGTACTCGCCGCCTGTTCCTCCGCGGCCGGGCAGCAGTGGACGTACGAGACCGACGGGCTGCTGCGCAACACCCAGAACCCGGATCTGTGCCTCGACTCGCAGCTCGGCTTCTCGGTGCGGCTGTCGCCCTGCACGGCCGGTGCCAAGAACATCCGTTACGACTTCACCCTGCAGGGCACGCTCGTCCCGCGCGGCAACCAGAACCTCGCCCTGGCCCCCGCCGCCACCGACGGCTCGGGCGCCGTCGTCCTGAAGAACCGCGAGGACAGCGCCGCCCAGCGCTGGGTGATCGACACCTCGCAGCCCGACCCCCAGCTCCAGGTCGTCAACTGGGACGCCGACGTCACCGCGGACCCGACCCCCACCCCGAAGGCGGCGAAGACCCCGACTCCCACGCCCACCCCGAAGCCGTCCGTCACCCCCACGGCCCCCCGGCCGACCGCGCCGAGTTCCTCGCCCGGCTCCGACAGCACGTCCTGCTCGTACCCCTACGGGTACTACTGCTCGTGGAACGGCCAGTCGGGTTCGTACGGCGGGTCCGGCTACGGCGGTTCCGGGTACGGCGGCTCCGGCTACGGGTACGGCGGTCCCGGATACGGCTACGGGGGACAGGGCTGGGGCGCGGACGGCGGGCAGCGCTGACGGCGAGCGGGCGAACGGCCGGGTGTGAGGGCCGGGACAAGAGCCCTCTCACTCCTCCCCGATCAGCTCCAGCTCCGCCCAGATCGTCTTCCCCTCGGCCGTGTGGCGGCTGCCCCACCGCTGGGTGAGCTGGGCGACCAGCAGCAGCCCCCGGCCGCCCTCGTCGAAGGTCTTCGCGCGGCGCAGGTGCGGCGCGGTGTGGTTGTTGTCGGAGACCTCGCAGATCAGGGTGGCCGCGTCGTGGATCAGCCGCAGCCGGATCGGGCGGGCGCCGTACCGGATGGCGTTGGTGACCAGCTCGCTCACCACCAGCTCGGCCGTGAACGAGGCCTCGAGCAGCTGCCAGCGCTCCAGCTGCTCCACGACCTGCTTGCGGATCGGCGCGACGAGCGCCGGGTCGGGCGGGATGGCCCAGGTCGCGACCTGGGCGGCGGGCAGCCCCCGAGTGCGGGCGAGCAGCAGGGCCACGTCGTCGCCGGCGCCTCCCTCGGGGAGCAGCGCGTGCAGGACGCGGTCGCAGGTCTCGTCCAGGGAGTCCGAGTACGCCGCCAATGCCTCGCTGAGCACCCGGTGACCGGCGTCCGGGTCCCCCGCGCGGGACTCGGTCAGGCCGTCGGTGTAGAACGCGAGAACCGAGCCCTCGGTCAGCTCCAGCTCGGCCGACTCGAAGGGCAGCCCGCCCAGGCCCAGCGCGGGACCGGCGGGCAGGTCGATGCCGCGGGGCGCGCCGTTCGGCGGGAGCAGCAGGGGGGCGGGATGCCCGGCGCGGGCCATGGTGCAGCGCCGCGACACCGGGTCGTACACCGCGTACAGGCAGGTCGCCCCCATCTCGCCGGGGCTGCCGCCCTCACCGCCGGCCTCCTCCGAGAGCCGGACGACCAGGTCGTCGAGGTGGGTGAGCAGCTCGTCGGGGGCGAGGTCGATGTCGGCGAGGGTGCGTACGGCCGTGCGCAGCCGGCCCATGGTGGCCGAGGCCTGGATGCCGTGTCCGACGACGTCGCCCACGACCATCGCGACCCGCATCCCGGACAGCGGGATCACGTCGAACCAGTCGCCGCCCACCCCGGCCCGGGCCGCCGGCAGGTAGCGGGAGGCGGCGTCGACGGCGGCGGTCCGCGGCAGGGTGCGCGGCAGCAGGCTGCGCTGGAGGGCCAGGGCGGTCTCGCGCTCGCGGGAGTAGCGGCGGGCGTTGTCGATGCAGACCGCGGCGCGGGCCGTGACCTCCTCGGCCAGCAGCACGTCGTCGGGGGAGAAGGGGTCCGGCCGCCGGTAGCGGGTGAAGACGACGACGCCGAGGGTCGTACCGCGGGCCCGCAGCGGCACGGACATCGTGGAGTGGATGCCGAACTCCTTCACCCGCTGCACGCGCCGCTCGTCCCAGACGCGCCAGGCCTCCGGGTCGCCGCTCGGCACCGCGGCCACGACGGTGCGGCCCGCGGTCAGGGACGTGGCCTGGGGGAGGCCGTCGGGGTAGACGTCGATCTGCCCCGGCTTGACCACGGCCTCCGGGGCGCCCGGGTTGACCGAGTGGTGGGCCGCCCGCCGCAGCTGGACCGGTGCGGTCAGCGGGCCGATGGCCTCACCGCCGTACTCCTGCGGATCGAGCAGGTCGACGCTGACGAAGTCGGCCAGCGCGGGCACGCACACCTCGGCCAGCTCCTGCGCCGTGCGCGTGACGTCGAGGGTGGTGCCGATGCGCACGCTCGCCTCGTTGACCAGCTGCAGCCGCTCCCGGGCGAGGAAGTGCTCGGTGAAGTCGTGCGCGGTCATGCAGACGCCCCGTACCTGCCCGGCGGCATCGGTCAGCGGCGCCATCCGGGCCAGCCAGGCGTGCGCCCGCTCCTCGCTCGTGGCCTTCAGGTAGGTCTGCATCTCCCGGCGCTCGCCGGTGGCGAGGACCCGGCGCAGATGTGCCTCGAGCTCGGTGCTCTGCGGTCTGGTGCCGAGGTCGACGGGCCGCAGGCCCCGGATGCGGGCGGAGGGCAGTGCGATCAGTTCGGCCATGGCGTCGTTGGCGCCGCGCACCCGCAACCGGTCGTCGAAGATCACCGTGGCGCAGGGTGACTGGGCCAGGGCGGCCTTCACCAGATCGTCGTCCTCGGGCGCCGGGAACCCGCCGGCCAGCGGTGTCACGGCGAGCCAGGTGACCGGGCCGCCGTCCTGCGGCCCTCTGCGGTGGGCGAGCACCCACACGGACACGGTGTGGCCGTCGCGGTGCCGCAGCGCGAGGGTGCCGCTCCAGCGCTCCTCGTCGGGTGCGGGGCCCCGGACGTCGCCGTCGGCCAGCAGAGCGGCGGCCGGCCGTCCGACGACCTCGGCGGGGTCGTAGCCCAGCAGGCGGCGCGCGCCCTCGTTCCACCGGGTCAGCGTGCCGTCCTCGTGGATGACCGCCCGCGCTGTCGAGGCATCGTCGAACGGGTAGTCCGAGGTCATCGTCCCCACTCCATCGCGGACACTCACAGTGAACAGGCAGGCCACTTGAGTTCCACCTTAGTGCTTGCGGCTCGGGCGCGGAGGGGAACCCCTCCCGGTCCTCCGGCGCGCGGCCCGGGGCGTGGTGCCGGAAGAGATGAGGCCGGTGAGGTGCGTGCGGCAGAAGGGCCGGACCGCACCCTTGACGGGCCCGCGTGCCACAGCGTCAGATTCTGTTTGCTGACGATCAGTTGTGAGTACTTCTGGTTCCTGATGAGGGAGAGCCGCCATGACGGTCACTCGCCGATCGGTCCTGCTCGCCTCCGCGGCCGCGCCCGCCGCCGGAGCGCTCCTCGCCACCCCGGCGGGCCGCGCCCCCCCGACCCCCCCCCGCCGCGCCCGCCGCCGGAGCGCTCCTCGCCACCCCGGCGGCCGGAGCCGCCGAGACCACCGCGAGCGGCTCCGGCCGCCGCACGGTAGCGCTGCGCGACGGCTGGCGCTTCGCCCTGGTCAACCCGGGCGGCATCACCGACCCGACCGGGCAGTACGCCGACGCCGCCGCCCCCGGTCACGACGACTCCGCCTGGCGCGAGGTGGCCGTCCCGCACGACTGGAGCATCGAGCAGACCCCCACCACCCAGCACGGCACCACCAGCGGCACCGGCTTCTTCCCCGGCGGCCTCGGCTGGTACCGCCTCGCCTTCACCCTGCCGCCCGCCACCGCCGGCAAGCGGATCTCCGTCGAGTTCGACGGCGTCTACATGGACTCCTTCGTCTACTGCAACGGCACCGAGGTCGGGCGCCACCCCTACGGCTACACCGGCTTCGCCCTCGACCTCACCGACCTGGTGCACACCGACGGCACCACCGAGAACGTGCTCGCGGTCAAGGTGCAGAACCGGCTCCCCAGCAGCCGCTGGTACTCCGGCAGCGGCATCTACCGCGAGGCCCGCCTGGTCGTCACCGAGCCGGTGCACGTGGCGCGCTGGGGCACCTGCGTCACCACGCCCGAGGTCACCGGAGAGCGGGCCGTCGTACGGGTCGCGACGTCGGTGGTGAACGCGTCGGGCGCGGGCGCGGACGTCGAGGTCGTCTCACGGATCGTCGATCCGAGAGGCCGGACGGCCGCCCGGACCTCCTCCACGGTCGCCGTCACCGACGAGCGGACCGAGACCCACGAACTCACGGTGCGCCGGCCCGCGTTGTGGGACATCGACGCCCCGCACCGCTACACCCTGCACACCGAACTGCGCGTCGGCGGCAGGACCACCGACACCTACCGCACGGTGTTCGGCATCCGCACCTTCCGCTTCGACCCGGACGAGGGCTTCTCCCTCAACGGCGCCCATCACAAGATCAAGGGCGTCGACCTGCACCACGACCTGGGCGCGCTGGGCGCCGCGGTCAGCATCGACGCCGTCCGGCGGCAGATGACCATCATGAAGTCGATGGGCGTCAACGCCTTCCGCACCTCCCACAACCCGCCCTCTCCGGAGATGATCCAGGTCTGCGAGGAGCTGGGTCTCGTCATGCTGGTGGAGGCGTTCGACTGCTGGCGGACCGGCAAGACGCGGTACGACTACGGCCGGTTCTTCGACGAGTGGTGCGAGAAGGACACCACCGAGATGGTGCTCGCCGCCCGCAACTCGCCCGCCGTGCTGATGTGGTCCATCGGCAACGAGGTCCCCGACTCCACGTCCACCGCCGGGCTCGCCATGGCCGACCGGATCATCGACGCCATCAGGGCCGCCGACACCACCCGTCCGCTCGTCATCGGCTCCGACAAGTACCGCCGTCTGCCGGCCAGGGGTTCCGCGGCCGATCTGATGCTGGCCAAGCTCGACGGCCTCGGCCTCAACTACAACACCGCCAAGTCGGTGGACCAGTTGCACGCGGCCTACCCGCACCTCTTCCTGTTCGAGTCGGAGTCGTCGTCCGAGACGTCGACCCGCGGCGCCTACCAGGAGCCCGAACGTCTCAACACCGGCGAGAACCACACACCGGGCAGGCGCGCCACCTCGTCGTACGACAACAACCTCGCCTCCTGGACCATGAGCGGCGAGTACGGCCACAAGAAGGACCGGGACCGCAAGTGGTTCGCCGGGCAGTTCCTGTGGTCGGGCATCGACTACATCGGGGAGCCGACGCCGTACGACGTCTTCCCGGTGAAGGCGTCCTTCTTCGGCGCGGTCGACACCGCGGGCTTCCCGAAGGACATGTACCACCTGTTCCGGAGCCAGTGGGTCAGCGAGCCGATGGTCCATCTGGTGCCGATGACCTGGAACCACGACCAGGGCGACACGGTCGAGGTCTGGGCGTACTCCAACGTCGAGACCGTCGAGCTGTTCCTCAACGGAAAGTCGCTCGGCACGCGGACGTTCGACACCAAGAAGACCGTCGACGGCCGGGAGTACCTGGAGACCACCGAGGCGACCGGCGACGACAAGACCTTCACCGACGGCCCCTACCCCGGCAGCTACACGAGCCCCAACGGCAGCGCGGGCAAGCTGCACCTGACCTGGAAAGTGCCGTACGCCCCGGGCGTGCTGAAGGCGGTGGCCCGCAGGGACGGCAAGGCGGTCGCCACCGACGTCCTGCGCACAGCCGGCGCCCCGCACGCCGTCCGCCTCACACCCGACCGCAAGTCCCTTCCCGCCGACGGGCGTTCGCTGGTCTTCGTCACCGCCGAGGTCGTCGACGCGCACGGGGTGGTCGTGCCCGACGCCGAGCACCTCATCTCCTTCGAGGTGAGCGGAGGCTCCCTCGCCGGGCTCGACAACGGGCGACAGGAGAGCGCCGAACGCTATCAGGCGAGCACCCGAACCGCCTTCCACGGCAAGGCACTCGCCATCGTGCGCTCCGGCACCGAGGCGGGCGCCCTGAAGGTGACCGCGCGCGTGGACGGCCTGCGCAGGGGCACCGCCACCGTACGCACCACCCACGCCCGCTCTGCGGCGACCACTCCGGCGGCGGCCTTCGCCCCCGACCACCCGGCGCCGCCGGCCCACCCGCACGCGGACGCCAGTTACTCCGGTCGCCCCGACAACCTGCCCGCCGCCATGCTGGACGGCGACCCGGCCACCGGCTGGTCCAACGCCTTCGCCAAGGCGGCCACCGCCCTGCTGCCCGCCTTCGACCAGGCCCGGGCGAAGGACTGGGTGTCGGTGGACTGGGGCAGGACGCGGACCTTCGACCGGGTGGAGGTGACGTTCACCGTGGATGCCACCCACAGCCTGCCCGGGGCGGTCGAGGTCGCGGTCTGGGACGGCGAGCGGTACAGGCCGGTCACCGGGGCGGCGGTCGACTGGGCGGACGCCTCGGACCAGCCGACGGTGATCACCTTCGACGCCGTGCGCGGCTCCCGGCTGCGGCTCACCCTGACGAGCAGTCGTCCCGGTGAGGTCCAGGGGGCGGTCCGCATCGGCAAGTTGGAGGCGTAGGTTCCGGGAGGCGCGTCCGCCTCGGCGAGGCGTGTCCTGCGACGGCCCGGGCGCGCAGCGGTGGAAGCCGCCGTGTCCGGACCGTTGACGGGGTGTCATGACTGCAACAAGCATGTCCTCCGACCGTCTTTGGGAGCGCTCCCACCCGGTAGCGCTCCCGCCCGGAGCGTCCCGCACCCTCCCGGAGGAGCCCAGACGTGAAACGACGCAGAACGACCCTGCTGTCCCTGGCCGCCCTGCTGGGCGCGGCGCTCACCGCGCTGCCCGGGGGGCAGGCCACGGCCGAGGAGGTCGAGCAGGTCAGGAACGGCACCTTCGACAGCACCACCGAGTCGTGGTGGACCAGCAACGCCGGCGCGGGCCCGGCCGAGGGGCGGCTGTGCGCGGACGTGCCGGGCGGCACCGCCAACCGCTGGGACTCCGCCGTCGGCCAGGACGGCATCACCCTGGTGAAGGGGGAGACGTACCGGTTCTCCTTCAAGGCGTCCGGCGTGCCCGAGGGACATGTGGTGCGCGCGATCGTCGGCCAGTCCGTCGCGCCGTACGAGACCTGGTACGAGGCCAGTCCGGTGCTCGCGGAGGCCGCCGGCTCGTACTCCTACACCTTCACCTCGCCGGTGGACTCGGCCCAGGGGCAGGTCGCCTTCCAGGTCGGCGGCAGCGCGGACCCCTGGCGGTTCTGCCTCGACGACGTCTCCCTGCTGGGCGGGGTGCCGCCGGAGGTGTACGAGCCCGACACCGGGCCACGCGTACGCGTCAACCAGGTCGGCTATCTGCCCGCCGGGCCGAAGAACGCCACGCTCGTCACCGACGCGACCGGGAAACTGCCCTGGGAGCTGAGGAGCGCCGCCGGCAGGACGGTCGCGCGGGGCTGGACCGTGCCGCGCGGGGTCGACGTCTCCTCCGGGCAGAACGTGCACTCCATCGACTTCGGCGGCTACCGCACGCGCGGCACGGGCCTCACGCTCGTCGCCGACGGTGAGACCAGCCGCCCGTTCGACATCGGCACGGCCGCCTACGAGCGGCTGCGGCTGGACGCGGTCAAGTACTACTACACACAGCGCAGCGGCATCGCGATCCGCGACGACCTGCGCCCCGGCTACGGCAGGGCCGCCGGCCACGTCGGCGTCGCGCCCAACCAGGGCGACACGTCCGTCCCGTGCCAACCCGGCGTCTGCGACTACACCCTCGACGTCAGCGGCGGCTGGTACGACGCCGGCGACCACGGCAAGTACGTCGTCAACGGCGGCATCACCACCTGGGAGCTGCTCAGCACCCACGAACGCTCGCTGCTGGCCCGCACCGGCCGGCCGGCCGAGCTCGGGGACGGCACGCTCGCCCTGCCCGAGAGCGGGAACAAGGTGCCGGACATCCTCGACGAGGCCCGCTGGGAGCTGGAGTTCCTGCTGAGGATGCAGGTACCGGCCGGGCAGCCCCTCGCCGGCATGGCCCACCACAAGATCCACGACGAGCAGTGGACCGGCCTGCCGCTGCTGCCGAGCGACGACCCGCAGAAGCGTGAACTGCACCCGCCGACCACCGCGGCGACCCTCAACCTGGCCGCGACCGCCGCTCAGGCGGCACGCCTGTACAAGCCCTACGACAAGGCCTTCGCGGCCCGGGCGCTGTCGGCCGCCCGCAAGGCCTGGACGGCGGCCCTGGCCCACCCGGCCGTGTACGCCGACCCGAACGACGGCACCGGCGGCGGCGCCTACAACGACAACGAGGTGAGCGACGAGTTCTACTGGGCGGCCGCCGAGCTGTATCTCACCACCGGTGAGCGGCAGTTCGCCGACCATGTCCTGAACTCCCCGGTCCACACGGCCGACATCTTCGGCCCCTACGGCTTCGACTGGTCCAGGACCGCCGCCGCGGGCCGCCTCGACCTCGCGACCGTCCCGAACAAGCTCCCCGGCCGCGACAAGGTGCGCCACTCGGTGACCGCCGGCGCCGACAGGTACCTCGCCACCCTGCGCGCCCACCCGTACGGCATGCCCTACGCCCCCGAGGACAACCGCTACGACTGGGGCTCCGCGCACCAGGTCCTGAACAACGCCGTGGTCCTCGCCACCGCGTACGACATCACCGGCGGCGCCAAGTACCGCGACGCGGCCCTGCAGAGCATGGACTACGTCCTCGGCCGCAACGCGCTGAACATCTCCTACGTCACCGGCTACGGCGAGGCCAACGCCCACCGGCAGCACAGCCGCTGGTACGCCCACCAGCTCGACCCCAACCTGCCGAGCCCGCCGGACGGCACCCTCGCCGGCGGCCCGAACTCCAGCATTCAGGACCCCTACGCGCAGACCAAGCTCAAAGGCTGCGTGGGGCAGTTCTGCTACATCGACGACATCCAGTCCTGGTCGACCAACGAGACCGCCGTCAACTGGAACGCCGCTCTGACCCGGATGGCGTCGTTCGTCGCGGACCAGGGATAGGGCAACGCCCTTCACGGTACCGTCCTGTCGTGGGTGTGACCTGCGGCTATTTACGGGCAAGTACCCGAGCGGTACCGTGAAGGGCATGCCAGCCCTCAATGTGGAGTTCAGCGATCGCGAGCTGGAGGACCTGCGGCAGATCGCCAAGGAACGCGGTACGTCGATGAAGGCGCTCGTGCGGGAGGCGGCCGCCGCCGACATAGCGCGCCACCGTGCGCTCCAGGAGGGCGCGGAGGCCTTCCGCCGGTTCTTCGCGTCCCACGCCGACGAGTTCGCGGCCGCGTTCCCCGACGACGAAGCGCCCCTCAAGGGTGAGGGGCGGGTCGCCTGACCGATGACGCCTGTCATCCACATCGACGTGCCCTGGCTCCTCCAGCGCCACGAAGAGGTCCTGCCGGACCAGCCCACCGTCAACGACTTCTCCGCGCTGGTCGCCGCCGTCGCCCGGCACCGTGTCGATCCGCCCCGCCTGGGCGTGGACTCCGACCCCGCCTGGCGGGCCGCCGCGCTGCTGCACACCATCACCCTGCTCAAGCCCCTGCCGTCGGCCAACGCCCGCTTCGCCTGCGCGACCGCGGTGGCGTACATGTTCGTCAGCGGCGTCGGCATCGACCCGCCCTACGGCGCGCTCGTCGACCTGGCCCGGGACTTGATCGACGGCAAGGCCGACGTGTACGGCGCGGCCGACCGGCTGCGGTCCTGGCAGATCTAGGCCCTGGGGCTCCGGGACGATCCAGGGCCGCCGGCCGAGGGCGGGAGGAACAAGGCCGGCGGCCGGTTTCGCGCGGGAGAGCCGCCGTCCCGCGCGGGGCCTCCGAGGAAGGGCCGGTCCCAGTCCACTACGCCCTGCCGCGCGCCGGGAACGTGTGCGTCGCGCCGGCGCGTGCGCGCGTTTCACACGGGGCGCAGGAAGCACACACCGTGACGGCGAAAGGCCTTGCGGGGGAGTGCGACGGGCACGAAAAGCACGACGGAAATCGCGGCCCGCCTATCGACATTCTTTCAACAGTGGCCGGGAATCTCCGGCGGCTTGTTGTGCGCGACTCAGTTGTGCAATGGTGAACCATTCGTGCGGGGGGCCGGGGCCGAAAAGGCTCCGTGTTTCGCCGGCGGAGGCGAAAATGTGCTCCCCGCCGCGCCGAACAGGTACGTACCAAAGGACGCCGCTCAGTGCTCACGCCCCAACCCCCTCGCCCTCCTTACCCCCCGCCCGGCGGGGGCCCCGGAGAATCCGACGAGTCCCTCGCGGCCGGCACGCGCAGTGGCACGGACAGCGAGGTCGCCCAGTCCACCGCGCTGCTGATCGCGCGGCACTGGCAGCCGGTGCACGAGTACGCGGCCATCTGCCTCGCCTCCTCGACGGGCGCCGCGTCCATGGTGACCACGGCCGCGTTCCACCAGGTCTTCGACCGGCTGAAGCTGGGCGAGCCGGGCACCGCGCTGCGGCCCCGGCTGCTGGTGACCGTGCGCGACACGGTCCGGCTGTGGGCCGCCGACGAAGGACTGTCCGCGGTGCTGCCCGAGCTGCGGAAACCGGCGGGTGCCCGCGGGATGCGGACCGCCAAGTCCCTGATCCCCGAGAACCGGGCGCTCACGGAACGCTCCTTCCAGAACCTTCCCCCGGTCGCCCGCTGCGTCCTGTGGCACGTCGAGGTCGAGGCCGAGCCGATCACCGTCGCCGCCGGTCTGCTCGGCATGGACCCCGCCACCGTCGCCGCCGCCCACGAACAGGCCCGGGACAAGCTCCGCGAGGGCTGCGTCCGCGCCCACCGGGAACTCGCGCCCAGCAAGGAGTGCCGCTTCTACAACCGTCTCCTCGACGTCCCCATGCGCCGCGGCGGCGACCTCCTGCCGGACGTCCGCCAGCACCTGGACGCCTGCCGCTACTGCCGCGCCGCGGCGGAACAACTCGGCCATTTCGAGGGCGGGCTGGGCGTGCTGCTGGCCGAGGCGGTGCTCGGCTGGGGCGCCCGCCGCTACGTCGAGTCGCGCCCCGGCCGCGCCGGCCAGCAGCCCGTCCGTCTCAAGGGCTCCAACCGGCGCCGCGGCGGAGGCCGGCGCGCGGCGCGCCGGACCACGCTGCTCGACCGCATACCGGCGCCCCGCCGCCGCGCCGCGGACGGCGCGCGGTCGCCGCGGACGCTGCTCACGGGTGTCGGCCTCGCCTCCGCCGGTCTGCTGACCACCCTGCTCGCCGCCGGTATGTGGTCGGACGACGGCGGTGCCGACCCGGCCGCCTCCACGAGCGCCGCCGGCGGCGCGGCCTCCGGCACCGGCTCCCAGGCCGGACCCACCGCGGACACCACGGCCCCGGACACCGCCCAACTGCCCACCGTGCCGGGGCAGACCAGACTGCGCAACGCCGCCGCCGACCTGTGCCTGGACATCCGGGGCGAGGCGAGGGCGGGCGCCGCCGTCGAGCTGGCCGACTGCTCCACCGGGTCGACCCAGCTGTGGGCGTACGAGGCGGACGGACAGCTGCGCAGTGGGGCCGACCGCGACCTGTGCGTGGACTCCCACGCGGACGCCGGCGTGGTCATCCTGGGCGCGTGCGCGCAGGCCGACGACACCCGTGCCGACGACGTCCGCTACGACCTCACCGTGCAGGGCGAGTTGCTGCCCCGCTGGGGCGACACGCTGGCCCTGGCCTCCACCGGCGAGGACCCCGGCGCCGACGTCGTCGTCAAGGTCCGCGACCACTCCGGCGACCAGCGCTGGCTGACGGACGCCGTCACGGCCAGCCCCGGCTCACTGGAGATCACCGGGACCGAGACGCCGTCGGCGCAGCCGGTCGAGCTGACGGACCGCACGGCCTGACGCGGCCGTCCGGTGGACCGTCACCCCGCCTCCTCCACGAGGTCCGCCGGGCCGACGGTCGCCGGGCCGGCGTGCCCGGACAGGGCCAGGGTGAGGTCCAACTCGGCCAGCAGACACCGGATCACGTGCTCCACGCCGGACTGTCCGTCCAGGCTGAGCCCGTAGACGTACGGCCGGCCGAGCAGCACGGCCCGTGCGCCGAGGGCGAGCGCCTTGAAGACGTCGTCGCCCGTGCGCACGCCGCTGTCGAACAGCACGGTCAGCCGGTCGCCGACCGCCGCCGCGACCCGGGGCAGCGCGTCCGCGGCCGCGACCGAGCCGGCCACCTGCCGGCCGCCGTGGTTGGAGACCACCACGCCGTCCATCCCGGCGTCGGCGGCCAGCCGGGCGTCGTCCGGGTGCAGGACGCCCTTCAGGACGATCGGCCCGGCCCAGTGCTCCCGCAGGAACTCCAGATCCGGCCAGGTCTTCGCCGGATCCGCGAACAGGTTCACGAAGTGCAGCACGGCCGCGTTCGGATCCTCGTGCACCGGCTTGGCCAGGCCCGCCTGGAAGGCCGGGTCGGTGAAGTAGTTGGCGGTGCCCACGCCGTGCAGGAACGGCAGATACGCCTGGTCGAGGTCGCGCGGCCGCCACGCCAGCAGCGGGGTGTCCAGAGTGACGACCAGCACGCTGAACCCGGCCGCCCCCGCCCGCCGGAGGAAACTGCGGGTCACCTCGCGGTCCTTGGACCAGTACAGCTGGAACCAGCGCTCGGCGTCCCCCATCGCCGCGGCCACCTGCTCGATCGGGGTGCTCGACGCCGACGACAGGACGAACGGCACCCCCTGTGCGGCGGCGGCCCGGGCTGCCGCGGACTCGGCCTCCGGATGCATGATCGACAGCACGCCGACCGGGGCCAGCGCCAGCGGGGCGGGCAGGGAGCGGCCGAGCACCTCGACCGACAGATCGCGCTCGTGCACGTCCCGCAGCATCCGCGGCACGATCCGGCGGCGCCGCAGGGCCGCCCGGTTCGCACGGGCCGTACTGCCGTCGCCCGCGCTGCCCGCCACATAGCCGACCGGACCCGGTCCGAGGCGTTGCTCGGTCAGCTCCTCCAGCCGGGTCAGATCGGTGGGCAGCCGGGGGACCGCACCCGTCATCCCGTTCAGATAGATCTCGTACTGGAAGTCCGCCCAGTGCTTCGCCATCCGGATGTCCCGCCTCTCGTCGTGGCACGTCGTCGCCCGTCGTCGAGCACGCGGCCGCGCGCCGACGATACGGCGGGGCCGCACCTCAGCGGGAGACGGCCGACTCGCGCAGGATCCGGGCGAGTTCGCGCGGCTGCGAGAACATCGGCCAGTGGCCGGTGTCCATCTCCACCAGCTCCCATCCCTCGCCCTTGAGCAGCTCGGCCACCGCGGGCATCGGCTCGTCGCCGTCCAGCAGGCACTTGATGTACGTGGCGGGGAGGGCGTCGAGGGGGCGGCTGACGGCGGCCGGTTCGAGAAGGGTGGCGCCCGGATGCGGGGTGGCTCCCTCGACGAACCGGCGGACCTGCTCGTCCGTCAGCCCCTGGCCCGCGCAGTCGTCCGCGGTGAGCGGCGGCCAGAAGCCGTCATGGGCCGCGATCGCCTCCCGCACAGGGTCGCTCGGCCAGCCCGACAGGAACGACTCCCCGTCGACGGGCACGTTCGCGTCGACGAACACCACCCGCCGCAGCCGGTCGCCGATCCGCTCGGCTGCCTGCCCGACCGGTATCCCGGAGTAGCTGTGCCCGACCAGGACCACGTCCCGCAGGCCGAGCCGCTCGACCTCGTCGACGACGTCCCCGACATGGGTCTCCAGCCCCGCCGGGACTCCCTGCTTCTCGGCGAGCCCGGACAGTGTGAGGGGATGTGCGTCCTCCCCGGCGGCGCGCAGCTCCGCCGCCACCTCGTCCCACGCCCACGCACCGAGCCAGGCCCCCGCCACCAACACGAAATGAGTCATGCCCGCACCGTAGCCGAGGGGTCTGACAACGGCCCTTCGTCAACTCCCGTACCCGGCCTGGTGATCGGCGGCACCGGCACGTCCACGGTCCGGGCGAGCCGCGCTTCCTCGGGCCCGTACGCCGCCCGGGGCTCCGGGAACAGCCGCAGCAGCGCCAGGTAGAGCACGGCGGCGAGAGCGAGGGACAGCGGCAGGCTGAGGTCGACGCCGTTCGCCAGGTCGCCGCGCGGGCCGACGAACCGGCCGGGATGTCGCTGCACAGCACGCCCACGAGGGCCGACACCCACCAGGCGGTCGTGTCGCGCCGGTTCCAGCCGTGCGCGAACCAGTAACGTCCGCCGCGCTGACGCCGGTTGAAGACCTGGAGGGACTCGGGGTCGTACCAGCCGCGCCGGGTGTGGAAGCCCGGCATGCGGGACGGGGTCTGCCGAACGTACGGGGGTGGGGGAGAGCCCCGGCCGGCGGGCGCATCATCCTTCTTCCACGTCCTGTCCGGACGAATCGTCCCGGGAATCCGTCACCTCCTCCGCGTCCGGCCCCTGAGCTCGCACTCGCTGGACGTGCTCCAGGGACTCCCGCAGCTCGTTGAGCCAGTCGTCGGCGTGCCGCTGGACCAGCCGGACGCACCAGGCGAGCGCGTCACTGCGGCTGCGCGCCACGCCGGCGGCGATCAGGGTGTCGAGGACCTGCCGCTCGGGCTGCCGCAGCCGGGTCATCACCGGTGCGGCCACGTGGGTGAACAGGGCGCGCTGCCCGTCGCACACCACACCCCACGACACCTTCTTGCGGAACCGGTGCTCGGCGTCCCGGGCCACGGCCATCCGGGTCTCCCGGGTGCGCTCCCGGAACTCCTGGATCCGGGCGGTCACGGCCGCCTCGCGCTCGGCGGCCGGGGCGTCCTCCGCGAGTCGGGGCGCCGGGACACGGCCGACGACCGTGATCTCCTCCCGGTCGACCGACACCTCGGTGAGTTCCTCGAACAGGTCGTCGGGCAGCCGCCCGGCGAACCAGCCCCGCAGCTTCTCTTTCTGCGCCTCTGTAATCATGTAATGACGATTACTCCGCTGGTACATGAACACAAGGGGACGCGGAGGAGTCAGCCGAGAGCGGAACGGGGAGCGGAGCGGAATGTTTCAGGCCGATTAACGGACCCATGAAAACCGGTCATCGCGGCGGACCGGGGGATCATGAAGCGCTTGCTTGCGGCGTTGTAACGTTCGAATTCCGTGACTTCGCGCCACTGATTCAACACGAAAGGTTACTGAAACCGGTGGGGTCGATGTGAGTTTCGGCGGCGGACTCGGCAGGATCGGCGTCGCCGCGTCCGGCTCCGATCGCGCCGGACCGGCCCACCCCCGAATCGAGCGGAAGGATGCACACAATGCGGAACACCGCGCGCTGGGCAGCGACCCTCGGCCTCACGGCCGCCGCCGTCTGCGGACCCCTCACCGGGTCCGCGCTCGCCGCCCCGGCCGCCCCGGCCTCGCTCTACGCCCCCTCGGCCCTGGTGCTGACGCTGGGGCACGGAGAGAACGCCGCCGCCGTCGACCCGGCCCGTGCCGTCACCCTGACCTGCGCGCCGGGACCCTCCGGCAGCCACCCGGCCGCCGCCCTGGCCTGCGCCGAACTGCGGGCCAGCGGCGGTGACTTCGAGGCGCTGGCCGCGACGGGCGACGCGCTGTGCACCAGGGAGTACGACCCCGTCGTCGTCACCGTCGACGGCGTCTGGCAGGGCAAGCGTGTCTCCTATGAGCGGACCTTCGCCAACGAGTGCGTGAAGAACTCCACCGGGAGCGTCCTCTTCGCGTTCTGAGACCGGGATCGCGTGGCCCCCCGTGGACGCCGCGAGAGGCTCGTGACGTGGGGAGTACGGGCCACTTGACACGGGACCACCGCGATCTCGCACCAGGGGCCGGACGGGCGGAGTGGGGCCGCCCGCCGGCCCCTGGTATCACCGTACGGGCGCATCACCGTGAAGGCGTGTCACCGGGGGCGCCCCCGGTTCTCCGTCAGACCCGGTCGCGATGGCTCGTGTCGCACCATGGATAGCGGCGGCTGCGCCGGCAGGTGCACAGGGCGACCCGGAAGCGGTCGGAGGCGACCGTCGAGCCGTCCTCCAGCTGCACTTCCACCGGGCCCTCGACCAGCAGGGGCCCCTTGCGCTGGACGGTGATCCGGCGGGGCTTGTCACCAGGGGAGTTCGGCACGGACGACCACCAGTTCCTCGTTGTTCTCCTCGGCGGACAGCAACCCGCGAGCACGCAGCCAGCCCTCGCGCGACCGCAGGACCGGTCCGAAGGGGATGCGGCGGCGCCGGGTCACCGAGGCCTTCATACCGGCCGCGCGCAGAAGCGCGAGCGTGCGGTCCGGGTCGCTGAGGGCGGAGTGCACGATCAGCAGCACCCCGCCGGGGCGCAGCAGCGTCGGCGCCTCCCGGCAGATCCGGTCCAGGACCAGCCGGCCGTCCCCGCCCGCGTCCCAGGCCCGGGCCTCACCGCGCGGGTCCCGCCGGCCGCCCGGGGCCGGCACATACGGGGGATTGGCCAGGATCACATCGAAGGACCGCCCGTGCACGGGGCCGAAGAGGTTCCCGTGCCGCACCCGCACCGGCAGCCGGGCCCGCCACGCGTTCCAGCGTGCCACGCACACCGCCCGCCAGGACACGTCGACCGCGGTCACACGGGTGCCCCGCCGCGCTGCCTGCAGGGCGAGCGCGCCGGAGCCCGTCCCCACGTCGAGGACGTCCGCGCCCGGCCGGAGCGGCTCTTCGGACAGCGCCCCGGCCAGCAGGTCGGTGTCCTCCTGAGGGGCGTACACGCCCGGAAGTACCAGCGGATTCACGCGGACCAGGTACCCCGGCCATCAGGAAATATGGGCCATTTCGGCATTGAGGGGTGTGTGCAGGGAGGAGCGTCCCGCGCGCCAGGCGGTGAGCAGACGGTCCGCGAGGCGGTCCTCCAGCAGGCCGGTGACGCCGATGCCGAAGGCCACATCGGGGGCCAGATGCGGCTCCTCTTCCAGCAGACCGCCGATGACGTCGTGCCGGACGACCTGCTCGTGGACCGCGTCGGCCTCCACGTGCTCGTCGTAGAAGTACGCGGCGGCGGGCCCCGCGCCCGTGCGGCGCATCGCCTCGGCGAGCCGCCGGGAACCGGGCGAGGAGGTGATCTCGACCGTCGCGAAGTGCCCGACGAGGGCGCCGCGGAGGGAGCGGTGCAGGCCGAGCAGGGACATGAGGTTGACGGTGGCCAGCGTCTCGGCGCACGCGGCGTCGAGATAGCGGCCGTAGGCGGTGTCCAGGCCCAGGTCCGTCATCAGGTCCGCGAACAGACGCGCGTGGACGCGGTCGGGGCGGCCGCCGCCGTACTCGTCGAACTCCACCGCCGCCATGGCCGCCTTCGCCCGGCCCCACAGCCGGGGCAGCACCCAGGCGTGCGGGTCGGCCTCCTTGAGGTGGTACAGGGAGCGCTGCGCCGCGTACTCGCGCAGCTGCCACAACTCGCCCTCGCCGCACAGGAAGTGGGACACGCCGGTGCCCTCGACGGGCTCGACGAGGAGCTCCGCGAGGGCGTCGTCGACCGTGTCGTGGACCGGCGTGTCGGCGCGCAGGGCGGTCAGGAAGCGGTGCTCCAGCGCGGCGCGGACCCGCAGCAGCTCGGGGTCCCACTCATGGTCGCAGGCCACCCCGGCGAAGCCGCGGTAGTGCAGTTCGTAGCAGAGGTACAGGGCCAGCTGGAGGTCGTCGCCGTACACGGACGCCCGCGCGACCGCCTCGGCGGGCGGGAGCGGGCCCGTGTCCAGCAGGTACTCCCGGACACTCGCGGAGAGCGGCCCCCGGGCGGCCGGCAGACGTGGTCCTTCGTGAGCCATGCGCGCCGGGTACCCCGCCGGTACCGGGTCATCCGCCCGCCCAGGTCGTACCGGCCGTCGACCTGGACGTCCGAACCCGGCTGACCGGCGATGCCGGCGGAGACCGGCCCCGCAGCACCGGCCGTGCCCTGGCCTGCGTCATCCGGGCGCCGGCCGAGCGGCCGCCTGGGGGTTGCCCGGTTGGGCGCGGTTCGTCGGGCTCGTCTCTGTGGTGTGGTTCGCCGGGCTGGGTTTGATGTTCGGCCGGCAGTTGGCCGTGGCCGCCGTGCCCTGGCCGGAGCCGCCCGTGCGCCGGCCGAGCGGCCGCCTGGGGGCGCCCGGTCGGGCGGGGTTCGTCGGGCTCGCGCTCAGGGGTACCGCTCCCCGGGCGGGGCGGCGGCGCGATGCGCGGCCTCGCGGCCTCGCGGCCCCGGGCGTCAGTCGCCCTGCGACTCCTCCTCCGCGCGGGTGTTGGGGGTGATGGCCTCGGCGGCCTCGCCCCTGTGGCGTCGCTCGGCTCGTTGGTCGTCGGTGGGGTGGAGTTCGGCGTCCTCCACCTCCCGCAGCACCTCTTCGAGGGCGGTCCTGGGGCGGTCGTGCTCTGCTTCGGGGTGCTTGGCGTCGTCGGACACGGAGATGCCCCTTTCCGGAGGGTCGGGTCAGTTCTTGGCGGAGGCGATGCGCAGCGGCACCGGATCCGGGGGCGCGCTCTCCTCGGCGAGCCGGGCGACCTCCGCCCACCAGGACGCGCCGTCCTCGATGTGGCGCAGCATGACGCCCTCGCGGATCGCCCACGGGCACACGGTGACCGTCCTCAGACCGATCAGCTTCATCGCCGTGTGCCCGACCACCGCGCCGGCCAGGCTCTGGGCGGCGCGCGGCGCGGAGATGCCGGGCAGCCGGGCGCGTTCCGCGGCGGGCAGGGCGGCCAGCCGGGTGACCGCCCGGCCCAGATCACCGGAGTCCAGCGTGCGTGCGACGAACGGACCGTGGCGTCCGGGCGGCGCCCCGCACAGCCGCCCCAGCTGCTGGAACGTACGGGAGGTGACCACCGCGGTGCGCGGGCCCTCCCAGCGGATCCGGGCGGCGACGTCACGGAGCTGGTGGCGCACCTTGCGCCGCAGCGCGCGGACGAGCTCCGGGGGCGGCGGGTCCTGGTCGGCGAAGAACTCGTGGGTCAGCCGGCCCGCGCCGAGCGGCAGCGAGGCCACGAAGTCCGGCAGCCGGCCCCGCCCGAACGCCACCTCGAACGAGCCGCCCCCGATGTCCATCAGCGCGAGCGGCCCCGAACGCCAGCCCATCCAGCGCCGGGCGCCGAGAAAGGTCAGCTCGGCCTCCACCTCGCCCGGCAGGGTGCACAGCGGGACACCGGTCCGTGCGCGGACCGTGCGCAGCACCTCGTGCCGGTTCGGTGAGCTGCGCACCATGGCGGTCGCGAACGCCAGCGGGCTCGCCGCCCCCCACCGGGTCGCGGTGCGGCTCGCGGCGGCGACCGCGCCGACGAGCCGCTCGACCGACTCGTCGGGGATGGGTTCACCCGGCCTCACCTGCTCCGACAGCCGCAGCCGCCACTTGGCCGTGTGCACCGGCAGCGGTACGCCGTCCTCCGCGTCCGCCACCACCAACCGCACCGTGTTAGATCCCACGTCCAGCACGCTGATTCTCATGACCGGGCGAGTACCCATGCGGGCGCCTTCATACGTCACGCAGAGGCATGCTCCGCCTACGCACCGGCGTGGTCCGGCCACACGAGAGGGGCCGCCGTCCCCGCTCGGACGGCGGCCCCTCGGCCCGGATCCCGGTGCGTCGGTCACATGTGGACGACCGGTGCCGCGTTCGCGTCCTGCTCGGGCACCCCGCGACGGTGGAGCAGGAACGCGATGACCGCGCCCGCCGCGAAGAAGCCCGCCGACCACCAGAACGCGGTGGTGTAGCTCTCGATCGTCGCCTGCGCCTGCACGGCCTTGCTGGTCGCGTCCCGGCCGGCCAGGTAGTCGGTGGCGGCGCTCGCCGCGAGGGTGTTCAGCAGCGCCGTACCGATCGAGCCGCCCACCTGCTGCATCGCGTTGACCGTGGCGGAGGCCACGCCCGCGTCCTCGGCGGCGACTCCGCCGGTGGCCAGCTGCATGGCGGGCGGCATGACCAGGCCGAGGCCCACGCCGATCACGATCAGCTGCGGCAGCACCGCGGTCGCGAAGTCCGAGTCCGTTCCGATGCCGGTGAGCCAGGCCATGCCGGCCGCGGAGATCGCGAAGCCGAGCGGCACGACGATCTTGGGCCCGATCCGCGGCACCAGAACCGTGGTGCCGACCTGCGCCGTCACCATCAGCGCCCCGACCATCGGCAGGAACGCCACACCGGTCTTCGTGGGGCTGAAGCCGAGGTTGAGCTGCAGGTAGTAGGTGAGGAAGAGGAACACGCCGAACATGCCCGCGCCGGAGATCAGCACGGCGAGGAAGGAGGCCGCGCGGTCCCGGTCGAGGAGGATGCGCAGCGGCAGCAGGGGGTGCGCGGACCGCGTCTGCCACCAGGCGAAGGCCGCCAGCAGGACGCCGCCCGCGATCAGGAAGCCCCACGTCTGCGGTGAGCCCCAGTCGTGGGTCTCGGCGTTGGAGAAGCCGTAGACCAGGGCGAAGAGACCACCGGCGACCAGGAGGGTGCCGGGCACGTCGAGCTTGGCGTTGGCGGCGTCACGGTGGTTGCTCAGCAGCAGCCAGCCGCCGGCGAAGGCGACGACCGCGATGGGCACGTTGACGAACAGCGTCCAGCGCCAGTCGAGCGCGTCGGTCAGCAGCCCGCCGAGCAGCAGGCCCACCGCACCACCGGCGCCCGCGATGGCGCCGTACACGCTGAACGCGCGGGCGCGTTCGCGGGCGTCGGTGAACGTCGTGTTGAGCAGGGACAGGGCGGCCGGCGCGAGGAGCGCGCCGAAGGCGCCCTGCAGGGCGCGCGCCGTGACCAGCATCCCGAAGCCGCTCGCCGCGCCGCCGAGCGCGGAGGCCACCGCGAACCCGGCGACACCGACGAGGAAGGCGGGCTTGCGGCCGAAGAGGTCGGCGATCCGGCCGCCGAGCAGCAGCAGCGAGGCGAACGCGAGCGCGTAGGCGGTCACGATCCACTGCCGGTTGCCGTCGGAGAACCCGAGGTCGGCCTGGGCCGAGGGCAGGGCGATGTTCACGATGGTGGCGTCCAGCACCACCATCAGCTGCGCCAGGGCGACGATCGCGAGGATCCACCACCGCTTGGACGAGGCGGCGGGCGCCGCCTGGCCGGCACCCGTGCGGGTGCCGTCGGACAGGGTCTTCTGGGACATCGGTGAACCACTCCGGGGAACTCGTCCGAAAGTAATGGACCGGTAAACGAAACCGTTTCGTACACATCGAGCCTAGAGTACTTCGATCGAAACGGCAACGTTTCGTTCTGGGGCCTCCCGGAGAGGGCCGGGGGGAGGGCGGAAGAAGGCGGAGGAGAGGGCCGGAGGGTCGTCAGGCCAGCTGTCGGCGCACCAGCTCGTGCAGCCGCCCGTTCGGGTTCGCGAGGAGCTGCGCGGGCGGACCCTGTTCGGCGACCTTGCCGTTCTCCATGACCACGACGCGGTCGGCGTCCATGACGGTGGACAGACGGTGGGCGATGACGACGCGGGTGGCGTTGAGCTTGCGGGTGCTCTCGATGACCGTGCGCTGGGTCTCGTTGTCGAGGGCGCTGGTCGCCTCGTCGAAGAAGAGGATGCGCGGCCGCCGGATCAGCGCCTGCGCGATCATCAGCCGCTGGCGCTGACCGCCCGAGACCGACCCGCTGCCCGAGACGATCGTGTGCAGGCCCATCGGCATCCGCCTGATGTCCTCCGCGAGCCCCGCCATCTCGGCCGCCGCCATCGCCTCCTCCGGCGTGTACGACTCGGTGCCGCAGATGACGTCCAGGATGGAGCCGGTGAACGGCTGCGCGTGCTGGAGCACCACCCCGCACTGCCGGCGTACGGCCGACTGGTCGAGGGCCGCGAGGTCCTGGCCGTCGTACAGCACGCTGCCCGACACCGGGCGGTCGAAGCCGATCAGCAGCCGGAGCAGGGTGGACTTGCCGCAGCCGCTCGGGCCGACGATCGCCACGAACTCACCCGGACGCACCTCGAAGGACACGTCGTCCAGGACGAGGGGGCCGTCGTCGGAGTAGCGGAACGACAGCCGGCGGGCCTCGACCGCGCCGGACAGCGGCCCCGGCCGGGTGCTCGCCGCGCGGACCTCGGGGGTCGCCTCCAGCACCGGCCGGATCTCCTCGAACAGCGGCAGCGCGGCCACCGCCGACACGAACGCGCCGGTCAGCGAGGTGACCGAGGTCAGCAGCATCGTCATCGACGTGTTGAAGGTGAGGAAGTCCGCCGCCGACAGCGCGCCACGCGCCGGACCGGCCAGCAGCATGAACATCAGCAGCGAGCACAGCGGCAGGTACACCGCGCCCAGCACCGTGTTGAGGTTCTTGATCCGGCCGAGCCGCTGCTGCAGCTCACGGCTGCGGGCGAACCGCTCCGCCCAGGCCGCGTACGCGTAGTTCTCCGCGGCCGCCACCCGCAGCTTCGGCAGGCCCCGCAGGGTCTGGAACGCCTGGTTGTTCAGCTTGTTGGAGAGCACCACCAGCCGCCGCTGCCAGCGCACCTGCCACAGACCCAGCCCCAGGAACACCCCGGCGATGACGACGAGCATCCCGATCGCGGCCAGCGCCATCGGAACGCTGTACCACAGCAGCAGCCCCAGGTTCATGGCGCCGATCGTCACCGACTGCGCCACCGACGGGCCGAGGCCCGCCAGCAGACGGCGGATCGCGCTGATGCCCATGGCCGCGCCTGCCAGTTCACCGGTCGAGCGCTCCGCGAAGAACTTCGTCGGCAGCCTGAGCAGCCGGTCCCACACGGCCGGCTGGAGCGTCGCCTCGATCCGGCCCTCCAGGCGCAGGATCGTCAGGTTCTGCAACAGCATGAAGGCCGCCGCCACCACGCTGCTGACCATCACCGCCAGACACACCTGCACGATCAGCCCCTGCTGGGCCCTGGGCACGTACTCACCGAGCACCTTGCCGGTCGCGATCGGCACCAGCGCCCCGATCGCCACCGTGACCAGCCCGCTGAGCAGCAGATGCGCCAGGTCCCCGCCGGTGCCGCGCATGCTGAACCGCAGCAGCCCCAGCGGGCTGAGCCTCCGCTCGGGCAGCGGACGGTAGAACATGACGGCCCGCGGCTCGAACTCCTCCGCGTTGGCCTTCTCGATCGGCGTCTCCCGCCCGGTCGCGGGATGCACGGCGACATAGCCGCCGCGCCGCCACAGCAGCGCGACCGGCGCCCCGGACAGCGCCCGGTGACCCACCAGCGGGCCCACGTCGTCCCGCCACCAGCGGCCGTCCAGCCGTACCGCACGGGTGCGCACGCGGGAGGCGAGGGCCACCTGCTCGACCGGGTCGAGACGGTCGTTGCCGGCGCCCATCCGCGCGGGCTCCGCCAGCGTGATCCCGGCCGCCCGGGCGACCAGCCGGCACGCGGCGAAGGTGGCGTCCGCGTCGGCGGACGTGGCGCGCTGCGCCGACTTCTTGCCGATCGACGCGAGCAGCGTCCGGTCGGCCTGGACGCGCACCGCCTCACCGGCCTTGATCCCGGCGGCGGTGCGCGTCTCGTGGGTGCGCTCCAGCTGCTCGATCCAGCGGTCCAGCGTGGTCAGCAGCCGGTACTGCTGGTCGACCATGGACTGCCACACCGCGGGGTCCATCAGCAGATCCGCGGCGGCCTCCGCGCCGTACAGCGATCCGTACTGGACGCTGCCGGGCGGGACCTGCATCCAGAACACGTCGTCGTCGTCCCCGGTGCTCGCGTACGCCCGCACGGGGGCGCCCCCGCCCTCGGCGGGCTTCTCGCTCGCCATCGGCGCCTGGAAGAGGACGGACAGGCCACGGCCGACGCCCAGCGCGAGCGCGTACTCCAGAGGGCTCGAAGTGGGCGGTACGTACTGGGGGTTGCCGTACTCGTCGTAGGACCAGGTCTGGGTGCTCGCCGGCTGGTACAGCTCGCGCAGGTCGATGCGGTGGACCACGCAGTCGCGCGACGGGCGCGCCACCAGGGTGTGCTGGGGACCGGCGACCGGGCCGAGCAGCAGGGAGCCCGCCTCCAGACGGCCCAGGTGGTGCCAGTGGCCCTGCTGTTCGGCGTCCACCGCGAACAGGTCCAGCGCACCGGCCGCGACCAGCCAGAGCACCTGCGGCCCTTCGAGGTCGAGGCGGCTGAAGCCCGCGCAGTCGATCCGCGCGCCCATCTGCCCGAGCGCGGCGAGGACGAGGTCGCCTTCGTGCATGGCCGTCACCGCTCCCTGACCAGCGCCGCGTACGCCCCGCCGCGCGCGACGAGGTCCTCGTGCCGCCCGCGCTCCACGACCGCGCCGTGCTCCAGGACGACGATCTCGTCGCTGTCGCGGACCGTGCTGAGCCGGTGGGCGATCACCACGCACGCGCAGCCGCGCCGGCGCAGGTTGTCCATGACGACCAGCTCGGTCTCCGCGTCCAGCGCGCTGGTCACCTCGTCCAGGACGAGGATGCTGGGCCGGCGCACCAGCGCCCGGGCGATCTCCAGACGCTGCCGCTGCCCGCCGGAGAAGTTGCGGCCGTCCTGCTCGACCTTGCTGTGGACGCCGCCGGGCCGCCGCATGACGACGTCGTACAGGGCCGCGTCCCGCAGGGCCTCGACCACGGCGTCGTCCGGGATCGACGGGTCCCACAGCGCCACGTTGTCGCGGACGGTGCCCTCGAAGAGGAAGACCTCCTGGTCGACGAAGGAGACGGAGGCGGCCAGGGCGCCACGCGGGATGTCCTCCAGGCGCTGCCCGTCGATGCGGATCACGCCCTCCCAGGGGGTGTACAGGCCGGAGATCAGCCGGGACACCGTCGACTTGCCGCTGCCCGAGCCGCCGACCAGCGCCACCTGCTGCCCGGGTCCGACGGTCAGGTCGAAGCCGGCCAGCAGCGGCTTGTCGAGGGGGCTGTAGCCGAAGGTGATGTTCTGCAGTTCGACGTGCCCGTGCAGCCGGCGCGTCGAGTCGGCGCCCGCGCGACGGTCGTAGAGGGGGTCGGCACGGAAGTTCTCCACGTCCTTCAGGCGGGCCACGTCCGCTGCGAAGTCCTGGATGCGGCCCGCGACGCCGTTGAGCCGGGTCAGGGGAGCGGTGAAGCGGGTGACCAGCGCCTGGAAGGCGACCAGCAGGCCCACCGAGATGTGGCCCTCGATCGCCCGCATGCCGCCGATCCACAGGATCAGCGCGCTGTTCAGCGTGGCGAGCGTCGGCGCGACCACGCCCAGCCAGGCGCTCGGCACCCCGAGCCGCTGCTGTTCCTCCAGGGTCGTGGCGTGCTGCCCGGCCCACTTGCGGAAGTAGCCGTCCTCCCCGCCGGTCGCCTTCATCGTCTCGATCAACTGCAGCCCGGTGTACGCCGTGTTGGTCAGCCGCGCGTTGTCCGCGCGCAGCTTGGCCGTACGGGTCGCGCGCAGCCGGATCACGACCCGCATGGCCACGATGTTCAGCAGGGCCACGCCGATGCCGACGAACGTGAGCTGGGGGTCGTAGGTGTAGAGGAGGACCGCGTACAGGACGACGACCACGGCGTCCACGCCCGCTGAGGCCAGGTCGCGGGCCAGGGTCTCGGCCACGGCGTCGTTGGACTGCAGGCGCTGCACCAGGTCGGCCGGGCTGCGCTGGGAGAAGAAGGTCACCGGCAGCCGCAGCAGATGGCGCAGGAAGCGGGCGCTGGACAGGGTCGAGGAGATGATGCGGCCGTGGTGGAGGTTGGCCTGCTGGAGCCAGGTCAGCGCGACCGTCAGCAGCACGCACGCGCCCATGGACGTGAACAGCACGTCCAGCAGGGAGGTCTGACCGCCGATCAGGAACATGTCGATGTAGGTCCGGCTCAGCGCCGGAACGGCCGCGCCCACCAGGACCAGCAGCAGGCTGGCCAGGACAGCGGCCGGAAGGGTGCCCGCGGTGCCGCGCAGCCGGGCGGGCATCGCGCCCAGCACACCCGGCCTGCGCCCGCCCCGCTCGAAGCCCTCGCCCGGCTCCAGCACCAGCACCACACCGGTGAAGCTGCCGTCGAAGTCCTCCATCGGCACGAAACGCCGGCCCTTGCCGGGGTCGTTGACGAACACGCCCCGACGGCCGAAGCGGCGGCCCATGCCGTCGTAGACGACGTAGTGGTTGAACTCCCAGAAGAGGATCGCCGGCGCCTTCACCTCGGCGAGGGCGGCCAGGTCCATCTGCATGCCCTTGGCCGTCAGACCGTAACTGCGGGCCGCCTTCAGCAGGTTGCTCGCCCGCGAGCCGTCCCGCGAGACACCGCACGCGATGCGCAGCTCCTCCAGCGGGACGTGCCGGCCGTAGTGGCCGAGCACCATCGCGAGGGATGCGGCCCCGCACTCCACGGCCTCCATCTGGAGCACGGTGGGCGTACGGACGGTCTTCGCCCCGCTCTTGGGGATCGAACGCCGGGGTGGCGCGGCACGCCGTCTGCCGCGGGTTTCCTGAGCGGTGGTCACGGGAGCAGCCAATCGACGGGACGCTGATCGGCCAGCCGGATCGAGCCCGTGGCCATGGTCATGGAGGTGAGGGCGTACGGCGGCCCGTCCGCGGAGGACCACCGGTAGCCGCTCTTCGTCGACCTGGAGGTGTCGAGACGGACCAGGACGGCCACCGGGCGGCCCTTCTTCGTGAACTGCTCGCCCAACTGGCTGTCGCCGAGGAACGCGGCGATCTGCTGGGCCGACTGGGCCGTGCGGTCCACCGACTTCACATGACCGCGCAGCACGCCGTACCGCTGGGACGGCACGGTCTGCACGGTCAGGTCGACGGCCGCGTCGGCCGGGATCGAGGCGGCGTTCTCGGCCGGGACGTACACCGTCGCGTACAGCGGGTCGTCGGCGTGGGCGACCTTCTCCACGGCGGCGACGTTCGCGCCGGTCGAGATGATCTGCCCGATGGTGGCGGCGAGCGCGGTGATCCGGCCCGCGGCGACCGTGCGCACCACGGTGTCGCCCTCGGCCGTACGCACCTTCAGCACGGGGGAGTCGGCGGGCAGTCGCTGGCCCTCCTCGGCGAGCACGGCGGTCACCTGGCCCGCGGCGGGGCTCTGCAGGATGTAGCTGCCCTCGCCGTGGGTGAGGACGGCCGGGGCGCTCACCGTGGACGCGACCGAGCCGGTCACCGCCCACACGGACGCGGCCGCGAGGGCGACCACGGTCACGGACAGCACCAGCCAGCCCTGGGGGCGCGCGAAGCGCACCGGCAGGTCGAGTTCCTCCGGCGACTGGAGCTTGGCGAGGGCCTGTTGGCGGAACTGCAAGGGACTTCCCTCACCGGTCGGAACCTGTCGGGGACTTCGGGGGCGCGGGGCTCGGCGCGTTCCACGGCGCCCGAGAGTCCCGGAGCCGTGACGGCTCCGGGACTCAAAGGGGTCACAAGGGCGCGATCAGAGACCGGCGACCAGGTTGGTGACCGGGGCGGTGTTCAGGCCGGTGACACCCTCGACGGTGCCGACGGCGGTGTCGAGCAGGCCGGAAACCGGGGCGATGCCGTCCACCAGGCCGGTGGCGGTGCCCAGGGCGTTCACGGACAGGCCGCCGGAGACGTTGTCGAGGTCGGCGTCGGCGATCTCGACGGTCTCAACCTGGGGGGTGGAGTTCATGGTGGAACTTCCCTTCATATGGATAACTCGTAAGGGGGAGCGGCCCCCTCTGGGGACAGACGACGGCCGCGACCGCGGGCGCCGGGCACCCGTTTCCGGGACCCTGCGGCCCCCGCGGTGCGATGGATCAAAGCAGGTCCACCGCCGACGCAGCCAATCAATCACCGCTCTCACCAGGGCACTTGCGTCACATGAGCGGTGAACGGTGCAGGCGCGCCCACGTCTTGTCGGCGACTTCTTCACACCTCGGGCGGGGTTCGCTCGGATGAGCGGTGGGTGTCGTCGCGGCGAATCCGACACTCCCGCCCCAATGGCATGGCGGGGGTCGGCGCAGTTGTGCAGAACCCCTGCTTCCCGTGACCCGCTTGGGCAATCGATGTGCAGATTCTCTGAAGCAGGGATTCCGCTCTTTGATCGGAACGGACCGTCAGTGGACGGTTACCGCTGGTATCAGCCCAGGAGTGCGTAGACCGTGCTCGCCCGCGCCGCGAGCTCGCCCGATCTCTCGGCCGTCATCGTGATGTCCGCGAACGCCATCCGGCGGCCCAGCTTCGTCAGGACCGCTTCGATCAGGACATCCGAATCGGCCACCGCCCGCTGGAACGACGTGGACTGCTGCACCGTCGTCATCGGCACGAAGCCCCCGCGGGCGGCCGACACGGCGATCACGGTGGCGGTGTCCGCGGCCGCCATCAACGCCTGCCCGGACAGCCCCCCGCCCTCCCGTGCCAGCTCCTGTGACCAGGGAAGACGCAGCAGCGCCCGGTCGTCTCCGAGGGTTTCGACGGACAGACCCAGAGCGCGCACCCAGGGTGCGAAGCAGTCGGAAAGGATCTTGTCGGCTTCGGTGATCGTCATCGTCATATGGGCGATTGCTCCCCGGGGCGGCAGGTCAGACGCGGGTCATGGCCGATTCCGTGTTTCGCAAAGGAAGTTGGCAAACGCGATTGAACGCATCACGCGTCCCCTGCGTACCCATGGCCAACCAGGCGCCGCTGTACGGAGCTGCCGACCACCGGCAGCCAGACCCCGTCCCCCAGGAGGTCGAGTTTTTTGAGTCACAAGCGAGTTACGAAGCGTAAGGCCATCGTCGCGGTCGGTGGAGTGGCGGCGCTCGGAGCGGCGGCCATTCTGCTTCCCCAGGCCAACGCCTCCCAGGACGGCGGTTCCAACGGCGCCGCCTCGGTGAAGACCCTCAAGGCGGGCGACGCCTCGGACCTCGCCTCGCAGCTCGAGAAGCTGCTCGGGGACGCCTTCGCCGGCTCGTACTACGACTCCGACCAGCAGCAGCTGGTGGTCAACGTCGTCAACGTCTCCGGTGACGACAACAACGTCATCGTGCAGGCCAAGAAGGCCGGCGCCAAGGTCCGCGAGGTCGAGAACAGCACGGCCGAGCTGGAGTCGGCCGCCAAGACGCTGAAGGCCAAGGCGACCATCCCGGGCACCGCGTGGGCGGTCAACCCCCGGACGAACCAGATCCTGGTCACCGCCGACTCCACGGTCACCGGCGGCAAGTGGGACCAGCTGGAGTCCACCGTCCAGAGCCTCGGCACGGGCATGGCGACCATCCAGAAGTCGAAGGGCACCTTCAAGACCTTCGCCTCCGGCGGTGACGCCATCTTCGGCGGCGGAGCGCGCTGCTCCCTCGGCTTCAACGTCACCGCGGGCGACGGTTCCCCGGCCTTCCTGACGGCCGGTCACTGCGGGGTCGCGGCCGAGCAGTGGTCGGACTCCGAGAACGGCCAGCCGATCGCCACCGTCGACCAGGCGGTGTTCCCCGGCGAGGGCGACTTCGCACTCGTGAAGTACGACGACCCCGCCACGCAGGCCCCGAGCGAGGTCAACGTCGGCAACCAGACGGTCGCGATCAACCAGGCCGCCGACGCGACGGTCGGCACGCAGGTCTTCCGGATGGGCAGCACGACCGGACTCGCCGACGGCCAGGTCCTCGGGCTCGACGCCACCGTCAACTACCCCGAAGGCACCGTCACCGGCCTCATCCAGACCAACGTCTGCGCCGAGCCCGGCGACAGCGGCGGCTCCCTGTTCACCCAGGACGGCCAGGCGCTCGGCCTGACCTCGGGCGGCAGCGGCGACTGCACGGTCGGCGGTGAGACCTTCTTCCAGCCGGTGACCACCGCCCTGGAGGCGGTCGGCGCGACCCTCGGCGACGCCGGTGCGGGCGCCGGCGGCCAGGCCGGCGCCGGTGAGGAAGCGGGTGCGGGCGAGGGTGCCGGTGCGGGCCAGGACGCCGGGGCCGGCGGCGAGGCCGGTGCCGGTGACGAGGCCGGCGGCCAGGGTGCCGGCCAGGAGCAGGGTGCCGGTCAGGAGCAGGGTGCCGGCCAGGAGCAGGGTGCCGGTCAGGAGCAGGGTGCCGGCCAGGAGCAGGGTGCTGGTCAGGAAGCCGGTCAGGACCAGGGTGCCGGTCAGGAAGCCGGTCAGGACCAGGGCGCTGGTCAGGAAGCCGGTCAGGACCAGGGTGCCGGTCAGGAAGCCGGGGCCGGTGACAACGCCGGGGTGAACGAGAAGCACTGACCCGGCTGCTGACGCAGACCCACCGATCGGCCTCACAGCGGTTCCGGCCGATCGGTGGCACGGTCCGGCCCTCCGGCGGGAGGGCCGGACCGACGCGTTCCGGCGACCGACACGACGTCAGGCGCCTTCGGGGGTGAGCCGCGTGCGGTCGCCACGCGCCCGGCGCAGGGACGAAAGTCCCCCCGAACCGTCGCGGAGCCCGGAACGGCACCCACCCGAACAGACGACAGCGGCGCGTCAGTCGTCGCCCCGCACCCGCAGCAACAGCAGTGCCACGTCGTCGACGCGCTCCTCCGCGGCCGCGTAGTGGCCCACGAGGCAGTCGGCCAGGTCCTCCAGCGGCCGCTCGCCCGCGTCGGTGAGCCGGCGGCCCAACTCGGTGACCGCGTCCTCGATGTCCACGCCGGGCGACTCGATCAGGCCGTCGGTGTAGAGGGCGAGGACACAGCCGGGGGAGAGGTCGATCTCCGCGGTCGCGTACGTGGCCTCGCCGTCGATGCCCAGCAGAGGGCCGCCCGCGAGGTCGAGGACGCGGACCCGGCCGTCCGCCCGGCGCAGCAGCGGCGGCGGATGACCGGCCCGGGCCATGACCGCACGTCCGTGTTCCGGGTCCAGCCGCAGGTACAGGCAGCTGGCGAACAGGTCGGACCCGAGATCGATCAGCAGCCGGTTGGTGCTGCGCACGACCTCCGCCGGCTCCTGGCCCACCGTCGTGTACGCCCTCACGGCGGTACGGATCTGCCCCATCAGCCCGGCCGCGGTCACGTTGTGACCCTGTACGTCCCCGATCACCGCGGCGGGCAGTGGCCGCGAGGGGATCAGGTCGTAGAAGTCGCCGCCGATCTCCATGCCGCGGGTGGCGGGCAGGTAGCGGGCGGCCGTCTCCATGCCGGGCACGGACGGCAGCGAGTGCGGCAGCAGGGCCGCCTGCAGTCCGTGGGCGAGCCGGTGCTTGGTGTCGTAGAGCAGCGCCCGGTCCAGGGCCTGGGCTATCAGCCCGGCCACACTGGTCAGCACCGCCCGCTCGTGCGTGGAGAACGTGCGCGGCTCGGCGTAGGCCAGGACGCACGCGCCCACCGGGCGGCCGGAGGCGATCAGCGGCAGGTACGCCCAGGCCGCGAAGCCGTCGGGGGTGCCGTGCCGGGCCGGGTAGAGCCGTTCGAGCTGCTGCCACGAGTCGAAGAACGCCGGCACCCCGTGCGCGACGACGTGCGCGCCCGGCGCCGGGGCGTCCAGCGGCATCCCGTCGAACCGCTCCACCACCCGCGGATCGGGATAGCCGTGGTGCCCCAGCACCCGCAGCCGGCCCGCCCGCGCGCCGAGCAGCACCAGCGCCCGGCTGCCCACGGCCGGGGCGATCTCGTCCGCCACCAGCCGCACCACGTCCTGCACGCTCACCGTCTCGGTCAGCGCCCCGGCGAGACTCAGGGCCTGCGACATCGACACCAGGCGGGTCGGCGCGTCCCCCGCGCCCGTCCCGGTCGCCTCCGTCCCGGCCACGGACCGGGCCCGGCTGATCCGCACGCTGATCCCGGTGGTGCTCGGATACAGCCGGAACGACAACCACTCGGAGGGCGGGCGCAGCGCCACGAACGACGTGGCGTTCTGGCTGAGCAGCGCGGCCCGGTACCGTTCCTCGTACATCGGATCGTTGAGCCAGGGCACCGACGCCCACAGCTGTGTGCCCAGCAGCTCGCCCACCGGGACGCCCAGCAGGTCGGCCGCCGCCGCGTTGGCGAAGCCCACCCGCCCCCTCAGGTCCAGCGAGCACATCCCGTACGGCAGCCGGGCCACCATCCGGGCCGCCTCCACCGCGCCGAGGGTGTCGGAGACGCCGCCCAGGGGCCACGCCTGCAGCAGATCGGTCTCGGCGCGCACCGCACGGTTCTTTGCCGCCGCCCGTTCCAGCCGCGTCGCGAGCCGCGCACAGGCCGACTCCAGCTCCTGCCGCTCCCGGTCGGACAGCTCCGGCGGATGCGAACCCGGCCAGGTCACGAAGACCGCGCCGTACACCTTGGACTCGGTCGCCACCGGCAGCGCGGCCAGCGCGAAGGGATACGGCAGGACGACGGCGATCCGCGGATAGCGGCGGGCCATGTCCACCTGGCCGCCCACCCACACCAGCCGCCGCTCGCGCACCGCCTCCGCGACCGGGATCGGCGCGCTCAGCCCCACCCGCTCCCAGGGCGCCGCGAACGCCCGGGGCATCCCCGCCATCACCGCCATCCCCAGCACCGGCTCGTCGGGCTGGCGCAGGTAGACCGCCCCGGAGTGCGCCCCGACCGCCTCCATCATCCCCGCCAGCGCCAACGACAGCAGCGGAGGGCCGACCGGCGTCTCGACGGCCGCCGTCGGCCGGCCGGACCCGCGTCCGTCGGACACAGCGACCACCTCCTCGCCGGCCGCTCGGTCCCAGGAACCAAATCTGCCCCCTGACGGCGCCGCGCGCACGGCGAGCGGCGTCGGCCCGCGCCGCGGTGTACACGGCCGGCGAGCGCCCATGTCCTGGGGCGATGCGGGCCGCGCCGTACCGGCGCCACACCCTCCGCCGTCCACGCAACGGTCGCAGGGGCTGCGCGAACGTCTCATAAGCGCTGTAATACGGACGTGGTCAGTCAGGGTGCTGCGGAGCGCAGAACGCGAACACTGCGTGCCGAAGTTGCCCTCAAAACGATCACAGCCGATCCCGCCTCACCCGAACGGGTGCGACGTGTCCTCGAACAGGCGCTCGTCTTCGCGGGCGCGACCCTGGCCGCCGTCTACACGCCCGGCGACGACGCCGACCTGCTCTGCCTGCTCGAATCGGCCGGTGTCCCACGGGTCCTCTACGGACTGCGCGACAGCTACCCCGTCGACGGGCGCTCCCCGGCCGCCGAGGCCCACCGCGAGGGACGGCCCGTGTGGCTCGGCCCGGAGGAGCTCGCCGACTCGGCCGCATCGCGTCGGATGCCCGCCCAGGACGTCCATCTGGCGGCCCTCCCCGTGCACGACGGCGCGGGCGGCTGCCTCCTCGCCGTCAGCGAGAGCGCCGGCGGCTTCGACCCCGACGACCGCGAGTGCCTCGCCCTCGTCGCCGAGGCCGTCGCCCTCCCCGCCCCCGCCGCCCCGGCCGAGGGCGAGGAACTGCGTGCCAACGCCTTCAGCCTCGCCATGGACAGCGGGCGCGTCGAGGCCGGCGACGAGATCCTGGAACTGTTCGGCCTCAGCCGGGCCGCGTTCGACGGCCGGGTGGAGACGCTGCTCAGCCACACCGTCCCGGAGGACCTGCCCTCGCTGATGTCCGTGGTCGAGGCCGGGCACATGTCGATCGGCGACCGCGAGCTGGAGTTCCGGGTGCTGCGCCCCGCCGGCCCGCCCAGATGGCTCCGCCTGCGCGGCCGGCTCGTGCCCGGCGGCGAGGGCCACCCGGCGCGCCTCGTCGGCACCGTCGCCGACGTCTCGACCCTGCGTCCCGACGTCACCGACGTGGCCCGCGTCCAGCGCCTCGCCGCCGCGCTCGCCACCGCCGGTACCGTCCGCGACGTCAGCCAGGCCGTCGTCTCCGCCCTGCGCGCCCCCCTCCAGGCCGACCGCATCGCCCTGGCCGAGCTGGAGAACGACCGGCTCGTCGTCACCGTCCTCGACCCGCCCGAACCCGAGGCCTGGCCCGAGCTGTGGCGGCTGGAGTGGCGCTCCGAGTGGCCCGACGCGCCCGTGCGCGCCATGCCCACCCTCGCCGCCGCGCTGCGTGAGGGCCGCGCCCAGATCTGGCCCGCCGGAACCGCCCTGGAACCCGCCCTCGCGGAGGTCGGCCCCGGCGGCCTCGCCGTTCTGCCGTTGCCCGCCGCGGGCCGGATGGCCGGCGCCTGCCTCATCGGCTGGGACACCCCCCACGACTTCGGCCCCGACGAACGCGCGCTGCTCACCGCCTCCGCTGGCCTCGTCGGACAGGCCCTGATGCGCGCCCACGCCTTCGACGCCGAACACGAGCTCGTCGGCATGCTCCAGCGCCAGCTCCTGCCCCGCCGCCTGCCCAAACTTCCCGGCGCGGTCGCCGTCGCCCGCTACCTGCCCGCCACCGCGGGCCTGGAGGTCGGCGGCGACTGGTACGACGTGATCCCGCTGCCCGAGCACCACGTCGCCCTCGTCATCGGCGACGTCCAGGGACACAGCACCGCCGCCGCCACCCTCATGGGCCAGATGCGCACCGCCCTGCGCGCCTACGCCGCCGAAGGACACCCGCCGGACGTGGTGGTCGCCCACGCCAACCGGCTGCTGACGGAGATGGAGACCGACCTCTTCGCCACCTGCTGCTACGTCGACCTCGACATGGAGACCGGCACCGCCTGGTGCGTACGGGCCGGGCACCCGCCGCCCGTCCTGCGCCACCCCGACGGCACCACCGAGATCGCCGAGTCCGACGGCGGCCCCCCGCTCGGTGTGCTCACCCAGGCCGACTTCCCGATGGCCCCGCTGCGCCTGGTGCCCGGCACCGTCCTCGCCCTGACCACCGACGGGCTGCTGGAGTCCGCCGAGTCCGACATCGACGCCGGCCTGACCCGCCTCGCCGACGGCCTCACCCTCTCCGACCCCGCCCACCTCGGTCTGGTCGCCGACGCCCTCCTCGGCAACGCCCACCGCGGCGACGACGTCGCCCTGCTCCTCCTGCGCTACGACGGCATGGCCGTACGGCCCCTGCGCGAGGGCTGGACGGTGTGGCGGGTGCCCGAGGCGGCCCGGCACGCCCGCCGCTTCTCCCGCCGCACCCTGCGCGCCTGGGGTCTGCCCGCCGACACGATGGACGCCGCCCTGCTCGTCGTCACCGAACTCGTCACCAACGCCCTCGTGCACACCGACGGCCGGGTCCGCCTCGACCTCACCCTCGTCAACGACCGTCTGCGCATCGCCGTCACCGACGCCTCGCCCCGCACCCCCGTCAAACCGACCAGTCTCAGCTGGGAGGCGACCGGCGGCCGCGGCATCCTCCTCGTGGAGGCCGTGTCCGACGCATGGGGAACGGTCCCGGTCAGCGGCGGCAAGCAGGTGTGGAGCGAGCTCCCGCTGGAGGGGTGAGCCCAGGTGCCTGTCTCGGGTGGGCCCAGGTGCCCGTCCGGCGGGTCATGCCGCGGACACGGGGCGTGGCCCGGCAGGTGGCACACCCTCTCCGACGCTCGGCATCGCTCGCGTGGGGGACCGCCCGTGATCAGTACACCTGGCGCTCGCCACGTGTCCCCGGGCGCGCGCTGGGTACCCGGCGTGCATGGACACCTTCGCCACCGCCCACCTGGCCGCCTCCGGGGGGTCCGCGCTGGCCTCCGTCGCCCTCGTCGTCGTGGGCGTCGCGCTCGTCCTGGGCCTGCTGTGGGCCTTCCGGCTGGGCTACCGCGTCCGCAGGCGCGAGCCCGCGCCGCCGCAGCCCCACGAGCACCCCCGGATGCCCGAGTCCGGCCCGGTCCGCGAGAGCCGTCAGGCACGCGAGCCGAACGAGGTGCCGCGCCGGGAGGACGGCGCCCGCCTCACCCCGCACGACCTGCGGCCGACCGGCGGCCGGGACAGCGACGACCAGAGCCGCCCCCGGTGGAACCCCGGCTCCAGCGGCTCGTTCGGCAGCGGCGGCCCCGGTGTCCGCTGACCATGACAGAGAAAGGCGATGACACACCGTGACCGCGCACCTCGACGAGAAACCAGTCACCCGCCGACCCGAGACGGGCTGGGCCAGGGCGCGCCGCCTGCGCCGCGGCAACGCGGCACCGCGCACCTGCGTCCCGGCCGTGGAGGTCCCCGGGACTCCGCCCGGCACACAGTCCGGCGCGGAGGGGAACATCGTCAGGGGTGAGGACTGAACGGCCTGTCGTCCCGCAGCACCGCACGCGAGCGCTCAGCGCTCAGAAACTCCGTACACCAGTGATCAAGTAGGCGATCCCGCGGGCTGTGAGCCTGACGGCCCGGGCCAGGGTGAGCGGGGAAGGCTCGACAGCCCGTGCCGGTCGCCCACCAGGCCGTCCGCTTCGACGGCGGCCCCGCAGTCCCTCGCCGTCGGCGACGGCTCACGGTCCGTCCGGGACGTCGCCGACGTCCCGGAGCGGCGCCGGCGCGTCGAGGTCGCCCCTGCGGCCGCCGTGTGCGGCGCCCACCCGCTCGTCCTCGGTGACCACCGCAAGGTCCGGATCCACAGATGAACCTCCTCGTCACCGGAGCGGCCGGCTTCATCGGCTCCGCCTACGTCCGCGGCCTCCTCGCCCAGGACGCCGACAGCGCCGAAGAGCCGGTGGCCGTCACCGTCCTGGACAAGCTCACCTACGCCGGCACCCTCAGCAACCTGCCGCTCGGCCACCCCCGCCTGGAGTTCGTCCACGGCGACATCTGCGACGCCGCCCTCGTCGACCAGCTCATGTCCGGCGCCGACCAGGTGGTGCACTTCGCCGCCGAGTCCCACGTCGACCGCTCCATCGCGGGTGCGGGCGTGTTCGTCCGCACCAACGTCCTCGGCACCCAGACCCTGCTGGACGCGGCCCTGCGGCACGGCGTGGGGCCGTTCGTGCACGTGTCCACCGACGAGGTCTACGGCTCGATCGGGACCGGCGCCTGGACCGAGGACCAGCCTCTCAGCCCCACCTCGCCGTACTCCGCGTCGAAGGCCTCCGCCGATCTGATCGCCCTGGCCCACCACCGCACGCACGGCCTGGACGTCCGCGTCACCCGCTGCTCGAACAACTACGGCCCGCGCCAGTTCCCCGAGAAGCTCGTCCCGCTGTTCGTGACGAACCTCCTCGACGGCGAGAAGGTCCCGCTCTACGGCGACGGCCGCAACGTCCGCGACTGGCTGCACGTCGAGGACCACTGCCGGGGCGTCGACCTGGTCCGCACGAAGGGCCGCCCCGGGGAGGTCTACCACATCGGCGGCGGCACCGAACTGAGCAACCGCGAGCTGACCGGCCTGCTGCTTCAGGCCTGCGGAGCCGGCTGGGACCGGGTCGAGTACGTCGAGGACCGCAAGGGCCACGACCTGCGCTACAGCGTCGACTGGACCAAGGCCCGCACCGAACTCGGCTACCGCCCCCGCCGTGACTTCGCGGCCGGCCTCGCCGACACGGTCGCCTGGTACCGGGACCACCGCGACTGGTGGGAGCCCCTGAAGCGCGGCGCGGAAACGACATGAGACGGCGTCGCCCGGCCCGACACCGTCGACCGGGCGCTCCGGGAACACCACCCCGCCCTCGTGGCCGACCGCGCCGCCCACACCGCCGTACACCGGGACCGACGAGGCCCGCGCCCCGCGGACCGACGGCGACGGCCCCCGTCTCCTCGCCCGCACCGCCCAGCCCGGCCCGCACCCCGCCCCGCGCACGGCGAGATGGACGCACGGCGGCCCCCGTACGCTGGGAACGTGCGCCTCCTGCTGCTGTCCGACACCCACCTCCCGAAGCGCGCCAGGACGCTCCCCGCCCCGCTGCTCGACGAGCTCCCGCGCGCCGACGTCGTCATCCACGCCGGGGACTGGGTCGACACGGCCACCCTCGACCTGCTGGAGAGCCGCAGCCGCAGGCTGCTCGCCGTGTACGGCAACAACGACGGCCCCGACCTGCGCGCCCGCCTGCCCGAGGTCGCCTACGCCGAACTGGGGGGACTGCGCTTCGGCGTCGTCCACGAGACCGGGCCGGCCCAGGGGCGTGAGGCGCGCTGCGCCGCCCGCTTCCCCGACCTCGACGTCCTCGTCTTCGGCCACAGCCACATCCCCTGGGACACCACCGCCCCCGGCGGACTGCGCCTGCTCAACCCGGGCTCCCCGACCGACCGCCGCCGCCAGCCGCACTGCACCTACCTGACGGCCGAGGCGGCCGGCGGCCGGCTCACGGACGTCGTCCTGCACCGGCTTCCGCCCCGCTGAACTCCCGGCCCGCACGCGGTAATTCGGTGGACACCCCCCGCCGTGGCCCGCTGACATGGACCGCGTGCTGATCGACACCCCGCTCGTCCGCCGTCTGCTCGCCGCCCAGTTCCCGCAGTGGGCCCGTCTCCCCGTCGTCCCGGTCCCGCAGTCCGGCATGGACAACGCCACCTTCCGCCTCGGTGACGACCTGTCCGTACGGCTGCCGCGCTACGCGCACTGGACCGGCCAGGTCGCCCGTGAGCACCGCTGGCTGCCGCACCTCGCCCCGCACCTGCCGCTGCCGGTCTCCGAACCGGTCGCCCAGGGCACGCCCGGCGAGGGCTACCCCTACCCGTGGTCGGTGTACCGCTGGCTGGAAGGGGAGACCGCGACCACCGAGGCCCTCGCCGACCCGGTGCGCACCGCCCTCGACCTCGCCGGATTCCTGACCGCCCTCCAGGCCTGCGACGCCGGCGGCGGCCCGGGCCCCGAGCAGAGCAACGCCTTCCGGGGCGTGCCCCTGGGCGACCCCCGCGACTCCATCGCCGTGGAGGCGCGGGTACGGCCGAAGATCGAGGCGCTGAAGGGGACCGGGCTGGTCGACACCGACGCGGTCACCGAGGTGTGGGAGGCGGCCCTCGCCGCGCCCGCCTGGCACAAGCCGCCGGTATGGATCCACGGCGACCTGGACGCCGGCAACCTCCTGCTCCGCGACGGCCGGCTCGGCGCCGTCATCGACTTCGGGACGCTCGCCGTGGCCGACCCGGCGGTGGACCTGCTGCCCGCCTGGAAGTTCCTGCCCGCCGAGGCGCGCGGGGTGTTCCGGGAGGCGGTCGGCGCCGACGACGCGACCTGGGCGCGCGGCCGCGGCTGGGCGCTGGCGAGCTCGCTGCCCGTGCCGGACGACCCCTTCTTCCGCGACCACCCGGCCCGGACCGCGGCGGCCCTGCGCCACCTGGAGCAGATCATCGCGGATCACCGGGAGGACGGCGCCTGACGCGTGGCGGCCTCACGGCGCGGGGTGGATCGCCCCCTGCGTCGCCGTCAGCGGCGCCCCACTGCCGCCCCAGCGCAGCGCGACGATCTCGGCGGCCACGGACACGGCCACCTCCTCCGGTGTGCGGGCCCCCAGGTCGAGGCCGACCGGTGAGCGCAGCCGGGACAGTTCACCGTCCGTCAGTCCCGCCTCGACCAGCCGCCGTCGACGGTCGTCGTGGGTGCGGCGGCTGCCCATCGCCCCGACGTACGCGGCCGGCCGGCGCAGCGCCACCTCCAGCAGCGGCACGTCGAACTTCGGGTCATGGGTCAGCACGCAGATCACCGTGCGTTCGTCGGTGGCCGTGTCGCGCAGATAGCGGTGCGGCCACTCCACGACCACCTCGACGCCCCCGGGAAAGCGTTTCGGGGTGGCGAAGACCGGCCGCGCGTCGCACACCGTGACCCGGTAGCCGAGGAAGTCCCCGATCCGGGCCACGGCCGCGGCGTAGTCGATCGCGCCGAACACCAGCATCCGCGGCGGCGGCGCGAAGGAGTGCAGGAACACCGAGACGGCGTCCTCCCGCCGCTGACCGCGCGGCCCGTAGTGCCGTACGCCCGTGGCCCCGAGGGCGAGTTCGCCGCGCGCGTCGGCGGTGACCGCCACGTCCAGGCCGCTCGCGCCCAGCGTGCCGGACGTCCGCCCCGGCCAGACCGCGAGGGTGGCGCCGCGCGGGGCGGGACCGTCCGTCACCGTCGCCACGGTCACCGGCTCGCCCGCCGCCACCGACCGGGCGACCGCGCCGAACGACGGGTCGAGGGCGGCCGTGACCGGCCGCACCAGCAGGGTGATCTCGCCGCCGCAGGTCAGCCCGACCGCGAAGGCGTCGTCGTCGCTGTACCCGAAGGTCTCCAGCCGGGCCTCCCCGCTCCCCACCACCTCCTGGGCCAGCTCGAACACCGCGCCCTCGACACATCCCCCGGAGACACTGCCCACGACCTCGTCGTCCGGCCCGACCGCCATGGCCGCGCCCGGATCGCGCGGCGCGCTGCGGCTGACGGCGACGACGGTGGCCAGCCCGAACGGCACACCGGCCGCGTACCACCCGCTGAGCACCGGGAGAATCTCACGCACGGTCCGCTCCTTTCCGGCCACGGCGACGGGACCGGCTTGTTTGAACGTTAATCCGTTGCCGCCGGGCCCGCCCGTCTGCTGCACTGCCAGGACCCATTCCCGGAAGATCCAGGAGCACAGATGCGCACTGCGTCCATGTCCCCCCAGGAAGGAACGACCATCACTCCAAAGGACATGACGCTTCGTGCACTTGCTCAACCTCGGGATCCTCGCCCACGTCGACGCGGGTAAGACCAGCCTCACCGAGCGGCTGCTGCACTCCGTCGGCATCATCGACGAGATCGGCAGCGTCGACGCCGGCAGCACCCAGACGGACACCCTCGCGCTGGAGCGGCAGCGCGGCATCACCATCAAGTCGGCCGTCGTCTCCTTCCCGGTCGACGACGTCACCGTGAACCTCCTCGACACCCCCGGCCACCCGGACTTCATCGCCGAGGTGGAACGCGTCCTCGGCGTGCTCGACGGCGCCGTCCTCGTCGTCTCGGCAGTGGAGGGCGTCCAGGCCCAGACCCGCGTCCTGATGCGCACGCTGCGCCGGCTGCGCATCCCCACGCTGGTCTTCGTCAACAAGATCGACCGACGCGGGGCCCGCCACGAGGGTGTGCTGCGGGAGCTCTCCGGCCGGCTGTCGGTACCGGTCGTCCCGATGGGCACGGTCACGTCACTCGGCACGAGCCGGGCCGCCTTCCGGCCCGGCCACCCGGCCCCCGACGTCCTCGCCGACCACGACGACGACCTCCTGACCGCGTACGTCGAGGGCTCCCTCACGCCGGAGCGTCTGCACGCGGCGCTCGTCGCGCAGACCCGCGCCGGCCTCGTCCACCCGGTCTACTTCGGCTCGGCGGCGACCGGCGCGGGCGTGCCCGAGCTGATCGCCGGCATCAGGGAACTGCTGCCCCGGGCCGACGGGAACCCCGCAGGCCCGCTCTCCGGCACCGTCTTCAAGGTGGAGCGGGGCCCGGCGGGGGAGAAGATCGCCTACGCGCGCCTCTTCTCCGGCACCCTTCGCATCCGCGACCGCGTCCCCTTCGGCGGACGGGAGGGCAAGGTCACCGCGATCAGCGTCTTCGACCACGGCACCGACGTCCGGGACGAGGAGGTCCCGGCAGGCCGCATCGCCCGCCTCTGGGGCCTCGCCGAGGTGAGGATCGGCGACAGCCTCGGCGTGCCGCGCACCGCGCCGGGCCAGGTCTTCGCGCCGCCGACCCTGGAGACGGTCGTCGTGCCCGGCCCGGACGCCGACCGCCGCGCGCTGCATCTCGCCCTCACCCAGCTGGCCGAACAGGACCCGCTGATCGGCCTGCGGCACGACGAGGTCCGCCAGGAGATCTCCGTGTCGCTCTACGGGGAGGTGCAGAAGGAGGTCGTCCAGGCGACCCTGGCCGACGAGTACGGCCTCGACGTCACCTTCCGCGAGACGACGCCGCTGTGCGTCGAGCGGCCGGCCGGCACCGGAGCGGCCGTCGAGTTCAACAAGAAGGACGGGAACCCCTTCCTCGCGACGGTCGGCCTGCGCGTCGACCCGGCCCCGCCCGGCACGGGCGTGACCTTCGGCCTGGAGGTGGAGCTGGGCTCCATGCCGTACGCGTTCTTCAAGGCGGTCGAGGACACCGTCCGCGACACGCTCGGCCAGGGGCTGCACGGCTGGCAGGTCACCGACTGCGCCGTCACCATGACGCACTCCGGCTACTCGCCCCGACAGAGCCACGCCCACCAGGGCTTCGACAAGAGCATGTCCAGCACCGGCTACGACTTCCGCGGTCTGACCCCGCTGGTCCTGGTCGAGGCGCTGCGGAAGGCGGGGACGCAGGTGTACGAGCCGATGCACCGCTTCCGGATCGAGGCCCCGGCGGACACCCTGGGCGCGCTGCTGCCGGTGCTCGCCGCACTGCGGGCCGTACCGCGCACGACGCGCACCCGGGGCGCGCTGTGCGTCCTGGACGGCGCGGTGCCGGCCGCCCGGGTGCATGCCCTCGAACAGCGGCTGCCCGGGCTGACCCGGGGCGAGGGCGAGCTGGAGAGCGCGTTCGACCACTACGCGCCCGTCGCCCACGGCACGGTCCCCGAGCGCCCGCGCACCGACCACAACCCGCTCAACCGGAAGGAGTACCTGCTGAACGTGACGGGCCGGACGGGCAGTTGAGGAGGCTGTGGCCGCCGTGCGGACCCAGTGGGGTGACTGATAGTCAACTTACTCCCGGGTCAGATGGTATTGACGGTGTCCGGAAATCACCGGACTGTAGTGGACATGCCGAATATACGGGCGCGTCTGCTCGCTGTTCTGGTCGTCCTCTGCGGATTCCTGACGGTGGCGGGTACCCCGACCGCCACCGCCGCCACCGTCCCCGACTCCCTCTCCTTCGACGGCACCCCCCTCACCGTCTCCGGCGGCCGCTTCGTCGACGCGGGCGGCCGCGAGGTCGTACTGCGCGGCTACAACGTCTCCGGCGAGACCAAGCTCGCCGAGAACAAGGGCCTGCCCTTCGCCTCGGTCGCCGACGCCAGGAAGTCGGCGGCCGCCCTGCGGGCCCTGGGCGGCGGCAACTCCGTCCGCTTCCTGCTCTCCTGGGCCTACGCCGAACCGGTGCGCGGCCAGGTCGACACCGCCTACCTGGCCGCCGCCACCGACCAGATGCGCGCCTTCCTCGACGCCGGCATCCGCGTCTACCCCGACTTCCACCAGGACCTGTACTCCCGGTACCTCTTCGACCCCGACAGCTGGTACACCGGCGACGGCGCCCCCCAGTGGGCGGTGGACCTCGGCAACTACCCCGACGAGTCCTGCGGGATCTGTTTCCTCTGGGGCCAGAACATCACCCAGAACGGCGCGGTGAAGGCCGCCCAGTACGACTTCTGGCACAACGCCCACGGCCTCCAGGACTCCTTCCTCGCCATGGCCCAGCAGACCATGGCGCACATCAAGCAGAACCTGACGACCGAGCAGTTCGCGGGCGTCCTCGGCTTCGACCCCTACAACGAGCCGTACGCCGGCACCTACGACTCCGGCCAGACCAGCCGCACCTGGGAACGCGACCTGCTGTGGCCCTTCTACGTGAAGTTCCGGGCCCGGATGGACGCGGCCGGCTGGCAGGACAAGCCCGCCTTCGTCGAGCCGAACCTCTTCTGGAACGGCAACGTCAGCAAGGAGGAGGGCGGCCTCCTCGACGCGGGCACGCTCGGCTCCCGCTACGTCTTCAACACCCACTTCTACGACCAGAAGGCCATCTCCGGCATCCTGATGTGGGGCAAGGCGGCCGACGGCCAGTACGTCACCGACTTCGGCACCGTCCGCGACCGGGCCTCGGCGGCCCGGACGGCGGCGATCGTCAGCGAGTTCGGCCACCCGCTGTCCGGCACGGTCTCGGACAAGGCGCCGACCGTCCTCAAGGCCATGTACCAGGCGCTCGACTCCCGGGTGAAGGGCGCGAGTTGGTGGACGACACCGGCCGCCTCGGGACCCGTCCTCTCCGGCAGCCAGTGGCAGTGGGACATCTACCACGGCCGCCACCACGAGCTGATGAACGGCAACCCCGACAAGGTGCTCACCGCCGGCGACGCCTGGAACGACGAGGACCTCTCCGCCGTACGCCTCGACGACACCGGCAAGGTGACCCTCCGTCAGGACGCCCGCCTCCTCGACCGGATCTACCCGAGCGCCACCAGCGGCACGACCCTCGCCTTCACCTACGAGGACCGCTCCCGCGACGGCTCGACGACCCTCACCTGGAACCCGGTGCCGAGCTCCCTGCCGAACGTGGCGCAACTCGTCGGCTCCGGCCAGTACGGCCTGCTGGTGTGGCGGTCGAACGGCGGCAGCGCACCCACCGAACTGCACCTGCCCGCCTCCTTCCCGACCGCGTCCACCACCGTCGTCTCCGACCTCGGCACGGTGTACGCCCCGCCCGCGTACACGAGCGCCACGAAGATCGCCGCGGCCCCCGAACCGGGCGGCACGGGCAGCCGCCGCCTGCTGCTCACCACGGCGGACTCGGGCACCGTGCACTACGCGCTGGTGGCCAACGGGGCGGCGAACCCCTCCGCCTCCCTCCTCGCGGCAGCCCGCTCGGAACTGTCGACCTGGGTCGCGCAGAAGATCGGATAGCCGCCGCTTGACCCTCCCCTTACGTCAGGGTTGACGCTGTTCCCCGACGAAAGGGCAGGTGGATGAGTTACTCCGTGCGGCAGGTCGCGGACTTCGCCGGCGTGACGGTGCGCACGCTGCACCACTACGACCGGACGGGACTGCTCACTCCCGGCGGACGCAGCCGGGCCGGATACCGGCTCTACGACGACGCCGATCTGGCCCGGCTCCAGCAGATCCTCTTCTACCGCGAACTCGGCTTCTCCCTCGAGGAGATCGCCGCCATCCTCCAGGACCCGCAGGCCAACGCCCTCGAGCACCTGCGGGCCCGGCAACGACGGCTGGGTGAGGAGATCGCCCGGCTGCAGCGGCTGGCGGAGGTCGCCGAGCGGGCCATCGAGGTCCAGCAGACCGGGGTCTCCCTCACCCCCGAGGAGCGCTTCGAGGTGTTCGGCGAGATCACCTTCGACCTCAGCTACGCCACCGAGGCCCGGCTGAAGTGGGCGGACTCCGCCGGACAGCGCGAGGCGACGGCGCGAGCCGCCGCCCACACCAAGGAGGACTGGCGGCGGCTGATGGCCGAGGCCGCCGAGTGGCGCGCCGAACTGCTCGACGCCTTCGACGCCGGGGAGCCCGCCGACGGCGAGCGCGCCCTGGACCTCGCCGAGCGGCACCGCGGCCACATCACGCGCTGGTTCACCGACTGCCCGCCCGCCATGCACCGGCGCATCGCCGACGACTTCGCCGCCGACCCGCGCGCCTTCGCCCTCGTGGTGCCCCCGTCGCAGCAACGCCCGGGCCTCGCCGCCTACGTGTGCAAGGCCGTGCACGCCAACGCGGCCCGTGTGCCGTCTGAGGAGGAACAGCAGCCGTGAGAATCCTGATCGCCGCCGCCGGTTCGCGCGGTGACGTCGCCCCCTACACCGGTCTGGGCGCGGAACTGCGGCGCGCGGGACACGACGTCGCCCTCGCGGCGACCGACGCCTTCGCACCCCTGGCGCGGGAGGCGGGGCTGGAGTTCCGCGGCCTGCCCGGACGCCCGGAGGGCGACGTGTCCGGGCGGCGTGCACTCCTGCGCAGCGCGGCCGTGTTCGTGACCGAGCTGGGCCAGGGCTTCGCCGACGCGGTGACCCCGGACACGGACCTGCTCCTGCTGTCGGCCACCACGGCCCCCCTCGCCTGGCACCTCACCGAGGCCACCGGCATCCCGAGCGCCGGCGCCTACCTCCAGCCCACCACCCCCACCGGCGACTTCCCGCCCGTCGTCACCGGCACCCGCTCCCTGGGCCGCCACGGCAACCGCGCCGCCGGCCGCCTCGCCCTGCGCGTGGCCGACCGCGTCCACCGCCGGGCCGTCACCGAGTTGCGCCGCCGTCTGGAGCTGCCCCCGCGTACACCGGCCGCCGCACGCCGGCGCCAGGAGCGGGCGCACTGGCCCGTCCTGCACGGCTTCAGCACGGCGCTCGTGCCCCGTCCCTCCGACTGGCGCCCCGGTCTGGAGATCGTCGGCACCTGGTGGCCGTACCACGACCCGGACCGGCGACTGCCCGCCGCCGTCGAGGACTTCCTCAGCGCCGGTCCGCCGCCCGTCTTCGTCGGCTTCGGCAGCATGGCCGCCGGGCACGGGGAGCGGCTGAGCGAGATCGCCGTACGGTCCCTGCGCGCCGCCGGTCTGCGGGGCGTCCTGCAGACCGGCAGCGCCGGGCTCGCCGCCGACGGGGACGACGTGCTCACCGTGGGGGAGGTGCCCCACGCCCTGCTCTTCCCGCGGGTGGCCGCCGTGGTCCACCACGCGGGAGCGGGCACCTCGGCGGCCGCACTGCGTGCCGGGGTGCCCGCGGTGCCGGTGCCGGTGACGGCGGACCAGCCGTTCTGGGCGGCACGGCTGGCCGCGCTCGGCGCCGCCACCGCGCCCCTGCCGTTCGCGTCCCTCACGGCCGAGGCGCTCACGGACGCGCTGGAGCGGGCCGTACGCCGGCCGTCGCACGCCCGGTCCGCCCGGGCCGTCGCGCGGCACATGGCGACGGAGGACGGACCGGGACGCGTCCTGGAGTTCCTTGCGGAGCGGTTCGGCTGAGTCAGTTCCCGGGGCCCGTCCAGTCGGCCGCGACATGGCCCAGCCGGACGCGCTGCGGGTGGTCGCCCACCGGGACCGACACGACCTTCCGGCCGGTGGCGAAGTCGATCGCCGTGACCTGGTCCGCGCCGCTCTCGGAGACGACACAGCTCTTGCCGTCGCCGCTGACCGTGGCCCAGTAGGGCTTGGAGGCGGTGACGAGCGGGCCCTCCTGGAGGGTGGTGCGGTTGACGACCGTCGCGTAGTCGTCCATCGTCCCCGCGACGCACAGCTTGCTGCCGTCGGGGCTCATCGACAGGCCGTGGTGGCGCGAGTCGTTGACGAACGTGGTGCGGTCGTCGCTGGTCGCCGGGTTCTTCGGCAGGGTCTTCGTGCGGGTGATCTTGTCGGTGGCGATGTCGTACTCGAAGAAGCCGTTGAAGAACGAGACCTGGAAGTACAGCTTGGACTCGTCCGGGGAGAAGACGGCCGGGCGGACGGCGTCCGAGTAGTCCGTCAGGCCGATCGCGTCCAGCCGCTGGCGCATGTCGATCACCTTGACCTGCTGGTAGGTGGTCGCGTCGACGACGGTGATGCGCCGGTCGCCCTTCGTCCAGTCCAGCCAGGGCGCGTCGAGCGCGGTGTTCACGTCACCGATCGACATGGTCCAGATGTACTTGCCGTCCTTGGTGAAGATGTTCTCGTGCGGCTTGTCGCCCGTGGAGTACGAACCGAGCTGTTTGCCGGTGTTGATGTCGAGCACGTGCACGGTGTTCGACGTGGAGGCGGAGACCGCGACCCGGGTGCCGTCGGGGGAGACCGCCATGTGGTCGGAGCGGTAACCGGACACGGGGAAGCGCCAGTTGACGGCCCCCGTGGCCACGTTGATCGAGACGACGTCGGCGAAGCTGGGCCGGGAGACGACCACCGACGAGCCGTCCGGCGTGGAGTACATGTCGTCGACGAACTGGTCGTGGCCCTCGCCGACGCTGTTGCGGATGGTCATGAAGGCGACCCAGCGGATCGGGTCGGCGTTGATCTCCGCCATCCGCTGGTCCTTGTCGGGGATGACGTTGATCCGGCCGATCTTCGCGAAGTCCCCGGAGGACTTGATGACATCGGCCGTGCCGTCCCAGTTGTTGGCGACCAGCAGCACCTCGCGCTGCGCGGCGGCGCCCGCGGAGGTGACGGCCGTGGCGGCGGTCGCCGGCGCGGTGACGGTCAGGACGAGGGCGGCGGCGATCGAGCAAAGGTGCCTGGTTCTGAAGGCAGCCATGGCTGCTCTCTCCTTAGCGGGCGGGTGCGGGGGCATGGGGAAGGAAGGCCCGAATCTGAACACAGCCGCGTTCAGAGTGGACTTACTGGAAAGTAAGGAAGGGGCACCCTTCGCGACAAGACTGCGTACACGACAAAATTGACCGATGGAGCGACGAGGGAGGGTCATGGCGGGCAGGCTGAAGGCGCCGACCGGCCGTTACGCCGGCAAGTCCGCCGAGGAGCGGCAGGCCGAGCGGCGCCGGAGATTCCTGGACGCGGCGCTGCAACTGTTCGGCGACGCCCCCGGCTACCGGGGCACGACGGTGGCGGCGCTCAGCGAGGCGGCCGGCCTGTCCACACGCCAGTTCTACGAGGAGTTCCGCACCCTGGAGGACGTGCTGGCGGCCCTGCACCTGCAGGTCAACGACTGGGCCGAGGAGGCGGTCGTGGCCGCGTTCGCCGCCGCCCAGGACCTGCCGCTCGCCGACCGGGTCACCGCGATCTTCCGCGCCTACGCCGGCAATGTCACCGCCGACCCGCGCCGCATCCGCATCACCTTCGTCGAGATCGTCGGGGTCAGCCCCCGCCTGGAGGAGCAGCGCCTGGCCCGCCGCGCCCGCTGGATCGAGCTCATCTGCGCCGAGGCGACGGCGGCCGCCGAACGCGGTGAGGCGTTCCCCCGCGACTACCACCTCGCGGCGACGGCCTTCATCGGCAGCGTCAACGGCCTCCTCCACGACTGGACCGCCGGCTGGGTGGACGCGACCCTGGACGAGGTCGTGGACGAACTGGTCCGGCAGCTGCTGGGGATCCTGCGCCCGCCGCAGTGGGAGCCGCGCGCGACCTGACCCGCACGCCGGACCGGCCGCGGCACGGCAGCCGCCCCGCTACCCCATGCGCCCCACCGCCTCCACCACCCGCCCGACCCCGTCGTCCGCCCGCACCCGCGCCCCCAACTCCCGTGCCCGCTCCCGGAAGGCGCGCTCCCGGGTGGCCCGGACCAGCGCGGCGGACAGCGCGTCCGCGGTGAGCCGGCGCAACGGCACCACCCGTGGAGCCACCCCCAGGGCCACCAACCGGTCCGCCCAGAAACCCTCGTCGAACTGGATCGGTACCGGTACGGCGGGCACCCCGGCGCGTACCCCGGCCGCCGTCGTGCCCGCGCCGCAGTGGTGGACCACGGCGGCAGTCTCCGGGAACAGGAGGGCGTGGGGGACCTCGTCGACGGTCAGCATGTCGTCGCCGTCGGCGGCGAGGCCGGCCCAGCCCCGCTGGATCACCCCGCGCAGCCCGGCCCGCCGCAGCGCCCGCACGATCTCGGTGCCGAGCCGCCGCGGATCGGGCACCGTCGCACTGCCCAGCCCGACGAAGACCGGCGGCGGCCCGGCGTCCAGGAAGTCCCGCAGCGCCGGCGGGAGCCGGGTTTCGCGGTCGTACGGCCACCAGTAGCCGACGACGTCGAGGCCGGGCCGCCAGTCGCGGGGCCGGGGCACCACGTGGGAGCTGAACCCGTGCAGGACGCGCCCGCCCCGGCGCTCCCGCATCCCGGTGCCGAAGCGGCGGGCGGCGGGCAGCCCCAGCTGTGCGCGGACGGCGGGCAGGGCCGGGGCGAAGACCTGCTCCACGGCGAGCTCCACACCGTGCCCGGCGAGCCGGTTGCCGAGCGCGCCCCACGAGCCGCCTCCCAGCATCGGCGGCCCGAACTCCCGGGTGGCGGTGACGGGTTGGAGGAAGAGGCCGAGGCTCGGCAGGGACAGCCCCTCGGCGACGGTGTGCCCCAGCGGGGCCACCGAGGCGGAGAGCAGCAGGGCGTCGTTCGCCCGGGCGGCGGCCACGAGGTCGTCGGTCATACGGCCGACCAGCGCCCGCCCCATCCGCGCGACCCGCAGCAACTTGCCCGCACCGGTGGAGCTGCGGTGCAGACCCCGGCCCCGCTCCGACTCCAGCTCCTCCCGCGGATCGACGGGCAGCGGGTGGAACCCGACCCCCGAGCCGGTCACCAGCGGTGCGAACCGCGCATGGGTGACCAGGGTGACCTCGTGGCCCGCGCGCACCAGCGCGTGCCCCAGTCCGGTGAAGGGGGCGACGTCGCCCCGGGAGCCCGCCGTCATGATCGCCACTCGCACGACCGACAGTATGGAGGCGCCGGGCCGGCGGCGGGGCGAACCACCGTGGAAAAGCGGCCACTTCACTCCTGTCCCAGCCGTTGACTTCCCCCTCCCACGGCTCTACTTTCGGCGCGCAGCACGTTCGAATCGTCGATCCTCGTCCGGTATTTCGAATGCCGATGTGCGTCGAAACCACCGCAACCCCCAGCCGCCGTAGGAGAACCGGGGCTCGCCCCGGCGAAGGAGCCGCATGTACCCCCCACCCCCACGCCGCCCCGGCCTCGTCCGGCGCTGCAGACACGCCGTCGCCCGCGTTCTCGCCCTGCTGCTGACCGCGGCCGCGGCCGTCGTGTTCGTCCAGGCCGGTCCGGTGCAGGCCGCGACCGCGCGGCAGATCCCGGTGCCGACGGCGCCCATGGGCTGGGCGTCCTGGAACAGCTTCGCCGCGAAGATCGACTACAACGTCATCAAGCAGCAGGTCGACGCGTTCGTCGCGGCCGGCCTGCCCGCGGCCGGTTACCAGTACATCAACATCGACGAGGGCTGGTGGCAGGGCACCCGTGACAGCGCGGGCAACATCACCGTCGACGAGGCCGAGTGGCCCGGCGGCATGAGCGCCATCGCCGCCTACATCCACAGCAAGGGCCTCAAGGCCGGCATCTACACCGACGCCGGCAAGGACGGCTGCGGCTACTACTTCCCGACCGGCCGCCCCGCCGCGCCGGGCAGCGGCAGCGAGGGGCACTACGAGCAGGACATGCTCCAGTTCTCCAAGTGGGGCTTCGACTTCGTGAAGGTCGACTGGTGCGGCGGCGATGCCGAGGGCCTCGACGCGGCGACGACGTACAGGGCGATCAGCGACGCCGTCGCCAAGGCGACCGCCACCACCGGCCGCCCGCTCACCCTCTCGATCTGCAACTGGGGCTACCAGAACACCTGGAACTGGGCCCCCGGCCTCGCCCCGATGTACCGGACCAGCACCGACATCATCTTCTGGGGCAACAAGCCCTCGATGACGAACCTGCTGTCCAACTTCGACCAGGGCCTGCACCCCACCGCCCAGCACACCGGCTACTACAACGACCCCGACATGCTGATGGTCGGCATGGACGGCTTCACCGCCGCCCAGAACCGCACCCACATGAACCTGTGGGCCGTCTCCGGCGCCCCGCTCCTCGCCGGCAACAACCTGGCCACCATGACCACCGAGACCGCGAACATCCTCAAGAACCCCGAGGTCATCGCCGTCGACCAGGACCCGCGCGGCCTCCAGGGCGTCAAGGTCGCCGAGGACACCGCCGGAGCACAGGTCTACGGCAAGGTCCTCGCCGGCACCGGCAAACGCGCCGTCGTCCTGCTCAACCGCACCTCCGCCGCGCAGAACATCACCGTCCGCTGGTCCGACCTGGGCCTGACCAACGCCTCCGCGACCGTCCGCGACCTGTGGGCCCGCGCCGACGTCGGCACCTACGGCACGAGTTACACCGCGAACGTGCCGGCGGGCGGCTCGGTCATGCTCACCGTCACCGGCGCCACCGAGGCCTCCGGCAGCACCTACACCGGCACGTCGAGCTTCTCCGGCGTGGTGGCCGGCAGCACCGGCCTGAAGGTCGTCGACGTCGCCTACACCAACACGGCCTCCACCGCCCGCACCGCGACCCTGAAGGTCAACGGCCAGACGGCGACGACGGTGTCCTTCCCGCCCACGGGCTCCGCGCAGGGCACGATCACCCTCCAGGTCGCCCTGTCCAAGGGCTCGTCGAACACCCTCACCTTCACCGGCGCCCCGACCCTCGCCGACATCACGGTCAAGCCGCTGCCCGGCGCGGGCGGCACCCTCGTCGTCGGCAAGCAGTCCGGCCGCTGCCTCGACATGTTCAACACCACCATCGCCAACGGCACCCAGGCCGAGCTGTGGGACTGCAACGGCGGCAGCAACCAGGCCTGGACGTACACCTCCCGCAAGGAACTCGTGGTGTACGGCAACAAGTGCCTGGACGCCTACAACCAGGGCACCACCAACGGCACCAAGGTCGTCATCTGGGACTGCAACGGCCAGAACAACCAGAAGTGGAACGTGGGCGCGGACGGCACGCTCACCAACGTCCACGCCGGCCTCTGCCTCGACGCCTCCGGCGCGGGCACGGCCAACCGCACCCCGATCGTGCTGTGGACCTGCGGCACCGGCGACAACCAGAAATGGACCCTGACCTGACGGTCCGTCTTACCCCGTCCGGGTGGACCATCCGCGCGGACCCGCCCGCAATCATCGGTAAATAGCACCGTCCCGCCGACCATGACGGTCGGCGGGACGGCCCCGCCCACCGAACCCCGGGCGGAGCGGCACATGCGGAACAGGTTCAGCGACGGACGCCGACCGGGCTTCCTGGCCTCACTGCTGACGACCTGTCTGCTGACGGCCGGCGTCACCGCCCCGGCCCTCGCCGCCCCCGACCCCCCACGCGCCGCCGACGTGACGACGATCTCCGAGGACAACCACCGCACCGGCTGGGACCCCAACGAACCCGGCCTCGCCCCCGACCAGGTCGCCAGCTCCGACTTCGGGCGGCAGTTCTCCACCACCGTCGACGGCCAGATCTACGCCCAGCCCCTGGTCATCGGCAAGACGGTCGTCGTCGCCACCGAGAACAACAAGGTGTACGGCATCGACTCGGCCTCCGGCGCCATCAGGTGGACGAGGAACCTGGGCCCCGCCTGGCCCGCCTCCACCATCGGCTGCGGCGACCTGGTCCCCCACATCGGCGTCACCGCGACACCCGTGTACGACCGGGCCACCGGTTCCGTCTATCTCACCTCCAAGAAGAACGACGGCGTCGACGCCCGGCACCCCAACTGGTACGTCCACGCCCTGAACCCCACCACCGGCGCCGAGCGCACCGGCTGGCCGGTGAAGGTCACCGGCTCCCCGACGAACGACCCGGGCCGCCCCTTCAACGCCTACACCGCGATGCAGCGCCCCGGCCTGCTCCTCATGGGCGGCTCCGTGTACGCGGCCTTCGCCTCCCACTGCGACCGCAACCCGTACGTCGGCTACGTCCTGGGCGTCAACACCTCCCACCGCAGGACCACGCTGTGGGCCACCGAGGACTCCGCCGCCAACGGCATGGCCGGCATCTGGATGAGCGGCGGCGGCCTGGTCTCCACCGGCAACGGCATCTCCCCGGCCCCCGGCCCCGGTTCACGGCCCCCCGGCCAGCTCGCCGAGTCCGTCGTCCGCATCGGCGTCAACAGCGACGGCACGATGTCCGCCCAGGACTTCTTCAGCCCCGCCAACGCCCCCGTCCTCGACCAGAACGACACCGACCTCGGCTCCGGCGGCCCGGTCGCCCTGCCCGACGACGTCTTCGGCACCCCGCAGCACCCCCACCTGCTGGTGCAGATCGGCAAGGACGGCCGCCTCTTCCTCCACGACCGCGACCATCTCGGCGGCCGCAAGCAGGGACCGGGCGGCACCGACAAGGCCCTCGGCAACTTCGGCCCGTACGAGGGCGTCTGGGGCCACCCCGGTGTCTACGGCGGCGAGGGCGGCTACGTGTACACGATCGGCAGCCGCGGCCCGCTGCGCGCCTTCAAGTACGGCGTCACCGGCGCCGGCCTGCCCGCGCTCACCAACACCGGCCGCAGCACGGAGACCTTCGGCTACACCTCCGGCTCCCCGGTGATCACCTCCACCGGCACCACCCCCGGCTCCGCCGTCGTCTGGGCGGTCCACTCCGACGGCGCGAACGGCGCCAACGGGCAGCTGCGCGCCTATCGGGCGACCCCCGTCGACGGCACCCTCAAGCGCCTGTGGTCCGGCCCCATCGGCATCGCGTCCAAGTTCTCGGTGCCCGCCACCGACGGCGGCCGCGTCTACGTCGGCACCCGCGACGGACACCTCATCGCCTTCGGGCGGCCCTCCAACGCGGCGCTGATCGGCGACACCGTGGATCTCGGCGACGTACCCGTCGGGGACACCGGCCGGTCCACGGCGACGGTCACGGCGACCCGCGACGTCACCATCAAGGCCGTGAACACCCCGGCGGACAGCGCCTTCTCCGCCGCGCCCACCGGACTGCCCCGCACCCTGCGCACCGGCCAGAGCTACTCCCTGCCGGTGTCCTTCTCACCCACCTCGCCCGGACCCGACAACGCCGTCCTGAGCTTCTCCACCGACCTCGGCACCACGGGCCTCGGCCTGACCGGCTACGGCACCCGACCCGGCCTGCTCGCCACCCCGGACGCGCTGGACTTCGGCACGGTGCCCACGACGACCGACAAGACCCTCGGCGTCACCTTCACCAACACCGGCACCACCCCCGAGACCATCACCGCGACCACCGCGCCGAACGCCCCCTTCACCGCCGAGGGACTGCCCGTCGCCGGCACGGTCGTCCAGCCGAAGCAGTCCGTCACCGTCCAGGTGACGTACGCGCCGACCGAGGCCGGCGACCACACCGGGACGCTGTCGGTCACCGGCGGGAACGGCACCGTCACCGTCGGCCTGACCGGCGACTCCGTCGTCGGCGAGGCCCGCCTCACGATCACCCCCACCTCCACCGACTTCGGCCAGGTCAAGGTCGGCCGCTCCGTCACCAGGACCTTCGACATCAGCAACGCCGGCAACATTCCGCTGACCGTCACCAAGGCCAAGGCCCCCGCGGCCCCCTTCCACGTCAGCAACCCGCTCAGCGAGGGCCAGGTCATCGGCCCCGAGGACGTCATCCACCAGGCCGTCACCTTCTCCCCGACCTCCGTCGGCGCGGTCAGCGGCATCTACGAACTCACCGCCGACGACGGCAGCGGCCCCCACAACGAGGCCCTCACCGGCACCGGCACCACCGGCACGGGCGTCACCCTGCCCGCCCCCGGCGCGGGCGGCTGGAAGCTCAACGGATCCGCCCACCTGGCCGGCGACGACCTCCAGCTCACCCAGGCCACCGCCTGGCAGGCGGGCTCCGCGGTCTTCCCGGTGCCCGTCCTCACCGACGGTTTGAACACGACGTTCACCACCGTCATCGGCGGCGGCACCGGCGCCGACGGCCTCACCTTCGCCCTCGTCGACCCCGCCAAGGCCACCCCCGCCGCCCTCGGCGCCAAGGGCGGCGGCCTCGGCTGGACCGGCCTGCCGGGCGTGGCGGTCACCGTCGACACCTACCGCAACGGCAACGACCCGTCCGCGAACTTCGTCGGCATCGCCGTCGCGGGCCGCGGCACCTCCCTCACCTACGCCTCCACCACCACCTCCGTACCGGACCTGCGCTCGGGCCCGCACGCCGTCGCCCTGTCCGTCACCGGCAGGACGATCACCGTCTCGATGGACGGCGTGCAACTGCTCAGGACGACCGTGAACTCGCTGCCCCCGACCGCCTTCGTCGCCTTCACCGGCGGCACCGGCGCCAGGACCGACATCCACACCGTGCGGGACGTGGCCGTCACCGCCGCCTCCTACGCCGTCCCGCCGCCCGGCCCCAACGGCTGGTCCCTCAACGGCTCCGCCGCCCTGTCCGGTACGAGCCTGGTGCTCACCCCGGCCACACCGAGCAACCGCGGGACGGGCATCCAGGGCACCGCCGTCCCCTCCGCCCGGCTGCGCACCCGCTTCACCGCGACCATCGGCGGCGGCACCGGCGCCGACGGACTCGCCCTGCTGCTGCTCGACGCCGCGAGGACGACCCCCAGGGCGCTCGGCGCGGGAGGCGCCGGGCTGGGCTACGCGGGCCTGCCGGGAATCGCCGTGACCCTGGACACCTACCGCAACGGCACCGAACCGTCGAACAACTTCGTCGGCATCGCGACCGGCGGCTCCGGCGGGCGGCCCCACTACGCCGCCACCTCCACCGCCGTCCCCGCCCTGCGCACCGGCTCGCACACGATCGAGGTGAACAGGACGAGCGCCGGCCATCTGGTGGTGAGCGTCGACGGCAAGCGCATCCTCGACCGGCTGGTCGGCCTGCCGAAGAACGTACTCGTCGGCTTCGCCGCCGCCACCGGTGGACGTACCGACCGGCACACCGTCACCGGGGTCAGGATCGGCTACTGAGCGAGCACCCCGAGCTGCCGGGCGGCATCCACGGTGGACGGGCCGCTCCCCGGCGGTGCTCCACCTCAGCGCCCGTCACGGCCCGCCCGAGCGGAGAACGCCGTCCCGGCGGGCGGTCGAAGGGCCTCAGTTCCCTGGGGAAGGCGCCGTCGGATCCGCGCCCGCCAGGAACGCCGTCGCCTGGGCGGCGAGGCGGGGCGCGCCGGTCGCCTCCGCCCAGTGCGCGACCTCCGTCGCCAGGTACCGGGCGGCCGACTCCTCGTCCGCGTCACGGGCGAGGACGGCCAGCAGGAGTTGCTGGGACAGGGTGCCGGGGACGGTCCCAGCGCGGGCACCCAGGGTGGTGGCCCGGCGCCAGTGGGCCAGGGCCCCTGTGCGGTCGCCGGTGTCGTGGGCGTGGTCGCCGAGGTGGCGCAGGGCCTCGCGGGCCAGCAGGTCGTCCGGGGCCGCCTCGGCGGCGCCGAGGGCCGCCTCGTAGTGCGTGCGGGCGGCGGTGCGTTCGGCGAGATGGTTGTCGGTGATCAGACCGAGGTACATCTCGGCCCAGCCGCGCCGGACACCGTCCGGGGCGCTGTCGCGCAGTTCCCGTGCCCGGCGGCGCAGGGTGGCGAGTGCCTCGGGGTCCTTGCCCGCCGGGCCGAACCGCAGTGTGCCGTCGACCAGGAGGAGACGGGCGTAGGTGTGGCGCAGGCGGAGGAAGCCGAGCTGCCAGCTGCCGTGGGGGACCTCCTCCTCCGCGGCCGCGATGCGTTCGGCGGCTCGGTCCGTGCCGCTGAACCAGTCCTGTTCCAGGGCGACTTCGGCGGCGGTCAGCGCGACATTGGCACGCGCGGACGGCTCGGCGACCGAGAGCGCGGCGAGGAGACGGCCGGCCGTCTCCCAGCGGGCGGCGCGGCTCAACTCACGTACTGCGCGAAGGAGTTCGTCGACGTCTACGGAAGTGGTGGTGTTCGGCATGCCGGGGACGGTAGTTATGGCGAAAACCATCCACAAGAAAACCACTGCGGGGAGCAGCGAATGCGGGACTCGGTCGACCGGCACGTCGCCGTGTGGGCGAAGGAACTGGACTGGCTGGACCCGGTCAAGGAGGAGATCATCGCGCGGCTGGCGATACTGGGCCGGTACACGCAGCAGGCACGCCGCGACGCCCTCGACTCGGACGGCCTCGCCCACGCCTGGTTCAAGGTGCTGCTGATGCTGCGCCGCCAGGGACCGCCGTACGAGACCAGCCCCTCGCGCCTCGCCGACCTGCTCGGGCTCACCCGCGGCGCGCTGTCGGCGCGGCTCGGCCCCATCGAGGAGGCGGGCCTGGTCAGCCGTACCCACGAGACCGGTGACCGGCGGCGCGTGCGGGTGCGGCTCACCGAAGCCGGGCACGCCGCGTTCGAGCGGCACGCGGCGACGGAGGAGGCCGGCGAGACCGCCCTGCTCTCCACGCTGTCCGCGGCGGAGCGGCGCACCCTCGCCGACCTGCTGCGCAAGCTGGTCCTGGCCGCCGAGGCCGAGCCGGACGCGCCCGCCCCGGCGCCCGGGTGAACCTCCTGCCTACTCGTCCCAGGCCTGGATCATCGTCTGTTCGACGATCTTGCCGTCGCGCAGCGTGACCATCGACTCGGCCAGTACGCGCACCCCGTCCGGGTACTCGCAGGACTCGCTGAAGGCGGCGCGATCTCCCTGTACGACGCAGTCCTGCAACTGGTGCGTCATGTCACGGCCGTAGACGTCGTCGAGCATCTCGGCGATCTCGTCACGGCCGTGCAGCACCCTGGGATGGCTGGGCTGGGTGTTGTGGTCGACGACGCGCAGCTCCGCGTCCTCGGCGTACAGCGACAGCAGCGCTGCCGACGTGTGTCCTTCTATGCCTCTGCGCAGTGTCTCGGTGTCGAAGGCGGAGCCTGCCGCAGTGCCCATGGTGACCTCCTCGAAGGGCAGCGGACCGAGGGGGACGGGCCCGCAGGGCCCTCACTTCGAGGCTCCTCCGCCCCACCGGGCTCGGCAAGCGCAGCCGGCCGCCGCGACTGTCACCGCGCGGCACCACCTTCGCCCTCACTCGGCCGTCGCGAGGAACTGGGTCGCCGCCAGCTCCGCGTACAGCGGATCGGCCGCCACCAGCTCACGGTGCGTGCCCACCGCGCGGACCCGGCCCGCGTCCATGACGACGATCCGGTCGGCCGAGGTGACCGTCGACAGACGGTGGGCGACGCACAGGACGGTGGTCGTCCGGGCGACGTCGGCGACGGTGTCGCGCAGAGCCGCCTCGTTCACCGCGTCCAGCTGGGAGGTCGCCTCGTCGAGCAGCAGCAGGCGGGGGCCGCGCAGCAGGGCACGGGCGATGGCCACGCGCTGGCGCTCCCCGCCGGACAGCTTGGTCCCACGGTGCCCGACCAACGTGTCCAGGCCCTGGGGCAACCGGGCCACCAGGTCGTCGAGCCGGGTCGTCTTCAGCACGCGCCGCACGGTGTCGTCGTCGGCCTCCGGGTTGCCCAGCAGCAGGTTGTCGCGCAGGGTGCCCGACAGCACGGGGGCGTCCTGCTCGACGTAGCCGATGGCGGCCCGCAGCCGGGGCAGCTCCCAGTCGGTGAGGGCACGGCCGTCCAGGGTGATCGTGCCGGACTCGGGGTCGTAGAACCGCTCGATGAGGGAGAACACCGTCGTCTTGCCGGCGCCGGACGGGCCGACGAACGCGGTCATGCCCCGGGCCGGGACCTCGAAGGTCACGCCGTGATGGACGTACGGCAGGTCGTCGGCGTACCGGAAGCGGACGTCGCTGAAGGCGAGCGAGGCGGGTGCGGCGGCGGACGACGGCAGCGGCGCCGTCCGGGCGGCCGGTTCGGCGGGCAGCCCGAGCGCCTCCTGGATACGGCTGAGGGCGGCGGAGCCCGTCTGGTACTGGATGACCGCCCCGATGACCTGCTGGATCGGCGACATCAGATAGAAGACGTACAGCAGGAACGCCACCAGCGTCGCGATGTCGATCGCACCGGTCGCGACCCGCGCCCCGCCCACCGCCAGCACCGTGATGAACGCGGTCTGCATCGCCAGGCCGGCCGTGTTGCCCGCGGCCGCCGACCACTTGGCGGCCCGTACGCTCTGCCGCCACGACTCCTCGGCCGCCGCGTGCAGCGCCCGCTCCTCACGGTCCTCGGCGCCCGACGCCTTCACCGTGCGCAGCGCGCCCAGCACCCGCTCCAGGGAGGCCCCCATCACCCCCACCGCGTCCTGCGCCTGGCGACTGGCCCGGTTGATGCGCGGCACGATCACCCCGAGGACCGTGCCCGCGCCCAGGATCACCGCCAGGGTCACCCCGAGCAGCACCGGGTCGACCACCCCCATCAGCACCACCGTCGCCACGAGCGTGAGCCCGCCGGTGCCCAGGCCGACCAGCGAGTCGGTGGTGACCTCCCGCAGCAGGGTCGTGTCCGAGGTGATGCGCGCCATCAGGTCACCGGGCTCGCTGCGGTCCACCGCCGCGATCCGCAGCCGCAGCAGATACGACGACAGCGCGCGCCGCGCCCCGAGCACCACCGACTCGGCCGTACGCCGCAACACGTACGAACCCAGCGCGCCCACCGCCGCGTTGGCGATGACCAACGCCGACAGGGCGAGCAACGCGCCCGTGATGGCGCGGTCCTCGGCCAGGTCCTCGATCAACCCCCGCGCCACCAGCGGCAGCAGCAGTCCCGTGCCGCCGGTGACCAAGGAGAGCAGCGCCCCCGCGAGCAGCGCCCGGCGGTGGGGTCGTACATAGCCGAGCAGAAGGCGCCAGGGGGGTGGGACGGCGGCCGTCTCCGCGTTGCTCACGGGGCTCCTCATGGGGGGCGTTCGGGTGGAGCGTTCAGGCTACGTCGACGTGCCCGGCTCGTGGCCGGAAGCAGGCGTTCCGGGCGATGACCTGCCTTGTTGTGTGCCGTTACCGATCAGTCGCGCGTAGGGTCGGCACAGGGACAGATGGCCGCCGACGAAAGGGCAGCACCATGGCGCAGGAAGTGCGCGGAGTGATCGCACCGGGCAAGGACGAGCCGGTGCGGGTGGAGACGATCGTGGTGCCGGATCCGGGCCCGGGGGAGGCCGTGGTGAAGGTCCAGGCCTGCGGGGTGTGTCATACGGACCTGCACTACAAGCAGGGCGGGATCAACGACGAGTTCCCCTTCCTGCTCGGGCACGAGGCGGCCGGCGTGGTGGAGTCGGTCGGTGACGGCGTCACCGACGTCCAGCCGGGTGATTTCGTGATCCTGAACTGGCGGGCGGTGTGCGGGCAGTGCCGGGCCTGTCTGCGCGGCCGGCCCTGGTACTGCTTCGACACGCACAACGCCCGGCAGCGGATGACCCTGACCGACGGCACCGAGCTGTCGCCGGCGCTGGGGATCGGGGCGTTCGCGGAGAAGACGCTGGTGGCGGCGGGGCAGTGCACGAAGGTCGATCCGTCGGTGTCGGCGGCGGTGGCCGGGCTGCTGGGCTGTGGTGTGATGGCGGGGATCGGCGCGGCGATCAACACCGGGAACGTCGGGCGGGGTGACACGGTCGCCGTGATCGGCTGCGGCGGGGTGGGGGACGCGGCGATCGCCGGGTCGCGGCTGGCGGGCGCGGCGAGGATCATCGCCGTGGACATCGACGACCGCAAGCTGGACAAGGCGCGGGCCATGGGGGCCACCCACACGGTCAACTCCAAGGACACCGACCCGGTGGAGGCGATCCGCGAGCTGACCGGCGGCTTCGGCGCCGACGTGGTCATCGAGGCGGTCGGCCGTCCGGAGACGTACAAGCAGGCGTTCTACGCCCGTGACCTGGCGGGCACGGTCGTCCTCGTCGGCGTCCCCACACCGGAGATGAAGCTGGAGCTGCCGCTGCTGGACGTGTTCGGGCGCGGTGGGGCGCTGAAGTCGTCCTGGTACGGCGACTGCCTGCCCTCCCGTGACTTCCCGATGCTGATCGACCTGCATCTGCAGGGCCGCCTGGATCTGGGGGCGTTCGTGACCGAGACCATCCAGCTCGACGAGGTGGAGAAGGCGTTCGAGCGGATGCACCACGGCGACGTCCTGCGCTCGGTGGTGGTGCTGTGATGACCGCGCGCATCGAACGCCTCGTCACCTCCGGCCAGTTCAGCCTCGACGGCGGCACCTGGGACGTCGACAACAACGTCTGGATCGTCGGCGACGACCACGAGGTGATCGTCATCGACGCCGCCCATGACGCCGAGGCCATCGCCGCCGCCGTCGGGGACCGCCGGCTGACGGCCATCGTGTGCACCCACGCCCACAACGACCACATCGGCGCCGCTCCCGCCCTCGCGGACCTGACGGGCGCGACGATCTGGCTGCACCCCGACGACCTGCCGCTGTGGAAGCTGACCCACCCCGGCCGCGAGCCCGACGCCCATCTGGCCGACGGCCAGGTCATCGAGGCCGCCGGCGCCGACCTCACCGTCCTGCACACGCCCGGGCACGCGCCCGGCGCGGTCTGCCTGTACGACCCCGGACTCGGCGCGCTCTTCACCGGCGACACCCTCTTCCAGGGCGGCCCCGGAGCCACCGGCCGTTCCTACTCCCACTTCCCGACGATCATCACCTCGATCCGCGACCGGCTCCTCACCCTCCCGCCCGAGACGAAGGTCCTCACCGGCCACGGCGACACGACCACCATCGGCGCGGAGGCACCCCACCTGGAGGAGTGGATCGCGCGGGGCCACTAGGCAGCCCTTTCCGGACCGCACCGGCCCGGAGCCGCAGCGGCGGGGTCACCCGGGTGACCCCGCCGGAAAAGGCGACAGAAGGTGTCCGGCTTCCGCGCGATCCTCGATGACGCATCGACGGAACACACACAGGAGGTCGGACATGCCGGGTCCACTGAAGGGCAAGGTCGCGCTGGTCGCCGGGGCGACGCGGGGTGCGGGACGGGGCATCGCCGTGGAACTGGGGGCGGCCGGCGCCACCGTCTACGTCACCGGCCGCACCACTCGCGCCCGCCGCTCCGAGTACGACCGCCCCGAGACGATCGAGGACACCGCCGACCTGGTCACCGACGCCGGCGGCCACGGGATCGCCGTACCCACCGACCACCTCGACCCCGCTCAGGTCCGCACCCTCGTCGACCGGATCGCCGACGAACAGGGCCGGCTCGACGTCCTGGTCAACGACATCTGGGGCGGCGAGCACCTCTTCGAGTGGGACACCCCCGTCTGGGAGCACGACCTCGACAAGGGGCTGCGGCTGCTGCGGCTCGCGGTCGAGACACACGCGATCACCAGCCACCACGCCCTGCCGCTCCTTGTGCGCCACCCCGGCGGACTGGTCGTCGAGATGACCGACGGCACCGCCGACTACAACCGGGACAACTACCGGAACTCCTTCTTCTACGACCTCGCCAAGGCGTCCGTCCTGCGCATGGCGTACTCCCTCGGCCACGAACTCGGCCCGCGCGGCGCCACCGCCGTCGCCCTCACCCCCGGCTGGCTGCGCTCGGAGATCATGCTCGACGCCTTCGGCGTGACCGAGGACAACTGGCGCGACGCCCTCGACCGCGTCCCCCACTTCGCCATCTCCGAGACACCCCGCTACGTCGGCCGCGCCGTCGCCGCGCTGGCCGCCGACCCCGACGTCTCCCGCTGGAACGGCCGATCCCTCTCCAGCGGCGGCCTCGCCCCGGTCTACGGCTTCACCGACCTCGACGGCAGCCGCCCCGACGCCTGGCGCTACCTCGTCGAGGTCCAGGACGCGGGCAAACCGGCGGACACGACGGGATACCGGTGAGGTCCCGTACTCGGCGGCCCGCCCGACAGCGCCGAAGTGACCTGACGGACCGGAAGTTCACCGTTTCGTCACAGCTCGACCAGTACTACAACCGACGCCCCCGCCCGCCTGTCTATTGGGACGAGACCTTCACGAGCGTGCCAGGGAGAGGGCAGACATGGGGGACATACGCAGACGAGGAGCCGTCCTGCTCGGCGTCACGGGGCTCGTCGCGCCGTTGACACTCGCGCTGGGCGCGGCACCCGCGCAGGCCGCGAGTTGCACGACGGCGACGGGGCCGTACCAGAAGCAGGTGGAGAAGTTCCTCGGCCGGCCCGTCGACGGCAGGCAGTCGGCCGCCGACTGCAAGGCCATCCGGGCCTTCCAGAACAAGCACGGCATCACGCCGAACATCGGCTACGCGGGGCCTGTCACCTGGGGCGTGATGGATCTCATGAACAAGCAGAAGGCGGTGGGCAACAAGCCCAACAAGGACGGCAGGTGCCCGACCAACAAGGGCCGCATCGCCTGCGTCAACCTCACCCTCCAGATCAGCTGGATCCAGGACGGCAGCAGGCTCGTCTACGGGCCCGTCCCGGTCCGCACCGGCCGCAACGGCTACGAGACCCGCACCGGTCTGAAGAAGATCTACTGGCGGAACATCAACCACGTGTCGAGCATCTACAACGTGCCCATGCCCTACAGCCAGTTCTTCGACGGCGGGCAGGCCTTCCACTCGGTCGGCCTCAGCATGTGGAACCCGCCCGGCTCGCACGGCTGCGTCAACATGACCAAGACCGCCGCGAAGAAGTACTGGTCGCTGCTGAAGACCGGCGACGACGTCTTCGTGTACGGCCGCAAGCCGGGGACCTGACGGGGAACGAACGGCAGGTGAGCGGGCAGACGGACGTGATCAGTAACACGTCCGTTTTGTCCGTTCAACTAGGGTATTACTCACGTTGCCTTCACCTCCGACACCGTAAGATTCACACCATGTCCACCACTGTTGAACCCCTGTCCGAGCGATCGGCCGAAGAGGTCAACGAGGAGATCCGGGCCCTGTGGCTCCGGTCGGGCGGGACACTGAGCGTCGAGCAGCGCGAGGAGTACCAGCGGCTCGTCCTGGAGTGGGCCGCCGCGGCCCCGCATCCGGTCGGGGCGGCCTGACAGCCGCCCGCCCGCGGGGCCGACCAGCATCGGAGCTCCGTCCCGGGGCACCCCCCACCACATGGGTGCCCTTCTCGCACTGACCTCGGCCGTCCTCTACGGCCTCGTCGACTTCTGCGGCGGCATCCTCTCCCGCCGCACCCACTTCGCCACCGTCACCGTCCTCGGCCAGATCGGCGGCCTGCTGCTCGCCGCGGCGGCCGCCCTTCTTGCGGCGGAGCGCGCGACGGGCTCCTCGCCAGCGCGGGCGTCGCCGTGCAGTACCTCGCGCTCGGACAGGCGGGGCCGACGAGCGGGCTCTGGCCGCTCGCGGCCGGGCGGGTGGCCGCGGTGGCCGCCGTCGCCGTCCTGCTGCCGGGCGCCGTCCGCCGTGCGCGACGGCCGACGCGGCACTCGGCGTGGCGGCCCTCGCGGTCGGCGCCGGGGCGGCCCTGGGGCTCGCCCTCTACCAACTCGCCGCCCAGCGCGAGCTGCTGGCCGTCGCCGTGGTCATCGCCTCCCTCTACCCGGCGCTCCCCGTCGTCCTGGGACTGGCCCTGCTGCACGAGCGGGTCACCGCAGGGCAGACGGTGGGACTGGTGGGTGCGGCGGCGGCCACCGTGCTGCTGGCGGTCGGGTGACGCCGCCACCGCCGTACGACGCCTCACCCCCAGGTCGCCGAGTAGTACCGCTGGTACGCCTTGCGGTCCTGCTCCGCCCGGATGTACCTGGTCGCGGCGAGCGCCACCAGGCTGCCCGCGATCACCAGCAGACCGGGGCCGACGTTGCGGGGGTCGGTGAGCCGGGAGACCAGGGTGGAGCCGTCCACGCCGCCCGTCACCGGAGTCGTCGACCCCGGGACGGCCGAACCCGGGGCGACCGTGGCCCCCGACGGCGAGGACGACGGCTGGGCGCCGCCGGACGGCGCGGGCGAGGCGCCGTTCTGCGCGACGTCCGACGGCGCGGCCACGATCAGCTGCACCCCGAGCTGGGCCAGCGCCTTCGTCACCGGCTGGAAGTACGTCGTACCGCCCGACGTACAGTCGCCGCTGCCGCCCGAGGTGATGCCGAGCGCGATGCCCTCGGAGAACATCGGGCCGCCGCTGTCGCCGGACTCGGCGCACACGTTCGTCTCGATCAGCCCGGAGACGGTGCCCTCCGGATAGTTGACCGTCGCGTCGAGCCCCGTGACCTCGCCGTCGCGCAGCCCGGTCGTGCTGCCGCTGCGGAACACCCGCTGGCCGACGGCCGCGTCGCCCACGCCCGTGATCCGCACGCCGTTGCCGTCGCCGATGGCCACGATGTCGGCCCCCTGGCCGGCGTCCTTGCTCGTGTACTCCACCAGGGAGAAGTCGGCCCCGGGGAACGTGGAGTTGACCGTCTGGCCCACCTGCCGGTTGCCCTGGTTGTCCGCGAACCAGGCGGAGCCGGTGGGGCCGCAGTGCCCGGCGGTGAGGATGAAGTCGCTCGACCCGTTGGTCACGTTGAAGCCCGCCGAACAGCGCCCGCCCGTCGACAGGATGGGCTGGGCGCCGTTGAGGCGGGTGGTGAAGGTGCCGGAGGTGCGCTCCATGCGGACGAAACTGCCGATGCCCGACGCGACCTTCGTCAGACCGGACCACTCGGAGGCCGACACGGTGCTGTCGCCCCGTACGACGATCTGGTTGGACTTGTAGTCCATCACCCACGCGGTCCCGGGGATCCTGGGCGCCGAACGCAGTGTCGCCGTCGCGGACTTCAGCTCGTTCATGCTGTGCCCGACGACCTTCGCCTCGGCGCCCGCCGCCCGGACCGTCGCGGCGGTGTTCTCGTCCGTGACGGCGACGACCGGACGCCCGTCGGAGCCGATCCAGGTGCCCGCCGTCCGGGAGGTGCCGAGCTTCTTCACCAGGTTCACCCCGGTGCCCGCGACGGACTGCGCCGCGTCGTTGCGCACCGTCGACGTGGCGGGCGTCTCGCTCGCCATGGCCGCCTGCGTGACCATGACGCCTCCCAGGAGGAGTCCGCCGACGGCCGCCAGCCGTGTCACTCGCCGGACGGTCCGTCGTCGTACGTGCCTCATGCATGGCTCCCGAAAAACCCCGAACGAGCGGTCCCAACACCGCGGGGCACTCCGGTCGTTGAGCGCCCTTACTCTGTTACGTGCCGGGACCCCGCCGTGTTCACTCCGGGAGTGATCGCCTCACGCCTTGCGGGCCACCCCGCCGAACATGGCGACCTCCTCCGGTTCCGCGCCGCCGGTCCCCTCCGGACGCCAGCGCGAGCAGGACACCACGCCCGGCTCCAGCAGGTCCAGGCCGTCGAAGAAGCGGGCCACGTCCTCGGGGGTGCGCTGGGTGAGCTTCGGCGTGCCGTGCTCGTTCCAGAACTTCACGGCCTCGTCCACGTCCGGCATCGCCGGGGAGGTGATGGTGTGCGACAGCACCAGGTGGCTGCCCGAGGGCAGTTCGTCGACCAGGCGGCGCACCAGGCCGTACGGGTCCTCGTCGTCGCCGATGAAGATGACCACGCCGAGCAGTATCAGCGCGACCGGCCGGCTGAAGTCCAGGGTCTTCGCGGCGTGCTCGAGGATCGCGTCGACGTTGCGCAGGTCCTCGTCGAGGTAGTCGGTACGGCCCTCGGGGGTGCTGGTGAGCAGGGCACGGGCGTGCGCAAGGACCAGCGGGTCGTTGTCGACGTAGACGATCCGGGAGTCCGGGGCGGTCCGCTGGGCGACCTCGTGGGTGTTGTCCGCGGTGGGCAGGCCGGTGCCTATGTCGAGGAACTGGCGTATCCCGGTGTCGGCCACCAGGTGGCGCACGGCACGGCCCAGGAAGAGGCGGTCGGCGCGGGCGTACTCGCCGATGCCGGGGTGGAGCTGACGGATCTGGTCGCCGGCCGCGCGGTCGACCTCGTAGTTGTCCTTGCCGCCGAGCCAGTAGTTCCAGATGCGGGCGGTGTGCGGCTGGGTGGTGTTGATGCGGTCGCGCAGCGACTGCGCCGCCTCGTCCACCGCCGGCGGGTTCTCGGTCACGGATCAGCTCCCCGGTTTTTCACTGGTGCGTGGTGGTTCTGGTCAAGGAGCAATCTAAACCGCCGAGTTGAGCTCCGTGCGGCAGTCCCCCGCTTCGGCCACCGGTCCGAGCCGGGCCCAGCTGGGCTCGTCGCCCCAGACCGCCCGCGGGCCGGTGTACGGGCGCAGCAGCGCGGTGAGCGCCGGTTCGCCGTGGCCGTTCAGCTCGTCGGAGGCGATCTTGCGGGCGATTCCGGCGAGGAAGTCGGCGAGCTGGACACGGGCGTCCTCCCGCGCGACGACCAGGCGCACGCCGACGAGCGCGACGCCCTGCCGGCGCGCCGTGTCCTCGATCCAGGCGATGCGGTCGGGGGTGAGCATGTTCTGCCGGTCGTGCGCGAGCAGGACGGGACGTCCGCCGGCGCTCCAGTGCGCGGCCGTGCGCACGACGGACGGCAGGAGCGGATTGAGCACCGGAACGAGCGGGGCCGGCCCGCCGTCGATTTCCGCACGGTAGGAAAGCGCCTGGGAACGGGCCGCCGCGAGCCGCTCCAGAATCCCCGCCGGCTCCGATCCGGAATGCGCCCGGCGCAGCCGGTCGACCGTACGGAAGAAGTCCTCGACGGGTGCCCGGGCGTCCCCCGCGTGGCGGACCCGCAGCAGTCGGTTGGCCGCCGTCAGGAATTCCCGCCATTCCGCGTCCCCGAAAGTCGGCCGGCCCTGGCGGAAAAGCGCCAGGGCCGCATCCGGGTCGTCGAGCAGCAGGTCGACGGCCCGGTCCACGACGAAGAACGCCTTCTCCACGAGATGCACATGGGCGTGCCCGTGCAGCGGCCCCTCGGGCGAGAGCAGCCATTCCAGAACGGCCCGGTGTTTCTCCCGCAGCAGATGGTTCGCCTTGTATTCCACGGCCGGCGAACGGATGCGATCACGGATCTCCTGAACGTGTGCGGCGGCCGTTTCCACCGGCAGCCGCACACTGGCGTGCGCGAACACGAGCGTGTTGCCGCCGGTGAGGTTCTCCCCGTCCGACCCCGACTCGTCACAGGCGACTTCCGCGACGCGCGCCCCGTCCGCCACGGAGGTCCCGTTCATGGGATCCCAGGTCACACCACAGCCCCCTATCTTGTGCCCATGACCAGGATCCCGCACGAACCGTCCGGCGAACCGAATCCCCTCCACGCCCTGACCCTCGACCGCCTCCGATGTCGTACGAGCATGAAGTGGCGCACCTATCCCGAGGACGTGCTGCCGTTGTGGGTCGCGGAGATGGACGTGCCGCTCGCCGAGCCCGTCGTCCGCGCGGTCACCGACGCGCTGGCGCTCGGCGACACGGGCTACCCGGCGGGCACCGCCTACGCCCAGGCGCTGTCGGCGTTCGCCGCGAAGCGGTGGGGCTGGGCCGGGCTCGCGGTGGAGCGGACCGCGATCGTGCCCGACGTGATGCTGGGCGTCGTCGAGATGCTCAAGCTGGTGACCGGGCCCGGTGACCGGGTCGTCGTGAACCCGCCGGTGTATCCGCCGTTCTTCCAGTTCATCGCCCACATGGACCGCCGGATCGCCGAGGCGCCGCTCGGCCCGGACGGACGCCTCGACCTCGGAGTGCTGGAGGAGGCCTACCGGCGGGCCGTCGCGGGCGGCGGGCGTGCCGCGCACCTGCTGTGCAGCCCGCACAACCCGACCGGCACCGTGCACACCGCCGGGGAACTCGCCGCCGTGGCGGACCTCGCCGACCGGTACGGCGTGCGCGTGGTCGCCGACGAGATCCACGCGCCTCTCACGGCCGGCGGTGTCGACTTCGTGCCCTACCTCAGCGTCCCCGGCGCGGACAGCGGCCTGTCGCTGATGTCGGCGTCGAAGGCGTGGAACCTGGCCGGCCTCAAGGCCGCTCTCGCCGTCGCGGGCCCCGCGGCAGCCGCCGACCTGGCCCTGCTGCCCGAGGAGGTCGGCCACGGCCCCAGCCATGTCGGCGTCCTCGCCCACACCGCGGCCCTGCGCGACGGAACGCCCTGGCTGGACGCCCTGCTGACCGGCCTCGACAGCAACCGCCGCCTGCTCGCCGACCTGCTGGCCGAACACCTGCCCGGTGTCGTGCACCGACCCGGCGGGGCCACCTACCTGGCCTGGCTGGACTGCCGCGCACTGGGCCTCGGTGACGACCCGGCCCGGGTCTTCCTGGAGCGCGGCCGGGTGGCCCTCAGTGCCGGGCCCGATTTCGGTACGGGCGGGGCAGGTCACGTACGGCTGAACCTGGCGACCTCGCCGGAGATCCTGACGGAAGGGGTGCGCCGGATGGCGGCGGCGCTGCGCTGACCAGCTGGGACATGTGCTGCGGCCCCTCCGGTTCACCGCCGGAGCGGGCGGCGTCGCCGTGTCCGGGGCCGGTTTCCGAGGCACCGCGCGCCGCCGCGACGACACCGGCTGCATGCGGCGGATCCGGCCGGAGTACGAGCCGCGTCCGCCCAGGCGGCGACCAGGGGCGCACTGCCTAGACTGCCTGACATGGACGCAACGGCGCTCGACACGCTGGCAGCGGGCAAGTACCTGCTGATCACCAGCTACCGGAAGAACGGAAACCCCGTCGCCACCCCCGTGTGGGTGGTGCGCGACGGGGACACGCTCGGGGCCTGGACGGCCGCCGACTCCTGGAAGGTGAAGCGGATCCGGGCCCGCGGCGACGTCCTCGTCGGCCCCTGCGACCTGCGCGGGCGGCCGACCGGCAAGCAGATACCGGCCACCGCCGAGATCTGCGACCCGGAGACCACCGCCCGCTACCGCACGCTGATCGCCCGCAAGTACGGCCTCACCGGTCGCCTCACGCTCCTCGGCAGCCGGTTGCGGCGGGGCCTGGACGGGACGGTCGGGATCCGGATCACGCTGTGACAGGAGGGGCACGGGCCGTCACGGCCCGTGCCCCTCACCCTCACCCGCGCCGGGTCACGACGCGTCCAGCACCGTGCCCGTCATGGGCGGCGTGCCGGGCTGCGGCTCGCCCTCCCAGTCGGTCAGCTCCAGCCGCACCGATTCGGCCGACTCGGCCACCTGGTCGGTCACCGTCGGCACGGTCAGGTCGACACTCGTGCTCCCGGCCGGAACGTCCACCGACAGCCAGAGGTCGAGCGCGGACAGTGGCCGTTCCGGGTCGGGGCTCTCTCCGGTGAACTCGTCCAGCCAGCGCGGGTCGACGTCCTTGGTGGACAGCTCCGCGCCCTCGGTGACGGGACGCACCACCACGGGGAACGACAGACCCACGTCGGCCGCCTCGGACAGCGACAGGCGCCAGGTCAGCGGCTGCCCCTCGGTCACCCGGTCCGCGACCGGCGTCACCGTGAGCGTCGGCTCGGGGTCGTCGTTCTCTGCGAGGACCCCACCCCGGTGCGAGCCGACGACCGCGCCGCGCACCGCCTTCACGGCGATGTCGTGGCTCACGTCGTAGGCGAAGCGGGTGTCGCCCTTCACCTCGACCGGTACGTCGATGGCGTTGCTGCCGGGCCGTACCGTGACCAGCTTGTCCTTGCCCAGGCCGGTCTCCGGGTCGAGGACGTAGACACGGACCTGGCCGGAGCCCTTCCCGGAGACCGAGACCGGGACCCGGTAGGTGCGGGTGCCGGAGTCGCCCTCCTTGACCGTCATACGGCCGACGTCGACGCGCGGCAGAGCCGCCGTCCGCACCGCAGGGGTGCCGGGAGCCCAGCCCCAGGCGTCCATCAGCCAGGCCTGGCCGGAGCCCGAACGCGGGGTCAGGTCAAGGGACTTGATGTGCTTCAGGTCGAGCTTCGCGCGGGTCGCGGCGGTCAGCGGCACGCGGACCTCGCGCGCCCAGTGGGAGGCGGTGCGCTCGCTGCCCGGCAGCCCGTCCAGCTGAACCCGGCCGAGCGTGGCCCGGCGTCCGGAGGCGTCGGTGACGGAGACGTCGAGCTTCGTGCCGGTCGTGTTCGGCGGTACGAAGACGCGCAGCGCCAGATCCTTGGATCCGGAGAGCGAGAGCGGCTTCGCCGGGCTGACGCGGGCCGCGGCACCCGGAGACGACCACTTCAGCGCGACCGCGCGGCGGCCGGTCTCCCGTCCCGTCTCCCACCACGCGAAGTGCGGCGAGGACCCGGCGGCCTCGCGGTCCAGGCAGGCGACGGCCGGGTCGGGGTCGACGGCCGAGCACAGCCGGGCGCCGGTCACCTTCACCGGGCCGTCCGGCAGGAGGCCGGCCCCCCGGCGCGCGCCGACCGCGTGGGTCAGGACCCGGGCGGGGTCGGCGGAGGGGGCCCGCCTGCCCGTGCCGTCGAGCAGCGGACGCACCTTGTCGTCCCCGCCGACGAACAGCCGGGCCGCGGCGGCGATGTAGGTGGCGCCGGCCTTGTGCTGCTGGTCGGCGGTGAGCCGGGTGGCGGTACCCGTCGAGCACACCGGGTCCCGCTGCTCCTCGGCCTCCCCGAAGTCGTCCCAGGAGGGCGCCTCGGACGTGCCCGGCGTCCACTCGCTGTTGAAGAAGTTGTGGTTGGCGCCGACCACGTAGACGGCGCTGTGCAGCGCGGCGCCGTTGCTGACGCCGCGCGTCCCGTCGACGTACACCTCGCCCTGGAGGTCGGAGACGTCTCCGTCGCAGCCCGGC
>NZ_JBNCAQ010000033.1:0-20460 GCF_049808595.1 Streptomyces aurantiaciflavus | reverse complement strand
CGCCGACGGCACGTCGGCGACCGGATTCTGGCCGAAGATCGTCGGTCCGATGAGGACGGTGCCGCGGATCTTCCAGCGCACCGGGCCGCGGTAGCCGTCCTGGGCGGCGGGCGCCGGGTAGAGGCTGTCCATCGCGGCCCGGTTGACGCCCTCGCCGCCGCGCGAGTGACCCACGAGCAGGACGCGCGAGAGGTCCGCCTTCGGCGCCTTGCGGACGGCCGCCGGGGCGGAGGCGGGCTGGGAGGCCCAGCCGGCCCAGCGGGCGAGGTGCTGGCGGACCAGCGAGGAACGGGCCTGGGCGCCGCCGTCCTCGGCCGCGTAGTCCTGGCCGTTGATGCCGTTCGCCGAGATCGACACCGTGACATAGCCCTGGGAGGCCAGCAGCTTCTGGTCCTGCAGGTAGCCCTTGTGGCTGGGGATGGGCTTCGTGCCGGCCGGGCAGGGCCACTCACCGCTCGCGTACTCGTCGTCGCCCGGCTTGTAGCAGGTCGAGTGGCGGCCGTGCAGGAACAACGCGAGCGGCCGCTTGCCGGTGGCCCCGGTCGGCGCCACCACGACCGCCTGCATCTCCACCGGGGCGGAGAAACCGGGCAGCTTCACCGGATCGAGCGTGTACTCGCCGGTGACCGTGCGGTACGCGCCGGGCTTGCCGGGGTCGACCGCGTTCGCCGGAGCCTGGGCCGCGGGCCGCGGGGCCGGCGAACTCCGCTCACCGGCGGGGGAGTTGTCGGCGGTCGCGTCGAGGCGGCGCCCGCCCGCCAGCACCTGCAGGTCCTTCAGGGGTGCGTTGCCGGCGTCCTCGAGGGAGAGCCGGAAGGTGCGGCCGTCCTTCGCCGCCTTCGGGACGCCGAGCAGGCGGTTCGCCGCGTGGAACTCCACGCGGGCGTCGCCCATGGGCACGGGCGTGGCCGACCGCCACACCAGTTCGCGCGCGCCGCCCTCGCCGGTGACGCGCCACCCCGGCGGCAGCGCGCTGTCGGTAGAGCTGGCCAACGGCCTTGTCTCGGAGGGTTGTTGAGCTTGTGCCAGTCCCGGTGTTCCCGCCAGGGCCGCGAGCGCGGCCACGGCGGTGACACCTATTCGCCGGGCACGGATCAAGGGTTCCCTCCTCACCACTTGAGCGCGGGAGCCCCGTCGGTATCGGGAGCCCCTCGCGTCCCAAAGGAAGTGAAAGAGCATCTGTGGGTTGCCTGTGGCCGGGAACCGCGCCGGAGAACCGCAAGGATCCGGTCACCGGGACTGGTGCGCCGGCCCGCGGGAAAGGCCACCTCCATGAGCCGAACTCCCCCTCTCCGCGCGGCCGTCGTCGGCACCGGACACCGCGCCCAGACCTTCACCAGGGACCTCGCCGCCCGCCCCGGCCACCGCGTCGCCGCCCTCTGCGACCCCAGCCCGACCCGTATGGCCTTCCACAACCGGCTGCTGGCCGCCTCCGGCGAGCCGCCCGCCACCACGTGGGAGCCAGAGCGCTTCACCGACCTGCTCGCCGAGGAGGGTATCGACGAGGTCGTCGTCACCACCGTCGACGCCGAGCACGACCGCTACATCGTCCCGGCCCTGGAGGCCGGCTGCCGTGTGGTCACCGAGAAGCCGATGACCGTCGACGCGGCCCGCTGCGCGCGCATCCTCGACACCGTCCGCGCGACCGGCAACTCGCTCACCGTGGCCTTCAACTACCGCTTCAGTCCCGTCCACGAGAAGGTGCGCGCCCTGCTCGCCGAGGGCGCGGTCGGCGAGATCCTCTCCGTCCACTTCGAGTGGCTGCTCGACACCCGGCACGGCGCCGACTACTTCCGCCGCTGGCACCGCGAGAAGCGGCACAGCGGCGGCCTCATGGTGCACAAGGCGAGTCACCACTTCGACCTCGTCAACTGGTGGCTCGCCGACACACCGGCCGAGGTGTTCGGCTACGGCCGGCTCGCCTTCTACGGCTCCGAGGCGGGCGTCCGGCACGGCCTGCGCCGTGACTACGACCGCGCCCACGGCGCCGAGGCGGCCGCCGACGACCCGTTCGCGCTGGACCTGGCGGCCGACGCGACGCTCCGCGCCCTCTACCTCGACGCCGAGGGGGACGACGGCTACCACCGTGACCGCAACGTCTTCGGCGGCCCCGTCACCATCGAGGACGACATGGCGGTGCTGGTGCGCTACGCACGGGGCGCGACGATGACCTACCACCTCACCGCGTACTCACCGTGGGAGGGCTACCGGGTGATGGTCAACGGCAGTGCCGGGCGGCTGGAGCTGGAGGTGGAGGAGAGCCGCTGGCAGGCGCCCCGGACCCCGGTCGCCTCGGCGAGCGGGGCGTTGCACGGGGACACGGCGGCCGAGCACGCGGGCGGAGTGCGGCTGACGCTGCGGCCGTTGTGGCGGCCGCCGGTGGAGGTCGAGGTGGACGTCGCGCACGAGGCGCACGGCGGGGGAGACACCCGGATGCTCGACGCGCTCTTCGGCCGGGCGGAGGCAGGGGCCGCGGCGGGGGCCGGGGCAGCGGTCCACCCCACGGCCACGGAGCGCGACGGGGCGCTCGCCCTGGCGGTCGGCCTCGCGGCCAACCGGTGCTTCGAGACGGGCAGGCCCGTGCGGATCAACGATCTGGTCCCCGGCCTGGGGGCGCGGGCCGTCTGACGGGAGGCCGTCCGAGGGGAGGTGTCAGCGCCAGGCCCGGTAGGGCTCGTCGACGAGCTGGAAGACCGGCTCGCCCCGGACCGGGTCCTTGGCCGTGGACAGCCGGACGCGGTCACCGCTGTGGATGCCGATGGGCGGGCCCATGACCCGGCCGCGCACCACGAACCCCTCCATCATCTCGACCAGGGACACGTTGCGGGCGGAGGGGGTGTTGCGGTGCACCACCGTGGAGTGGCGGACCGTGCCCGTGCCCTCGCTGCGCTCCGTGCGCAGGTCGCTGCCCTGGCACACCGGACACAGCAGCCGGTGGTACATGGCGGTGCCGCACCAGGTGCAGCGCTGGAAGAGGATCGCCTCCGTGTCCGTGGTGCCCAGGCGATCGAGGACGCCCGCCGTGGAACCCGCTGCCTGCTGTACGGCGCTTCCTGAGTGGTGGTACACGCTGGTCAACTCCCTGCACTCGGCCGGAATCCCACGTGCGCGGCTCACCCGTGCACGGATGTGCGCGGTTCACCGTGTGCCACCGTGCACGGCCACAGAGTATGGCACTCAGTGCCAGCCGTAAAGGCACTGCGTACCCCCAAAATGTGCGGACCCGGCGGAGGCCCTGTCGGGACCGGACCAGGGGTCGGACCCGGGCCCGGCCGGTCCGGCTCAGTCCCGCCCGAGCGTCGTCTCGATCTCCTGGACCACCCGCCACAGGGGTGCGCCGCGCCGGGACACGACCACGACCACGTCCTCCGGCTGCTCCCCGGCCGGGGTCGCGGACGGCGCGCCGAACGCCGACTGCACGTACCGCAGCGCGTGGTCCACCGTCGCACTCGCGTCGCCCTCGCCGTCCGACCGCAGCCAGGAGCGCAGGGCGTTGTTGTGCGCGGCGACCACGGCGGCCGCGATCACGTCGGCCCGGAGGTTGCCGTCGGGCCGGCCGGCGAAGCGACCGCGCAGGTACTCGGCGAGGGCCCGCTCGTAACGCCACACCACCGACAACTCGTACGCGCGCAGCCCCGGCACCTTCTTGGTGAGCCGGTAGCGCTGCACGGAGAAGGAGGGGTTCTCGGCGTACATCAGCAGCACGAGCCGGGCGGCGTCGCACACCCGGCGCACCGGCTCGTGCCCGGCGTCGCTCGCGGCGAGGAAGGCGGTCATGTCGGCCAGGCACCGCTCGTGGTCGGGGAAGACCACGTCCTCCTTGGAGGGGAAGTAGCGGAAGAACGACCGCCGTCCGACGCCGGCCAGCGCCACGATGTCGTCGACGGTCGTCTGCTCGTAGCCGCGTTCCAGGAACAGCTGGAAGGCCGCCGCCACCAGGGCGTCCCGCATGGGCGGTTTCGCGGTCTCCGGCTCGCCGTTGCTCATGGCGGGGAACGTAGCACGGGATGGCACTCAGTTCCCTGCCGACGGGGAACTGAGTGCAGTCGTCAGAGCCGCTCCGCCGCCTCCACGACGTTGGTCAGCAGCATCGCCCGCGTCATCGGGCCCACCCCGCCGACCGGCGGCGCGAACGACCCGGCGACATCGCTGACGTCCGGGTGGACGTCACCGAGGATGCCCTCGACCGTGCGCGTGAGGCCGACGGACAGCACGGTCGCGCCCGGCTTGATCCAGTCCGGGGTCACCAGGTGCGCCACACCGGCCGCCGCCACGACCACGTCCGCCACGCGCGCGTGCGCGGCGGTGTCCTGGGTCGCCTCGTGGCACAGGGTCACGGTGGCGTGCTCGGTGGCGCGGGTCAGCATCAGGCCCAGCGGACGGCCCACCGTGACACCGCAGCCGATGACACAGAACTGCTGGCCGGTGATCGGCACGTGGTTGCGGCGCAGCAGGTCGATGATGCCGCGCGGAGTGCAGGGCAACGGCGCCGGGATGCCCAGCACCAGACGGCCCAGGTTCGCCGGGTGCAGACCGTCGGCGTCCTTGACCGGGTCGATCAGCTCCAGCACGGCATGGGTGTCGATGTGCGCGGGCAGCGGCAACTGCACGATGAACCCGGTGCACGCCGGGTCGGCGTTCAGCCGCAGCACCGCGGCCTCGACATCGGCCTGGGAGGCGTCGGCGGGCAGCTCGACACGGATCGACGCGATACCGACCTGGGCGCAGTCACGGTGCTTGCCGCCGACGTAGGAACGGCTGCCCGGGTCGTCGCCGACCAGGATCGTGCCGAGCCCGGGGGTGATGCCGCGCTCCTTCAACGCCTGCACACGGAGGGCGAGTTCGTTCTTGATGTCGGCCGCTGCGGCCTTGCCGTCGAGCAGTGTTGCGGTGGTCACGGGAGTCGCGGGCCCTTCGGGAGAACAGGAGAGACGACGGTCCGGAACCGGTCGTACGATCCGATCCACGGCCCTGTCATCGTACGTCCCGTCCGCCGCGCGCCCGCCGGGAGTCCCACCCGCCCCACCTCAGGTCCGGGGCCGGCGCCCACTGCGCCGCGGCGCCGGCTCCGCGCCGTCGAGCAGGGCGCGGCGGCGCTCCTCGCCGTGCTCCTCGACCTGGAGCACGATCCGGCGCAGCGAGTCCGCGAGGATGCGGCACTCGTCGTCGGAGAGCTGCGTGGTGACGAAGGCCTCCTCCTCGTTGAACTCGGGGAACAGCCGCACCATCAGCTCCTCGCCCTTGTCGGTGAGGCTCAGCAGCACCAGCCGGCCGTCCGTCGGGTGCCCGGCCCGCCGCACCAGCCCCCGTGACTCCAGCGTGCGCGCCACCCCGGTGAGCGTGCCCTTGGAGATACCGGCCTCCTCCGCCACGTGCCGGGTCTCCGACTCGCCCCACACCCACACGACCCACAGCACCACGAACGCCGTCCAGGTCAGGTCCGAGCCGCGCAGGACCGAGTTCTCCACGTGCTGGCGCACCGCGGAGGCGGCACGGTGGATGTTCGCCACGGCCGCCATCTGCTCCCGGCGGATCGGGATCCCGCCGAGCTTCGCCGAGGCGAGCCTCTCGGCTTCGGTGATGGAACGCTGGCCGGGCACGGGCGGCTCCTTCGCATCGCTTCCCCGGACACCCGTCGAGGGCCTCCGGTCATTCGGCTTCAAATTGTACGGAGGCCGGGAACCGGCGCGGGATCCGCCCGGACCCGGCTGAACCCCGCCGCCCGTCCGCGCGTATCTCTCCCCGGGGACACGGGACGGAGGGAGACCAGCGTGCCGACACAGGCCGAGCCCGGACAACCGCACGAACGGCCGGTCCTGGAACCCATCCGGGTCCTCAGGCCGCGCAACACCGACGCCCTCGCGGAGCTGTTCCGCGAGATGACCGAGGAGACCGGCCCCTACGAAGCGGTCCGTGTGCCGACCGGGCAGCAGCCGGGCACCGAGGCGGACACCCAGGAACTTCCGCCGGTCGGCCGTAGCAGGCCGCCAAGGCCGCCGAAGGACCGCGTCGCCGGTGCGCACCGCGTCGCCATCGCCACGATCGCCGTCCTCGCGGCGGCGCTGGTCGGCTTCGCCTGCGCGCTCCTGCTGCCGGGGCGCGGCGGTCAGGCGGCCGCGCAGACACCCCCGGCCACCGCCCCCGCCCCGGCCACCACGCCGGCCACCGCCTCGCCGGCCGCCACGACCGACCCCGACGGCGCCGGCACCCTCCGCGAGGGCGACACCGGCCCCGAGGTCACCGACCTCCAGCAACGCCTGCGCCGCATCCCGAACATCTACGACGGCGGCCCCACCGACGGCCGCTACGACACCGTCCTCACCGAGGCCGTGGCCCGCTTCCAGCTCTGGTACGGCATCCGCGGCGACGAGACCGGCGTCTACGGCGACGACACACGCCGCGACCTGGAGTCCCGCACCGGCTGACGGCTGACGGGTGACGGCTAGTCCGCCGCCCCGTCGCCTTCGTCGGGAACCCGGATGTCGAGCACGCACACGTCGTCCCGTCGCTCGGGCTCCAGCAGTGCGCCGAGCAGCCGGTCCAGTGGGGCCGGCCCGGCCGCCGCGGGCTGCGCGGCGGCCCGGGAGAGCCGCTCCAGGCCCCGGTCGATGCTCTCCGAGGGCCGTTCGACCAGCCCGTCGGTGTACAGCACCAGCCGGTCGCCGGGGGCGAGGCGGCACTCGGCCTCCTCGTAGCGCGGGGTGTCCGTGGCGCCGAGCAGCATGCCGAAGGGACGCGCGAGGTAGCGGGCCTCGCCGTCGCGCAGCAGCAGCGGGGGCGGATGGCCCGCCTGCGCCCACACCAGCCGCCGCTCGCGCGGGCTGTAGCGGGCCAGGACCATGGTGGCGGTGCCGTGCGGGTCACGGGAGTGCAGCAGCAGGGCGTTGAGCCGGGTGAGCGCCCCCGTCAGCGACGAACCCGTGATGATCATGCCCTTGGCGGTGAAGCGCAGCAGGGCCATCGCGGCGACGGCGTCCATGCCGTGCCCGGCCACGTCCCCCACCACGAACAGGGCGTCGCCGTCGGGCAGTTCGATGGCGCTGAACCAGTCGCCGCCGACGTTGAGCCCGGACTGCGCCGGGAGATAGGCGATGTCGACCCGCAGCCCGGCCAGTTGGACGGGCTTCTTCGGCAGCGGCAGCAGCGCGTCCTGGAGCCGGGCCGCGACCGTCCGCTCGGCCTGCAGCGCACCGTGCTGGGTCAGGATGGCCCGCTCGCTGGCGACCAGGGCGAGTTCGGCGTTGCGCTGCGCGGTCAGGTCCTGGACGAAGCCGTGCACCTCGACGGGCGTGCCGTGGACGTCGGCGACCGCCTCGGCGACCGCCCGCAGATGCCGGACGCCCTCCCGGGTGATGATCCGGAACGGCACGTCGCACGACCGCCCCTCCCGCACCAGGTCTCCGACGGCCCGGGTGAGCGTGGGGATCTCCTCCGGGAGTGCCAGGCCCGGGAGTTGGGTGAGGGACACGGCACCGCGCGCGGGATCCCGGTCGAAGATGGCGAAGACCTGGGAGGACCAGTTCACCTCGCCCGTGACCAGGTTCCAGTTCGCCCAGCCCAGGTTGCCCAGCCGCTGCACGTCCGCGAGCCGCTGCTGCTGCCGGTCGGAGGGGTCGTGCCGGATCCAGCTGACGACCAGCCCGTCACCCAGCCGCGTCGCCCGCGCCGAGTACGTCGTCAACTCGCTGACCCCGTCCACCGTCTGCTGCCCGGCGAACGGCTCGCTCTCGTACGGCTGTCCGGAGGCCAACGTGGCCAGGCAACCCTGCCACAGTGGTTCGCCGGTCGCGGCCGGCCAGCACTCCAGGAAGCGCAGCCCGAGCAGTTCACGGCCGCTGCGGCCGACGGTGTCGGACGTGCCGGCGGTCGCGGCCTCGATCCGGAAGTCCTCGACCCGGCCGGAGTCGGTCCGCAGCGGGGTGAGCAGGACCGCGGCGACCGGCAGCAGGTCGAACACCGTCTGCACAGCGTCCGCGGCCGCGCCGATCGCGCGGTCCTGCCGGGGGCCGAGCGTGCGCAGCACACCCGCGCACAACCGGGCGGCGGCCAGCAGGTGCTGACGGACCTCGGGGGTGAACGGCCCCTCGTGGCGCCGGAATATCCCGAGGGCGACGTCGGACGACTCCCCGGTCGGCACCGGCAGCCAGGCCCGGCTCGGCCACTGCTCGGGCGGATCCCCTATCAGCAGGTACCGCTTCCTGGCCTCCTGGAAGTCCTCCAGCCAGCGCGCCTGCCCGGCGTCGAGGGCGTCCAGGGCGGCGATCCCGCTCAGCGGCGGCACCCGGCCCCACTGGCAGGCAAGCGTGTCGTCGACGCCGGCGTGCCCGACGAGTTCGAGGCCGCCGACGGGCAGCCGCGCGAAGAGCATGACCGCGTCGGCGCCGGTCTCCGGGGCGAGATGGTCCAGCAGGCAGCGGGCCAGGTCCTGCGGGCTGCCGACGCGCACGAGCGCCTGCGCCAGCCGGCCGAGGGACGCGGCGGCCTGCGCCTGCGCCGACGCCGGGGCATCGTCCGGACCGGCGCCGGTGACGGCGTCCGCCGAGGGCGCCTCGGAGGCCGTACGGGCCGGGGATCCCAGGGCGCCGAGGGTGATCCAGCACTCCTCGAGCAGGGTGCGCCGCGCGTCCTTCGCCCGCCGCTGCAGCTGCTCCTGCGCGCTCTCGGGGGTGCACCCGGTCTGCGCCATCACGGCGCCCTTGGCCCGCTCCATCACGGCCGAGGTGGCCGCCAGATCCTGCAGCCGGTCCATCTCGGCGCGCTGGCGCGCCACGACTCTGGTCAGGGCGGCCAGGTCGGTCACGGCGCCGGTCTCCGCCGGCCGGGCGGGTTCGCTCGTCACGCCACGAGCATGGCACACGGGCCCGCATTTGATCGCGGTCTTGCGGCAACGCCCCCGCCAGCGGTTATGCCCGCGGCGCGTGCGGAACGGAGGGAGCCGTTCAGCGCCCGGAGCCGTTGTCCACCAGCGCCTCGGTGACCGCGCGGACGCTGCGGGCGATGTGCTGCAGTTGCAGGACCTCGGCCGCGTACAGCTTGATCGTGTGCTCGATGACCGACTCGGGCATCCCGAGGCGCGGCAGGTCGGCGCGCGCGGTCTGCAGTGCGGTGCGGGCCACCCGGATCTCGTGCTGGACCTGGATCTGCGCATGGCGGGCGAGCAGGACGGGGTGGCGCAGCAGCGTCGGGTAGCTCGCGTAGCGCGCGGGCACCAGCTCGCGCAGCCACTTGGCCGCGGAGCGCTCCCAGTCGTAGCTCCCGGGGATCTTGACCTGGCACGGCCAGTCCGGGCTGATGCGCGTCGTCGTCAGGGGCATGATCATCGCTTCCGGGTGTGCGGGTGTCGTGACGGGTGGTCCGACGTTGTGGGGCGGCCCCGGTATAGGGGAGTGACCGGGGCCGCCACGGGCCCTCGCGCCGGCGAGGCCCCGGACACCCTGGGCGCCGACGTGGGTAGGGAACGGCGGCTTCGGGTGCCCGTACTCGAGCCCTTGGTGGGCGGGTGCGGCCGTGAGCAGTATTTATATATGCCGACGCCTTTGCAAGACGTATGAAAACATTCATGCGTGAAATGCCGAGAATAGTCCGTCTGTGCGTTTTTGTGACGGGGGGTGCGGGGAGCGGTGCCGGGCTCGGCTCGGGAGCTACTCCCGCAGAAAGAACTGATGCTGCTCTGCTATCTGTTCGTACTCCTCCAGGCGGGCCTGGGTGCGCTCCGGGCCGGCGTCCGTCATGGCCTGGAGCAGCGCGGCGGCCATCACTCCGGGGGCGGCGTAGGAGTCGAAGACCAGACGGGAGCCGGTGCCGGTGGCGAAGGTGACGTCGGCCTCGTCGGCCATCGGGCCCAGCGCCAGATCCGTCACCAGCGCCACCCGGAGACCGGCACTGCGCGCGACCCGCACCGCGGTGAGCGTCTCCTGCGCGTGCCGGGGCATCGAGAAGGCCAGCACCCATGTCCCGCCCGCCTCCCGGGACTGCAGCAGCGCGTCGTACGCGACGCTGCCGCCTCGCGTCACCAGCCGGACGTCCGGGTGGATGCGGCGCGCGGCGTAGGCGAAGTACTCGGCCAGCGAGGCCGAGATGCGCAGGCCCAGGATGGTCAGCGGGGTCGAGGCCGACAGCTGCCGGCCGATGTCGATGACCTGGTCGGGGTCGGCGAAGTCCCGGCGCAGGTTCTCCAGGTTCTCGATCTCCGCGTCGACCGCCGCCTGGAGCTCGTTGCTCCGGTTCACCTCGGCCGGTGCCGGCCCGCCGGCCAGCGTGCCGAGCGTGATCGACTGGAGCTTCTCCCGCAGCGCCGGGTAACCGCTGAACCCCACCGCGGCCGCGAACCGGGTCACCGAGGGCTGGCTCACGCCGACGCGGTCGGCGAGATCGGTGATCGACAGGAACGCGGCCTCGGTGATGTGCTCGATCAGGTACTGGGCGATCCGCCGCTGCCCCGGCGACAGGTGGGGCCCGTCGAAGAGCGCCCGGAGCCGGGTGGTCGGGGACACCTCCGCCTCCGGAGCGGTCTTGCCCGAGGTGATCGTGGTCGCCTGTGCGCGTGCCTGTTGAGGCGATGGCACCGGTCCTCCTCCTTTGTCTCCCACGAAACTCAACATAGCCCACGGACCGTGCCGGACCCGGTGCCCCGAGAGCGCGTACCTGCGCCTACCGCCGGTACGGGGGTGACGTCAGGAACGGTGTGGGGGCACCGAGGAGGGGGCGTGGGACAGCGAGGGGCACGCGTGCGGCACCGGGGAGCGCGCGTGGGGCACCGAGGAGGGACGGCGCCCATGAGGCCGTGGGCCGGGGAGAAGGTGCTCGTCATCGTCCGCCCCGCGATGACACCGCCGGGGCGGTCGCGGGAGCCGGCGGCGGAACAGGCCTCTGAGCCCGCTCCGCCGTCGGCTCCCGCCCCGAGGGCGTTACCGCTTCAGGAGTCGTACCGACAGACCGTCTGCCGTGTAGACGGGTACGGCCCGCAGCGTGTCGGAGTTCAGCTCGACGCGGTCGAACTGGCCGCGCAGGGCCGGGGCGCCGATCACGCGGACAACGCTCCCGGCGGCCGGGGGCTTCTCGTCGTCGAGGCGCAGCGACAGCACGCTGCCCCTGCCCAGCACGACCCGGCGCGTCACGGTCAGGACCGCCTTGTGCCGGCCCGCGCGCAGCGTCGGCTCCAGCGTGCCGGCCTCCTGCGCGAACACGCCGTGCACCTGCACCGGTTCGTCGATCCGCACGGTCCCGCCCAGGACCCGTACGTCACCGTGGCCCAGCGCGTGGGCCGAGGCCGACACCAGGACGCCGTCCTCCACCGCGGTCCCGCCCGTGTACCGGTTGTGCCCGGTCAGCGTGAGCGTGCCGGTGCCCTTCTTCGTCAGACCGCCCCGCCCGTCGATGTCGTTGCGCCAGGCGTCTGCCGCGTGGAAGCCGCCGGCCGCCGCGTCCAGCGTGACCGTCACGTCGGAGTCGAAGGAGCCGTAGCCGTCCGCCGCCGCGAACAGGTTGAGGCGGCCCCACTGCTCGAAGCCGTCCAGCAGCACGTACCCGGCGGGCAGCGCCGTCGTGCGCAGCACCTCCCGGCGCTGGGCCGCGTCCAGGTACGGCAGCCGGGTCTCCAGCAGCACCTCCGCGCCCTTGGGCACGGTCAGCGGCTGGTTGCGGCCCTCCCGGGTGAGCACGTAGGTGAGACGCGGCTCGACGGCACGGGCGTTGGCGCGCCGGTCGGCGTACGGATCGCCCGCGGCGGGGTGGGCGTACGAGAACAGGGTGTCGGCCGTCGTGCCGGTCTGCCCCGTGAAGTACGCCAGGGCCTGCGCCCGCGCCGCCTTCTTGAGCTCGGCGTTGGCCGGGTCGGCGAGCGTGGCCGCGGCGAGCGCGGTGGCCATGATGCGGCCGCCCATGACGTCGACCGTGGAGTGCATGCCGGAGACGATCCGGGTGTGGCTGAGCTCGAACGCGCGAGTCACCAGCTCCTGGAACCGCTCGGGCACCGCGTAAGCGAACGCCAGGGCCGCCAGGTGGAAGGCGTTGGTGTGCCCGCTGGGGAAGCCGCCGTCGTCGACGGGGGAGGTGCTGCGCTGACGCAGCAACTGCGTGACGACGACCACCTTGGAGTCGTACACCGGATAGCCGAGCGCGTCGGTCCTGCCGGTGTCGACGACCTCGCTGTCCTCGTTCATGCGCCACGGGCGCGGGTACTGGAAGGCGTACTTGCCGGGGTTGCCGGAGGCGAACGGGCCACGCACGGTGTCGACCAGCTTGGCGACCTGGCCGAGGTCAGAGGTGTACGAGCCCGCGCCGATCGCGGAACCGGCCGGGGCGCCGGCGGGCACGGCGTCGCTGATCGTCGTCGGTGGCGTGGTGTCCGGGGCGCTGGTGATCGAGGTGACCGCCTTGGCGCCCGCCTTGTAGAGGTCGGCGAGCGGGCCCAGGGCGGCGATCATCGCGTAGCTCTGATGCTGGCGGTCGTAGACGAAGGCCTCCTTGGCCTGCGCCTCCGTGCGGGCGGAGGTGACGCGGGCGCAGTAGCGCATGTTGGCGCGCAGGACGTCGGGCCTCAGCGGCGTCCCGGTGTTCCAGGCGGAGCCCGTCTTCCAGACCTCGGCCATGCCGCCGAGGATCCGCACCACGGCGTTGGTCTCGGGCGTGAGGTTCGTCAGGACGTTCGTCTTGTAGTCGTCGACGAACGCGGCGGCGGCCGTGGCGGCCTTCGCGTCGGCGGCGCCCAGCCAGGAGACGAGGGTCGGCGCGGCGACCAGTGCGGCGGAACCGCCCAGGGAGGCCTTCAGGAAGCCCCTCCTGTTCACGGCCGAGTGAGTGCGGTGCCCGGCGGGTGACGGCATGGATGTGCCTCTCTTGAGTTCTTCGGCCGTGCGGCCACGGGGGGACGTGCGATGTGGTGCGAGGTGCGACTCTGACGGTTTCTGACGAGCAGTGAGCCGAACGGTGCGTACGAGCGAAGATCTACGGCCGAGTCGTGTCCCATCGGCGAGGACTCGGCGACCGTGACGTGTCTCGAGGGTGAACGGGGGCCCGCGGCCTGTGGGTGATCGCGAACGCTTCCCGAGTGCGCCTGCCGCGGGTGGGACCGTCGGGGTCGTACCGGCGCGGCGAGCCCGTCGTCAGTCGGGCGCAGTGCTGCCTGTCGGTGAGAGTGGAACTCGGCTGTGCAGTCCTGAGCGACGGGCTGCGCAGCACCACCACGACCCACTCGCGTGGTACGGCGGCTGCTGGAGCGTCGGGCCGGCCGGAGGGGCGCCGGTGTGCGAGAAGGCCGTCGCCTTCAGGCGCGTGACGGAGGCCGTGGCCAGAGGCGGGCGACCGGGACCCGCGCCGCGGGGTGACCAGGGGTCCGCGGCCCCCGGAATCCGTCTCGGCGGCGCTCGTGCGAGGGCCACCGCCCCGGCCGACGGCGGAAGGTGCCTGGGCCATGCCTGCGTGCCTCGCGGGGTGTCGGCTGGAGCGTGGCGTCCGTGGCGTGCCCGACGGCTGCCTCACGGGTATGCCGCCCCCGGAATCCGTCTCGGCGGCGCTCGTGCGAGGGCCACCGCCCCGGCCACCGGCAGACGGTGCCTCGGCTGTGTCTTCGTGCCCGGTGGGGTGCCGGCGAGGGCTCGGCGGGCGTAAGGCGTGCCACGGCTGAAGGGGTCCGGGGCCCCCGGAACGCCTCACAGCAGCGTCCTCGCGAGAGCCACCGCGCCCTCCACCGGCGGGACGCGCAGCGGCCGGGGCCGTGCGCCCGGCACGGCGGCGGCGAGCGCGGCGGCGAACGCCTCGTACAGGGCGGGCTGGCCGAGCACCGTGCCGCCCGCCACGACGACGTCGTCCACCGCGGCGCCGCGGGCGGCGAGCCGGGCGACGAGCGCGGCGAGCGCCTCGCCCGCCTCGGCGATCACGGCACGGGCGAGGAGCGAGCCGTCGGCGGCGGCCGCGAAGACGGCAGGGGCGTGCCGGCCCCACTCGGCGGAGACGTCCGAGGCGGCCTCCAGCGCCGCGCCGAGCGCGGGCACCTCCGGCACGCCGAGCGCGGCGAGCAGACCGAGGGCGAGGGCGTCCGGCTCCTCCCCGCGATCGTGCGCGGCCCATACGGCGCGGGCCGCCTCCCGGACGAGCCCGGCGGCGCCGCCCTCGTCGCCGAGGACCGCGCCCCAGCCGCCCACCTGCACCGGTGTGCCGTCGGGCAGCAGACCGACCGCGACCGAGCCGGTGCCGGCGACCAGCCCGGCGCCCTTGTCCAGTCCGGCGGCGGGCACCAGGAGTTCGGCGTCGCCCACGATGTGCGCGGGCACGCCGAGAAGTTCTCGAACGGCGGTACGGATCTCCGCGCACTGCCGTGGTGTCTCACAGGCGTGTGCCCCCACGGCGAGCGCGGCGGGGCGTGCGCCGGGAGGCAGGGCCTCGTGCACGAGTCGGGCCAGCCAGCGCGCGGCGGCGGCCGGGTCGTGCGGCCGCCATCCGCTGCTGGCGCGGACGTGGTCGGCCACGACGTCGCCGCCCGCGAGCGCGCGCAGATGCGTCTTGGTACCACCCACGTCGACACCGACCACGAGGGGGCACGAAGGGGGAGAGTCCTGCACGGATCCTCTTTCGTCGTTGCGCCGGGGCCTGTCCTTCGGATCAGGCCGGCTCCGAGCGCCGCTTGGGTCCCCCTGAGGGGGAGTGCATGCGAGGGCCCGTGACGTCCGGCACGATCCGGAGGGCAGGCCCCCACTGCGACGGCGGGCCAACCGTGACCTGGGGATGTGCGGGTTTTTCCGTGAACTAGGGAAGCCCCGGGACGGGCTTCTGACGAGGCACGGCAGGCGAGTACCGTGAAGTTCGTTAGGAAGTTAACTAACGAAGTACAGTGCGTCAAGAGCCGTCGCGCACTCGACCACCGAGGCCGCCCGTCCGGGCCGCCACGGGACGGGACAGCGCGCCCTCGTCGCATCCCATCGCCGCAGCCCGCCGAACCGATCGGCCGGGTGCGCGGCCCTGTACCCGTGTGGGGGAAACTGTGGAACACGACGTGGCGGAAGCCCCCCGCCTGACCGAGAGCGCGAGCGCGGTCTTCGCCGTGCTGGCCCGGGCGGGCAGTGCCACCCGGCCGCAGCTCGCGAGCCTGGCGGGGCTGTCCAAACCGACCGTGTCCGCCGCCGTGGCGGAACTGGAGAACGCCCGCCTCGCCGCGCACTCCGGCACCGCGTCCAGCGGCACCGGGCGCTCCGCGGCCGTCTACCGTCTCGGGCCGGCCGCCGGTGCCGTGCTCGCCGTCGACCTCGGCCCCGCCCTGACCCGGGTCCGCGGCTGCGCCCTGGACGGCACCCTGCTGGCCGAGGCCACCGCCTCCCGCAGGGACGCCGCCGACGCCGTGCGCGAGGCGCTGGCCGCGCTGCCCGAGGGCGTTCCGCTGCGCACCATCGTGGTCGCCGTCGGTGACGTCACCGCGCGGGACCGGCAGGGCAGCGGGATGCGCCCCGCCACCGCCAAGGCCGGTCCGGTCTTCGATGCCGTGGCCGTCGCGCTGCCCCCGGGCGTGCCCGTCCACCTCGAGAACAACGTCAACTGCGCCGCCCTGGCCGAGCTGCACGAGGGCGCCGCCCGCGGCCGCCACACCTTCGGCTATCTGCGGATCGGCGTCGGCATCGGTCTCGGCATCGTCGTCGGCGGCGAGGTGCTGCGCGGCTCCAACGGGGCCGCCGGAGAGCTGGCCCGGCTGCCCTACCCCTGGGACGAGGGCCGTGAGCCGCGCCGGGAGGCCCTGGAGGAGTACATCGGCGCCCGCTCCCTGCTGCGCCGGGCCAAGGACGCCTGGGAGGCCGCCGACGGCCCGTGTCCGCGCACCACCGAGCGGCTCTTCGCCCTCGCCGGACAGGGCCGGGCCACGGCTCGCGCGGTCGTCGGCCGCCACGCCGCCGACGTGGGCCGTCTCGCCGCCGCCGTGACCGCCGTGCTGGACCCGGGCCTGATCGTGCTGGGAGGCGGCACGGGCGCGGATCCGCAGCTCCTGCCCGGTGTGCGGGCCGAGCTGGCCAGACTGAGCTGGCCCACCGAGGTGGTCAGCAGTACGGTCGGGGATTCCGGCACCGTCGCCGGTGCCGCACGGCTCGCGGTCGCCCGGGGAGTCCAAACCGTGACCGAGGCCGCGCGGCCCAAGGATTGACGGCCTCCGACTCGGTCTGCCAATGTCCGGACAAGCGCTTTCTAAGTCGGCCGGGACGCCGACTTGGGTTGAGCATCCCGCCCGTACGCGAAGTACGGCAGCCGCACGAGGGCGTGCTTGTGCGACGACGGCCCTCATGGCCGGGGATCCCACCCGTCAGGAGCGACGCGGCCGGGCGAGGCCGCGCCCCCGGAAAGCGAAATTTCCTGCAAAATGCACCCGTGCCGCCTCGATCGGCGCCGTGCTCCGTCCCCTACGACGAAAAAGGGATCGAAGATGACCACTGTGGGTGTGCGGCGCTCCCGCCGACTCGGCCGCGGCGGCATACGCCGCCTGGCTCCCCTCGCTGCCGTGGCCACGGCAGGTGCCCTTCTGCTCTCCGCCTGCGGAGGTGGATCCGACTCGGGCGGGACCTCCAAGTCGCTGACGTTCTGGATCTCCACGGTTCCGGGACAGGACGCGGGCTGGAAGAAGATGGTGGCGCAGTACAAGAAGGAAACCGGCGTCGACGTCAAGCTCGTCAACATCCCCTACGACGGCTACACGACGAAGCTGCACAACGCCGCGCAGGCGAACTCCCTGCCCGACGTGGCGGCCGTGCCGGCGCTGGACCCGATCTGGTCGAACAAGCTGATCGACCTGAGCTCCATCGCCAACAACAAGAGCAACAACATCAACGCCAACTTCCTCGCCAAGGACTCGTCCGGGAAGGTGCTGTCCATCCCCTCGGACGTCACCGCGTCCGGCATGTTCATCAACAAGACGCTGTTCGAGAAGGCCGGCGTCTCCTTCCCCACCTCGCCCCAGAAGACCTGGACCTGGACCGACTTCATCAAGGCGGCGAACACGGTCCGGGAGAAGACCAAGGCCAAGTACTCCCTGACGTTCGACCAGTCGCCGTCCCGGCTGCGCGCCATGGTGTACGAGATGGGCGGGAAGTACGTCCACGCGGACTCCTCCGGCAAGTTCTCGGTGGACGCGGCGACCAAGAAGGCCGTGAACACCTTCGTCGGATGGAACGACGACAAGACCATGCCGAAGTCGGTGTGGACCAGCGGCGCCGACCCGTCCGCCATGTTCCAGAGCGGTGACGTGGTCGCCTACTGGTCCGGCGTGTGGCAGGTTCCCGCCTTCGCGGAGAGCATCAAGAAGTTCGAGTGGGCGAGCGTCCCGACTCCCGCCCAGCCGGTGCAGGCCAGCGACGTCAACAGCGGCGGCATGACGGTGGGCTTCAACAACAACGCCGACGCGGCCGCCGCCGCGAAGAAGTTCCTGTCCTGGCTGTACGAGCCGGCCCACTACCAGGCGCTGTGCGAGGCGTCCGGGTTCCTGCCGGTCGAGAGCGGTCTGAACCCGAAGTACCCCTTCACCTCCGAGGCGGCGCAGGCGGCGTTCAAGCTGTACAACGAGTCGATCCCGCTCTACGCCCCGATCTCCGGCTACTTCAACACCGCGCAGACGAACTGGGTGCTGAAGGGCAAGAGCCTCACCGAGGACCCGACCAAGACGGAGCTCGGCAAGGCGATCAACGGCCAGCAGTCGGCCGACAAGGCCCTGGAGAACATCGTGGCCGGCTACAACCAGCAGGTCGGCGGCTGATCGTGGGCCACAGGGCCGGGCGGCCGGGTCTCGATCCCACCGTCCGGCCCTGGCGCCCATGTGAGGCCGGGCTCATGGCGTGAGCCCCCACAGGAACCCATTCCACCAGCACGGAGTCAGGAAGATGACAAAACGCGCCTCGGACGTGTCCGTGAGCCCGCCCAGGAGACGCAGTAAGTACACCCTTGCGCCGCTCGTCCTCATCGCGGCCAACGTCGTGCTCTTCTCGCTGTTCTTCGTCTGGCCGGCGGTGATCGGGCTCGTCTACTCCTTCACGAACTACACGGGTGTGGGGGCGTTCCAGTTCGTCGGACTGGACAACTACAGCAACCTGTTCGGGGACTCCACCTTCTACGACGCGCTGTCCCGGACGCTGCTGTACACCGTGCTCGTCGTGCCGCTGAACTTCGTGCTCTCGCTGCTCGTCGCCAACCTGGTGGTGAGCAAGCAGGCCAAGGGCGCGTCGGTCGCCCGTGTCATCTTCTTCGTCCCGTGGCTCATCTCGCCCATCGTCGTGGGTGTCCTGTGGCGGTGGCTGTTCGGTGAGAACTTCGGACTGATCAACTACGTCATCGAGAAGCTCGGCGGGAACGCGATCGCGTGGCAGTCGAACGCGGACCTGTCGCTGGGCGTGGTGGTCATGGCGGGCGCCTGGTGGGGAACGGCCTTCTCGATGCTGCTGTTCATCGCCGCGATCAAGAACGTGCCGGTGTCCTACTACGAGGCCGCCTCGCTCGACGGGGCGGGCCCCTGGCGCCAGTTCATGAGCATCACCCTGCCGAGCATCGCGCCCACCTCCTTCATCGTGATCCTGCTCAACACGATCAACGCGATGAAGGAATACCCGCTCTTCCTCGCCCTCAACAACGGCGGACCGGGAACGTCGAACAACCTGCTCGTCCAGTACATCTATCAAACCGGCTTCAAAACGGGCCAGATCGGCTACGCGAGCGCCGCGTCGTTCGTGCTCATGCTCATCCTGATGGCCGTCGCGATCATCCAGCTGATCGTCAACCGGCGGATGGAGAACCGATGACAACCACAGACCTTCCCCGCCCGGTCGACGCCGGTCCCGGACGGGCCGTTTCCAAGAAGCGGCCCCGCAGAGCGGGCACCGGTGGGCTCCGAGGGGTGGTGTCCGCGACGACACTGCTGTGGATCCTGGCGGCCCTCTACGGTCTGCCGGTGCTGTGGTTCGTCCTCAGCTCCTTCAAGCCGGCGGGAGACCTGTTCTCCCTTCCGCTGACAGTGCTTCCGCACAACCCCACCCTGTCGGGTTACAAGGCGGCGTGGGACAGCGCCAACTTCTCCCAGTACTTCATCAACACGACCATCGTGTGCGTGATCACGACGATCCTCACGGTGGGAGCCAGCTGCTGCACGGGGTACGCGCTGGCCAAGTACGACAACAAGTGGCTCAAGGTGTTCTTCCTCTGCATCCTGGCCACCACGATGCTGCCGTCCGAGGTCATGCTCGCCCCGGAGTTCCTGGTCGTCCGCGACCTCGGCCTCTACAACTCCTTCGGCGGCATCATCCTCCCGGCCGTGCTCACCGCGACCGGATGCTTCATGTTCCGCCAGTTCTTCCTGACGGTCCCCAACGAGCTCATCGAGGCCGCCCGCATCGACGGCGCTCGCGAACTGTCGATCTTCCTGCGGATCATGGTGCCGATCTCCCGGCCCATCATGCTGACGCTCGCCATCCTGTCGTTCCAGTGGCGGTGGAACGACTACATCTGGCCGCTTCTGATGCTCAACGACCCCGACAAGTTCACCGTGCAGATCGGCATCCAGAGCCTCGTCGGGGCGCAGAACATCAACTGGTCGGTGCTGCTCGGCGGTTCGGTCATCTCCATGATCCCGCTGATCGCCGTCTTCCTGGTGTTCCAGCGGTACGTCATGAACGCCGACATCAACGCCGGACTGAAGGACTGACCTTGCCCACCCCGCTCGACCACGAGTTCGTCCGGTCGGTGGCCCGTGCCGCCGACCGGTCGGCCGTCCCCCTGGCGGACGGCCCGGACGAGGATCTCTCCGGTGTGACCCACCGCGTCCTGGCACGGCGGGTGAGGACTCTGGTCGCCGCCTACCGTTCCCCGGACTCGGCACTGCACGGCAGCGGCCAGGCCGTCGCCGCCGCGACGAACCACCTCCGGGCCCTGCGGGCCGCGCAGACCACCACCGGCCTCTTCGCCGGCGGCGACAACGTGCAGTCACCGCCGGACTCCGCGTTCACCGTCAACGACGTGTGCGACGCGCACGTCCTCGCCGCCGGCGCGGGACCAGAACTGCACGACGTCACGGCCGCGCTCGCCGAGATCGCCGGCGCCGCCTCCGGCAGTCTCCTGACCGGTGGGGTGCACACCCCGAACCACCGCTGGGAGCTGTGCGCGGCGCTGGCCCGGCTGCACCGGTCGTTCCCCGACGACCGGCTGCTCGACCGCGTCGAGGAGTGGCTCTCCGAGGGCGTCGACATCGACGCGGAGGGCCTGTACTCGGAACGCAGCGCCGTCTACGCGTCCCACGTGACCAACCCGTCGCTGCTGCTGCTGGCCGACGTGCTCGACCGCGCCGACCTGCAGGACGCCGTCGAACGCAACCTCGCCACCACCCTGGACCTCATCAGGCCGGACGGCACGGTGGAGACCCTCCACTCGCGACGGCAGGACCAGAGACACCCGTTCCCGCTGGCCCCCTACCTGCCGCACTACCGGCTGCTCGCGATCCGCACCGGCCGG
>NZ_JBNCAQ010000032.1:94315-119029 GCF_049808595.1 Streptomyces aurantiaciflavus | reverse complement strand
GGCCCCCCCCCCCCCCCCCCCCCCCCCCACCGCCGTACCGCCCGACCGGGGGCTCCGCCCCCAGACCCCCGGGACCTTTGCCCACCCCGCCGCCCGACTCGGTCGGCCAAGAGGTGACCGTCCCCCTGGGGGCTCCGCCCCCAGACCCCCGCATCGGCCCTGAACGGGCCTCGTCCTCAAACTCCCATGCCCCCGGACGGGATGGATGTGCGGGCCCCGCCTGCAAGGCGCCGGACGTGCCAGGGCCCGCCAACCCCGGGCAACCAGTCGCCCGCACTCACCTGGTCCACCCTCACCCCGCCAGCCCCTTCTCCACCGGCGTCCGAAACCGAGGCGTCACCCTCGTCGCCCCCACCCATGCCCGCAACCGCTCCGCCTCCGCCGCGATCGCCGTCTCCGCGTCCCGGCCCACACCCTTCCCGTCCAGAATCCGCCAGACGATCTCCCCGTCGGGCCGCTGGGCCCAGCCCCCGACCACTCGGCCGTCCCACCACACCGTCGGCCCCACGTTCCCGCTCCTGTCGAACAGCGCGGGCCGCAGGTCCGGGGCGAGATACCAGTCCCGCTCCTGCCATCCCATGGCCGTCGGGTCCAGCGCGGGCAGCAGAGCCGCCCAGGGCTCGTCGGGGGCGGGCACGGGATCGAGGTCGGCGTCGACGACGTAGCCGGTGCCCTCGTCCAGCGAGACCGCCCGCGCCCCGATCGCGGCCAGCGCCCGCCGTACGTCCGTCACCCGCCACCCCGTCCACCACTTGAGGTCGGCCTCGGTGGCCGGACCGCAGGCGGTGAGCCAGTGGCGCAGGAGTTCCGCCTGGGCCTCGGCGGTGTCGAGTTCGGGGTGTTCCGGGGCGAGGGCCCAGCGGAACTGGCTCGACGTCCAGGAGCCCAGCGGACGGCCCCGGACCACCTTGCCCTCCACGCCCAGCACCTTCAGCAGCCGCGTCGAGACCGAATGAATCCCCTCGTAGCTCTTCCCGGCCGCGTACACGAACTGCTCCCGCAGTCGCGGCTCCTCCCGGGCCAGTTCGGCCGCCGTCGCCTGCCCCAGCCGTCCCAGCGCGGCCAGCGTCGACTCCTCGACCTCCTTCAGCCAGGTCGCGTCCGGTGCGCCGGCCTTCGCCATGTTCTTCACCAGCGTGGCCCGCTCCCGCGCGGCGACGGCGAGGCCGGTCGAGGCGTGCACGACCGCCGTCAGCGCCGTGGGGAAGACGAACACCGTGTGCCGCATGCCGTGCATCCGGACCAGGCTTCGGTCGTCCCCGTACAGCGCCCGGTCGGTCGCCGCCACCGTCTCCGACGGGTCCGCGAGCCGCGCCCCGACCGCCAGATACACCGTTGCCGGGTCCGAGCCGTGCAGCGCGACGAGCGCGTCGGCCACCTCCTGCGGGCTCGTGGCCCGTGCCGCCGGGGCCAGCCGCTGCCGCAGGGCCAGCCGGGCCCGTCGCTCCGCCACGCCGATGTACCGCTGCTCGCCGTCCATCCCGGCCTCCACCCGTCGCTCGTGCCTGCCCCGCCATCCTCCTCGACGGCACTGACAATCGGGCCCCGGCCCGAAACCGGCTCAGGCGTAGGCCTCCAGCAGGCCCGCCACATACGCCTCCAGTCGCCCACCCAGCACCTGAGCCGTCAGGTCGGTCCGGCCCAGCTCGCGCCACGGTCCCGCGAGCTTCGCCGCGTCGGGGGAGTAGGCCAGCGCGTCCAGGAGCCGCCAGTACAGGTGGTCGGGGCCGTCGGCCAGGCGGCGGCCGCCCCGCGCCTCGTAGCGCTCGCGGAAGCCGAGGCCGTACTCCGGGCCGTACAGCAGCGCCAGGGCCGTCGAGCAGTGGGCGACGTCCAGGTCGGCGGGGCCCCACGACGTCTCGACCCAGTCGACGACGCCCGTGATGCGGAGCCCGTCGTCGCCACCCACGCCGTCGCAGTCGCAGTCGCCGTCGAACAGCACGTTCCCCGGGTGGAAGTCCCGGTGCAGGAAACAGCCCTCGTAGGGCGGGGGGTCGCGGCGGATCACGTCCACTGCCCGCTCCCACAGGGCGCCCGCCGGCGTCCGCACCCGGTCCGGTGACGTCCACGCCTGGTAGGGGCGCGGCCGTTCGTCCGGTTCGACCTCGTGGATCCGGACCAGCTGGGCCGCCAGCAGGTCCAGGCGGTGCTCCAGGTCCTCCTCGTCGACCCGCACCCGGCCGGGGAGCGACGTCATCAGCAGGCTGGGGTGGTCGCAGTGTTCGGCGGTCGCGTCGACGGCGACCAGCCGTGCGGACGGGATGTCCTCCTGGTCGGCAAGCAGGGCCAGCACGGACGCCTCACGAGTCAGCAGTCCCGGCGCGTGCCCGCGGAAGAAGGGCTTCACGAACGTCCGCAGCACCAGCTCCGTGCCGTCGTCGAGGGTCAGCCGGCGCATCTGCGAGCTCCAACCGCCCTTCAGCCGACGGGTGCCGCGGACGGTACGGCCTTCCGGCAGCTGCTTGGCCAGCCAGGCGCGGGTGGCCGCCCAGCCCCGCTCACCCAGGCCGGTCAGCACGGCGCTCACGAACTCCCGCCGGTCCTCGGCGTGGTCGCGGAACCAGAGCCCGAGACGGTGCTCCGCGTCCGGCAGTTCGAGCCGGGTGAACTGGGCGCGGGCCGCCAGCGCGTCCTGGACGGCGTCCGTCGCCTCCGGCGGGATCACCGCGTCCGTGCCCGGCACGGCCAGTACGGCCCGGCCCTCGTACGTCCGCAGCACGTCCAGCGCGGGCGCCTCCCGCCAGCTGCCGGGCCTGCGGACGATCGCGCGGAACTCCCCGTCGCCGTCCCCGAACGGCACCTCCCACGCCTTCGCCGTGTACACCGCGGGCGCGCACAGTCCCAGCGCGGCCACCCGCTGCCCGTAGTGCCCGGTGAGGTCCGCCACCGTCTGCCCGCTCATGCTGAACCCGACCAGCACCAGCGGCCCGTCCGCCGGCACGTACGCGTCGATGATCGACACCGCCTGCTCGAAACGCCGCCGCAGGCTCAACTCCCGCAGCGCGCCCGTGCTGTCGCCGTGCCCGGAGAAGTCGAAGGCGAGTACGTGGCAGCCCTGCGCCGTGAACTCGGTGAGCAGCGGCAGCAGTCGTTCCTTGCTGCCGTTGCCCGCGCCGTGCAGCACGACGGCGGTGGCCGCTCCCGGGCCACCGCCGCCGTCGCCGTACACACCGCTGAGGCGTTCACCGTCGTACTCGTGCGTGAAGGGGGACAGCTCGCTCATCTGCCCATTCACTCACGGCAGTCGTACGGGCGGGTGGGAAAAACAAGATGCACGGGGAGTGACGGCCTCCCTACTCTGAAGACGCCACCCCAACCCCACCACACCGCTCAGTCACCCATCCATGCCCAGGAAGGAGGCACGCCATGGGCACCGTCGTTCTCTCCGGGACCGTCGTCCTGGTGGTCCTGGGATTCGGAAAACCCCTCTACTGGCTCGCCGCGGTCGCCGTGCTCTTCCTGTACGTGCGCTACGGGCGCGACGCGTCCTCGGCGTCCGTGCCGGGCCCCGCCGCGAGCCCCGCGCCGACGTCCTACAAGGCCTACCGCGAGCGCCGTGACCAGCAGGCCAAGTGGGAGCGCCGCTACCGTCGTGAACGCCCGCTCGAGTCCCGCCGGCAGGAGCGCGAGCGCAGCAAGTAAGGAAGGAAGGTGCCCCCGTTTCCTCACAGGCCGGGGGCACCCCACACCGGGAACCAGCGGCTCAGGTCCTGCTCGATCCGCAGGTCGCCGGCGAGAGCCGCCTTCACCTGGAGTTCCAGCGCGTTGTCGCGCCGCTGTCCGGCACCGGGCAGCGGCGCGAACGGGTAGAAGGAACCCCGCTTGTACAGGTACACCAGCGCCAGCCGCCGGCCGCGGTCGTCGGCGAACCCCACGAGGGAGCAGAGCAGCTGGGGGCCGAAGCCGTTGACCTCCATCGCGCTGTTCACCGCGTGCAGGTCGTTGACCAGCGGCGGGAGTTCGTCGGGGGCGCGGTGCGAGACCAGCCAGGAGTAGCCGTAGTCGTCGCGCAGGAGCCGCACCGGGGGGCCGGTTCGCTCGGTGTCGGCGTCGAGGAGCGCCTGGACCTCGCGGTGCGTCTGCTCGAAGGCGCCGCCCTCGACCGTCGCGAAGCACACCGCGCCCTGCCCGGTCGGCGTGAACCCGGCCGCCGCCTCCAGCGTCACCGCGGCCGACGGCAGCGCGAACAACTGGTCCAGGTCGGGCACGACCGGCTTGGTCCGGCCGAGCAGGATGTCCAGCAACCCCATGATCAGCCCGCCTTCCCGGGGGTCGCCGCCTCACCCAGTTCCGCGGAGATCCGCCCCAGCTGGTCCAGCCGCTGCTCCAGGCTCGGGTGGGTGGAGAAGAGGCCCACGACCCCGGGCTCGGAGCCCAGTGCCGGGGTGAAGTAGAACGCGTTGAACGCCTGCGCCGTCCGCAGGTCCTTCGACGGGATCCGGGCGATGTCGCCCGACACCTTCGTCAGCGCGGACGCCAGCGCCGAGGGCCGCCCGGTGAGCAGCGCCGCCGCCCGGTCCGCGGCCAGCTCCCGGTACCGGGACAGCGCCCTGATCAGCAGGAAGCTGATCGCGTACACGGCCGCCGACACCCCGAGCACGGCGGCGAAGACGACGGCGGTGTTCTGGTCCCGGCGTCCCCCGCCGAGCACCTGGCTGTAGAAGGCGAACCGCACGATCAGTCCCGCGACCACGCCCAGGAAGGACGCGATCGTGATCACGGCGACGTCCTTGTGCGCCACGTGCGACAGCTCGTGCGCGAGGACGCCCTCCAGCTCGGCCGCGTCCAGCCGCCGCAGCAGTCCCGTGGTCACGCACACCACCGCGTGCTCGGGATTCCGCCCGGTCGCGAACGCATTGGGCATGTCCATGGCCGACACGGCGATGACGGGCCTCGGCATGTCCGCGAGCGCGGACAACCGGTCGACGACGGCGTACAGCTCGGGATACTCCTCCCGCTCGACGACCCGCCCCCGCATCGCGAAGAGCGCGATCCGGTCGGAGAACCAGAACTGCGCGACGAACATCGCCGCCACCAGCGCGACGACCAGCACCCACGACTTCAGCAGCACGATCAGCGCGGCGACGAAGCCCACATAGAGGAGCCCGAGCAGGAACATGGTGACCGTCATCCGCACGGTCAGCCGCCGGTCGCTCCGGAAACGGCTCTGCATCTGCATCACCCCGCAGTTCAGGCACTCGCCCCACTGCCATTGTGCGCCCGGGCCTCCCATGGGGAGATCCCGATCAGTCCTACGGGGAGCAAAGGAATGCACACGCCCCTTCCATCACGTCGGGGCGCGGTCCGGCCGTCAGAAGTTCGAGATCACGCTGGTGATCACCTGCTCGATGGTCTCGGCTCGTTTGGCGTCGTACTCCTGGCCGCCGCCTGCCTCGGCGATCTCCTGGAGCACGGTCCTGCCGCCCTTGTCCTTCTCGTCGGCCTCGCTGCCGTACGCGATGGTGAAGATGCGGATCTGCTTCTTCGACGGGTCGCTGATCCGCCGCAGCAGCTCTTCCTTGGACAGGCTCCTGCTGTCCTCGTTGCGGCCGTCGGTGAGCAGGACGATCGCGTTGATCGCCCGGGGGTCGTAGTCGTCCCGCATCGCCTGCACCGCGGCGTCGAGGGTGTCGTACAGCCCGGTCGCCCCCTCGGGCTCCAGGTTCCTGACGTTGCTGGACAGCAGCTCCGCACGGGTGCCTCCGGGCAGCTTCCCGGTGTACGGGCCGAGCGGCACCAGTTCCTTGTAGTCGCGCTTGCCGCCGAGGGCGTAGGCGTCGGAGAACTTCCACAGGCCGACGTGATCGGTGCCGGTGAACTCGCCGAACAACTTCGCTTCCGCCTGCTTCAGACGCTCGATCTTGGTGTCGCCCGTGCCGGGGATCTCGCCGTTCATCGACTCCGAGGTGTCGATGACGATGCGCACGTTGGCCCGCCGGCGCAGCGTGGGCCACACCTCGGTCATATGGGCGAGCACCTCGCCCCGGGGCATCGGCATGCTGGTGAACCGCGCGTCGGGCAGGACGCCGTAGTGCTCGGTGAGCAGCTTGGAGGCCGCGACGACCTTCCCCTCATGGGTGCGGAAGCCGTACGGGGCGAACCGCTCGGCGTAGACCTCGGGGCCGTGCAGGTACCGGAGGAAGTCGTCGGCCACCGCCTTGCGGGCGGCGCTCATCCCGTTCAGCTCGATGTACGGGTGGTCGGAGAACGGGACGCCGTCCTTCGGATAGAACGACACCAGCGGGGTGTCCGGCGCACTGGTCCGCGCACACGCCGGGTCCGCGTTGAGCGCGCCGCACGGATATCCGGCGTTGTAGGCCGCCACGGTGCTCTCCTCCAGGGTGACGGCGGAGATGTACGACATGGCCTTCTGCGGGCTGCTGCGATCGGCCTGCCGCAGGTTGGAGGTGAAGGTCAGCGTCGTGTCGCCGTAGTGGACGGCGGCCTGCTCGATGCTTTTGACGAACGCCCGGCTGCCGGCGTCGTCCATGTGCGCGGTGCTCAGCTCCCCGGAGGTGCCCGTGGCGGCGTAGAAGGCGGCGACCGTCGCGTTGAGTCCGGAGGTCGAGTAGCCGGGATTGGTCTTGCCGAGCTTGAACGGACCCCACTCCGGCCTGCCGTGCTGCGCCCAGAAGCCGTCGGCGTTCTTCGCCCAGCCGGCCAGCTGGCTCCAGGTGAACCGCCGCTCGGGCCAGTCGAGGGCCTCGGCCATCGGCTTCGGCATCGCGATGGTCAGCGGGCTCTGCACGATCGGTTCCGCCTTGTCGGGGAACTGCTCCGCGTTCTTCCCCGTCGCGGCGGCCTTCGCCAGGGACAGCCAGGAGCTCCCCGCCGGTGCCCACACGTCCGGCTTCGTCCCGTCGGACTCGTCCCAGCCGTCGACCAGCGCGCGCATCGCCTCGCCCGAGTTCCGGTCCTCGACCCTGACCTGCACGCACTTGCCGCTCGCGGCCCGGTTGCCGTAGGCCTCGGCCGCGCTCCGCAGCGGCTGCGACTTGTCGACGGAGGCGGCGATGGTCAGGCGGGTGTCCGCCTTGCCGCAGACCGCCAGTGAGGAGGAGGGAGCGGCGGGGGGCGGATCGGCGTCGTCACGGTCGGTGCCGTCGCCGGCGCACGACTGCAGGACCAGCACGACGGCCACCGCCGCCGCGACCAACGGCAACCAGGTTGTCGTCGCCCGGCCCTTCCACCAGGGCCTTTTGGTCGCCGGCGGGGGAGTGCGGCGGGCCTCCGGCGGGGGAGTGCGGCGGGTCGGCGGCTTCGGGGTGCGACGCGGGGGACGGGAGGCGTCCGTACCGTCGGGCTGGTGCTCCATGAGGACGGCGACGGCCACCTCGGCCGCGTTCGCCGCCGCCAGTTCCTGGCCGCCGGCCGCGTCCGCCGCGCGCTTCCTGCCGTCGGCCCGGTCGCTGATCCCGCGGATGACCAGCGCCTCCGTACGGTGGCGCTGCGCCGCCTTGCAGAAACCGAAACCCTCCATCTCCAGGGCGACGGCGTCCTCGTAGGTGTCTTTGAGCCGGGTGCGGATGTCACCGGCCCTGGTGGCGAGCACCACCTCGCCGGAGGCGATCGGTTTGAAGTGGGGCCTGCGCCGGACCTCCGCGTACAGAGCCGTCTGCCACAGGGCGAGCGAGGTGTCCACCGCGTCGGGACGCGCGCCGCGCCCGGCGGTGGTCACCTTGGCGCCGTGGATCTCGTACACCTTGGTGGCGACCACGACATCCCCGGGCAGGACGTCGTCCTTCAGACTGCCCGCGATCCCCACCAGGAGCGTGACGTCCGGATCCAGCACCGCCAGCAGGCCGTGCGTCGCCAGAGCGGCGACGACGTTCCTCATGCCCACCTGGGCCACATGAACGGTCCAGGAGGCGTAGGCGCCGTCGAGCCGGAACGTCTGCACCACGGTCTCGTTGACCGTCCGCCGGCCGATGTGCTTGGCGTTCTCGGCCTTGAGATGGTTCGCCAGAGCGGTGTACTCCACCGGAAGCGCTGTCACCACGACTGCGGTGTGCGAAGGACGGGCTGTTGTCACCAGACCAACCGTTCTGTGTCGACCTCGATACCGACGGTGAGCCAAGAGGCACAACGTAACACCGCGGACCCCAACGGCCCTGGCGAAAAGGCGTATTGCCGCCTGATCCCGGGGACGGCTGGTAAGAAGCCCGGAACCGCTAGTAAGGAGCCTGGAACCGCGCGTACCCCAGCACCAGGATCACCGCGGCCACACACCCCAGCACGATCGCCGTCGACAGCCACGACGACCTGCGCGGCGCCACCGGCTCCGGATCACCCCGGAACGGCACCGGCTCGGGAGGGTTCTCCTTCCACCGCGCCGCCAGCATCCGGGCCCGCGCCGAGGGCTCCTTGTGCTCGGCGCTGTCCGCCCACCTGAGGTCGAACTCCCGCTGGTCGTCGTCCCGTTCGGACATCCCGTCTCTCCCCGTGACCTCTGTCGAACATCCGTGCAAGAACCATACGACGGCGCCCCCGCCCTGAGAAACAGGAAACGGGGGCGCCGAAGGCCTCACGCGTGGAACACGCGCGGTCCGGTCACACGTCGAAGTACAGCTCGAACTCGTGCGGGTGCGGACGCAGCTGCAGCGGGGCGATCTCGTTCGCGCGCTTGAAGTCGATCCACGTCTCGATCAGGTCGGAGGTGAAGACGTCACCGGCGAGCAGGAACTCGTGGTCGCGCTCGAGCGAGTCGAGGACGGCCGGGAGCGAGGTCGGGACCTGCGCCACGCTCGCGTGCTCCTCGGGAGCCAGCTCGTAGAGGTCCTTGTCGATCGGCTCGGCCGGCTCGATCTTGTTCTTGATGCCGTCCAGGCCCGCGAGCAGCAGCGCGGAGAACGCCAGGTACGGGTTGCCGGAGGAGTCGGGCGCGCGGAACTCGACGCGCTTGGCCTTCGGGTTCGAGCCGGTGATCGGGATACGCATGGCCGCGGAGCGGTTGCGCTGCGAGTACACCAGGTTGATCGGCGCCTCGAAGCCCGGGACCAGACGGTGGTACGAGTTCACCGTCGGGTTGGTGAAGGCCAGCAGCGACGGGGCGTGCTTGAGGATGCCGCCGATGTAGTAGCGGGCGGTGTCCGACAGGCCCGCGTAACCGGCCTCGTCGTAGAACAGCGGGTCGCCGTTGCTCCACAGCGACTGGTGGACGTGCATGCCCGAGCCGTTGTCACCGAAGATCGGCTTCGGCATGAAGGTCGCGGTCTTGCCGTTGCGCCAGGCGACGTTCTTCACGATGTACTTGAAGAGCTGGAGGTCGTCGGCGGCGGCGAGCAGCGTGTTGAACTTGTAGTTGATCTCGGCCTGGCCGGCGGTGCCCACCTCGTGGTGCTGGCGCTCGACCTGAAGGCCGGCCTTGCCCAGCTCCAGGGAGATCTCGGCACGCAGGTCGGCGAAGTGGTCGACCGGCGGGACGGGGAAGTAGCCGCCCTTGTAGCGGACCTTGTAACCACGGTTGTCCTCGAGGGCACCGGTGTTCCAGGCACCCGCCTCGGAGTCGATGTGGTAGAAGGACTCGTTCGCGCTGGTGGCGAAGCGCACGCTGTCGAAGACGTAGAACTCGGCCTCGGGACCGAAGTACGCGGTGTCCGCGATACCGGTCGACGCGAGGTACGCCTCGGCCTTCTTCGCCACGTTGCGCGGGTCACGGGAGTACTGCTCGCCCGTGATCGGGTCGTGGATGAAGAAGTTGATGTTCAGCGTCTTGTCACGGCGGAAGGGGTCCACCCGTGCGGTGGACAGGTCCGCGCGCAGCGCCATGTCGGACTCGTGAATGGCCTGGAAGCCACGGATCGACGAACCGTCGAAGGCGAGCTCCTCGTCCGGGTCGAACGCCTCGACGGGCACCGTGAAGTGCTGCATGACGCCCGGCAGGTCGCAGAACCGGACGTCGATGAACTTGACGTCCTCGTCCGCGATGAACTTCTTGGCCTCGTCGGCGTTCTGGAACATCCAGCTCCTCCTACTCCCGGCGGTCGGGCCGGGGTGGTAGTTCGTTCGTGCGGCCAGTGCGGTGGCACACGCTGACCCCGACCCTAGGGACGGGTGATTTCTCGTGCGTGACCCATTTGTTTCGCAGAAGTTAACCGGCTCCGGTTCCACGGTAGCTCCGTCACCCCCCGGCGCACCCCTCCCGCCGCCGGTCATATGGGTGCGCAGTACCGTGGACGGGTGGACAACAGGCAAGCAATCGGATCGTGGCTCTCCGGCCCCCGCGCGGCCATGGAAGAAGCCGGTGCCGACTTCGGATACCGGGGCGAGCAGCTGGGTCTGCCGGAGGAGGGACCGGGCTCGATCGCCCGCCCCGGCCGACGCCTCGGAGCGCTGGCCGTGGACTGGGGGCTGTGCCTCTTGATCGCATACGGTCTGATCACCGACGGCTACGGCCAGGCGACGAGCAACTGGGCCCTGCTGATCTTCTTCGTGATGAGCGCCCTGACCGTCGGCACCCTCGGCTTCACCCCGGGTAAGCGTCTGTTCGGACTGCGGGTGCTGGCCCTGGACACCGGCACGGTCAACCCGCTGCGAGCCCTGCTGCGCACGGTCCTGCTCTGCCTCGCCCTGCCCGCCCTGATCTGGGACCGCGACGGCCGCGGCCTCCACGACCGGCTGGCCAGGACGGTCGAGGTACGGATCTGAACCCGTCCGTACGACGGATCTGAACCCGCTTGTACGACTCCGTACGACGAAGAGGGCGCCCGGAATGATCCCGGGCGCCCTCTTATCTCTACGAGGTCGGTCAGCGGGCCTTCGGCCCGCCCTTCGGCAGGCGCATTCCCTTGGGCATCGGGCCCTTGGGCAGCGGCATGTTGCTCATCAGGTCGCCCATGGCGCGCAGCCGGTCGTTGGTGGCGGTCACCTGGGGGCCGGTCAGGACTCGCGGCAGCTTCAGCATGGTGGTGCGCAGCTTCTTCAGCTCGACCTGGCCCTCGCCGGTGCCGACGATCAGATCGTGCACGGGGACGTCCGCGACGATGCGGTTCATCTTCTTCTTCTCGGCGGCCAGCAGGCTCTTCACCCGGTTCGGGTTGCCCTCGGCGACCAGGACGATGCCGGCCTTGCCGACGGCCCGGTGCACCACGTCCTGGCTGCGGTTCATCGCCACCGCGGGGGTCGTCGTCCAGCCCCGGCCGATGTTGTCCAGCACGGCCGCGGCGGCGCCCGGCTGGCCCTCCATCTGGCCGAAGGCGGCCCGCTCGGCCCGGCGTCCGAACACGATCGCCGTCGCGAGGAAGGCGAGCAGGAAGCCCAGGATGCCGAGATAGATGGGGTGGCCGATCAAGAAACCGATCGCGAGGAAGACACCGAAGGTGACGATTCCGACAGCCGCGAGTACAAGACCGATCTTCTTGTCGGCCTTGCGGGTCATCTTGTAGGTCAGGGCGATCTGCTTCAGTCGCCCGGGGTTCGCGGCGTCCGCCGCCGTGTCCTTCCTCGCCATGCCACGCAGTCTACGTGGCCCGGGGAGTGCCGACGACGGCAGTGCCCGGGGCGCGGGAGGCGGGGCCGGTCAGGAGCGGGCGGCGGTGACCGCTTCGAGGACGCGCTGCGCCTCGACACGGTCCTTGGCACGGCGGCGGTCCTCCAGCACGGAGGTCCAGGCGTTGCGTCGGGCGGTGCGCTGGCCGCCGCTCATGAGCAGGGACTCGACGGCGCGCAGGGCGTCGGTGAAGGACGGGATCGCGGTGGCGCGAACGGGCGCGGCCTGCATGGTGGGGGTCCCCCTCGGGCGGCGTTGGGCACGGGTCTACGTGGTGTGATACCAGCGTCACTGTTTGGTGTTACCAGGGCGTGACCGACCGGTCAAACACCAATGAAGCCTTGATGTGGGGGGCCGAAATGATGACGCGGCCCCGACGTGTGCCCTCATCTGCGAGGACGGTCGGGACCGCGTCATATCGGCCGCTACTGGCGGGTAGCCGCTTGTGCGTGAATTCACACGCTTGCCTCGCCGGTTGAGGGGCAGGGCGGTTGACGGAGCGTCAGACGGCCTGGGCCGCGATGAAGGAGCCGCGCTTCTCGACGGCCATCTGGTAGAGGCGCCCGGCGCGGTAGGAGGACCGTACCAGCGGACCGGACATCACGCCCGAGAAGCCGATCTGCTCGGCTTCCTCCTTCAGCTCGACGAACTCCTGCGGCTTGACCCAGCGCTCCACGGGGTGGTGGCGCACGGACGGACGCAGGTACTGCGTGATGGTGACCAGCTCGCAGCCCGCGTCGTGCAGCTGCCTGAGCGCCTCGCCGACCTCCTCGCGGGTCTCGCCCATGCCGAGGATGAGGTTCGACTTGGTGACGAGCCCGTAGTCGCGGGCGGCCGTGATGACCTTCAGGGAGCGCTCGTAGCGGAAGCCGGGCCGGATCCGCTTGAAGATCCGCGGGACTGTCTCGACGTTGTGCGCGAAGACCTCGGGCCGGGAGGAGAAGACCTCCGCCAGCTGCTCGGGGACCGCGTTGAAGTCGGGGGCCAGCAGCTCCACCTTCGTACGGCCGCCCTCGCGCTCCGCCGTCTGCCGGTGGATCTGGCGGACCGTCTCCGCGTACAGCCAGGCGCCGCCGTCCTCCAGGTCGTCGCGGGCGACGCCGGTGATGGTGGCGTAGTTCAGGTCCATGGTGACGACGGACTCACCGACGCGGCGCGGCTCGTCGCGGTCGAGGGCCTCGGGCTTGCCGGTGTCGATCTGGCAGAAGTCACAGCGCCGGGTGCACTGGTCGCCGCCGATGAGGAAGGTCGCCTCGCGGTCCTCCCAGCACTCGTAGATGTTCGGGCAGCCGGCTTCCTGGCATACGGTGTGCAGCCCCTCGCTCTTCACGAGGTTCTGCATCTGCGTGTACTCGGGACCCATTTTCGCCCGTGTCTTGATCCACTCGGGCTTGCGCTCGATGGGGGTCTGGCTGTTCCGGACCTCCAGGCGCAGCATCTTGCGTCCGTCGGGTGCGACTGCGGACACATCGGCTCCCTGCTGATTGACTAACGAAGTCTTCGATTCTTCGGCGTACACCAGCGTACGCCCGTGTTTGTCGGGCCCTGCCTCCAGGCCAACCTGAGGGCCCGCGGGTCCATTCCCCCGGTCAGACGGTCGCCTTCTCGATCTCCCGTGGCTTCAGCTCCGCGTTCCCGAGGACGTCGGCCAGGTGCCGTTCGACGACCGGCAGCACCTCGTCGATCGTGACGTCGCGCCCGAGCTCGCCGGCGAGCGAGGCGACCCCCGCGTCCCGGATCCCGCACGGGATGATCCGGTCGAACCACTTCATGTCGGGGTTCACGTTGAACGAGAAGCCGTGCATGGTGACCCCCTTGGCCACGCGGATGCCGATCTGCGCGATCTTGCGGTCCTCGCGGCGCTGGCCGGCGTTGGAGGGCGCGTACTCCGGGCCGTTGAGCCGCGGGTCGAACTCCTCGTCGGTGAGCCGGGGGTCGAAGTCCAGGGACAGCCCGCCGAGCGACGGGCGCTGCTCCACCGGATCGCCGAGCACCCACACCCCACTGCGGCCCTCGACCCGGGTGGTCTCCAGGCCGAACTCCGCGCAGGCGCGGATCAGCGCCTCTTCCAGACGTCGTACGTGCGCCACCACGTCCACGGGGCGCGGCAGCTTCTGGATGGGATACCCCACCAGCTGGCCCGGCCCGTGCCAGGTGATCTTGCCGCCCCGGTCCACGTCGACGACCGGGGTGCCGTCGAGGGGCCGTTCGTCGTCGGCCGTGCGCCGACCCGCGGTGTACACCGGCGGGTGCTCCAGGAGCAGCACGGTGTCGGGAACCTCGTCGGCGAACCGCGCCGCGTGCACCCGGCGCTGCTCGTCCCACGCCTCCCGGTACTCGACGGCGTCCGCTCCGAAGCCCATCCGAACGAACCGCAACTCACTCACGGCAAGCGCCTCCCCAGTCGATAGCTGCGTCAGGCACGTAACGCGCCCAAGCAACTGTACGTCCGCCCGCCGCGCGTCAGCCTCGCGGCCAATCCTCACACGATCGGATGAATGAGCGTCGAGATGTGCGATCGCCCGCTCACGCTCCGCTACATTCGCGCCGTTCACGAGGCCATTAGGGCTGCTCACAGGCAATCCGGGCACCACGCGGTCTCGCGTGGGGGCCCGGGCAGGCAGGAGACCGCACCGCAGATGACGGAACGACCCGCGCAGCGCACTCCCAACCGCCAGCTCGCCGCGCTCATCGCAGAAGCGGGCTTCTCCAACGCGGGTCTGGCCCGGCGCGTCGATCAGCTGGGCCTCGAACACGGGCTGGATCTCAGATACGACAAGACGTCCGTCACACGGTGGCTGCGCGGGCAGCAGCCCCGCGGCACCACCCCGGCCCTCATCGCCGAGGTCTTCACCCGGCGCCTGGGCCGCCGGCTGACCGCTCAGGACCTCGGCCTGGACGCCTGCGCCCCCGTGTACGCGGGGCTGGAGTTCGCCGGCACGCCCGAGGAGGCCATCGACATCGTCGGCGGGCTGTGGCGCAAGGACTCCGGGAGCCATGCCGAGCTCCGCAAGATCGCCTTCACCCCGGCGGGGCTCGTCGTCCCGAGCAGGGACTGGCTGATCGGCCGGGCCGACGAGAAGGTCGCCCGCGACCAGCCCGACCGGGTGCCGGACCGGGGCCGCCCGTCCGCCAAGTCCCCGTCGGCCGCGCCGGCGACCGTCCCCAAGCCCGCCGCCAAGCCCGCGCCCGGCCGGCCCACCGCCGCGCCCGCGGCGGGCGCGCCCCTCGTGCCCCGGCAGCGCGGCACGGCCGAGCGCGGGCCCGGCCACCGGGTCACCGGCGGCGACATCGCCGCGCTCCGCTCGGTCGGCGAACTCTTCCGCACCCTCGACAACATGTACGGCGGCGGCCATGCCCGTCAGGCCCTCGTGCGCTATCTGGAGCACGAGTGCGAGCCGATGCTGCGCGGCACCTACGGCGAACAGACCGGCCGCCGCCTCTTCGGCGCCGCCGCCGACCTCACCCGCCTCGCGGGCTGGACCTCCTTCGACATCGCCGCGCACGGACTCGCCCAGCGCTACTTCGTCCAGGCCCTGCGGCTCTCCCAGGCCGCCGGGGACCGTGCGTACGGCTCCTTCGTCCTGGTCACCATGAGTCGGCAGGCCGTCTACCTCGGCCACGGCCGCGAGGCGGTGCAGCTGGCGCGCGTGGCGCAGCAGGGCGTCGGCACGAACGCCCCGTCCGTCGTCCAGTCGCTGCTGCACGCGGCGGAGGCGCGTGGGCACGCGGTGCTGGGCGAGGTGCGGGCCTGCACGGCGTCCCTGGTGCGGGCGGAGCGGGCGCTGGAGGCGGCCAAGGCCGGGGACGAGGTGCCGTTCTGGGCGCGGTTCTTCGACGAGGGGCAGCTGGCCGACGAGTTCGGGCACTGCCACCGGGACCTCCAGCAGTTCCGTGCCGCCGCGCAGCACGCCGAACGCTCCCTCCAGCTCCGGCCCGCCGTCTACGCCCGCAGCCGTCTCTTCAGCCGCATCGTCCTCGCCTCCGCCCGCCTGGGCCTCGGCGAGCTCGACCAGGCCTGCCAGCTCGCCGCGGAGGCGGCGGGGCAGGCGGCGGAGATGCGGTCGGTGCGGGCGCAGGAGTACGTGCGGGACTTCGAGCGCCGGCTGGAGCCGTACCGGGACGCGGCCCCGGCGCGCAACTACCGCGACAAGGTCGCGGCGCTGGGCTAGCCACCGGTCCACGTTTCCCCGCCCCCGCCGCCCCTACCCTTCCCGTCCCCAGGGGCTCCGCCCCTTCGACCCCGGCCAGGGGGCTCCGCCCCCTGGCCCCGGGCGGGGCTGCGGCACCTCCGCCCTGTGTCCGGTTGTGGGCGTGGGGGCCTGGGCGCGGGGCTGCGCCCCCGCAGCCCAGGTTGGGTCGGGGCCTTGGGTCCCGGACGGGGTTGCGCGCCGTGACCCGGGTGGGGCTGCGCTTCTGCGCCCTGTGTCGGGGTGCGGGCGTGGGCCCTGGGTAGGGCTACGCCCCGCTGGACCCCGGCGGGGTTGCGCCCGTTGACCCGTGCGGGGTTGCGTCCCCTGACCGGGGCGGGGCGGTGCCCCTGCGCCCCGTGTCGGTTGCGGTCTTGGGGCACAGGTGGGCTCCGCCCCGGCCCCGGGCGGGGCTGCGCCCAGGGCCCCGGCGGGGTTGCGGCCCTGCGCCGTGTCTCCGGTTGCCGCCGTAGGTCCCAGGGGCGGGCTGTGTCCGGAGCTCGGCGGGGCTGTGTTCCTGTGTGGCTCGGGTGAGGGCGCGGCCTGGGTCCGGGAAGGTGCGGCCTGGGGCCGGGAAGGTGCGGCCTGGGGCCGGGTGGGGCCGGTGTGTGGTTATGCCGCCCTTCGTAGGGTCGGTAGGGGGTCCGCTGTGTGCATCGAGCCGGCCGCGCCCAGGTCGGAGAGGATGGCCGCGGCGGCTCGGTGGGCCGAGTGGAGGGCGCCCTGGACGGTGCTGGTGTCGCGGTGGTCGCCGCAGACGTAGAGGCCGGCCAGGAGTCGTACCGGGCGGCGCAGGTCGTGGGGGGCGCGCATGGCCGGGACGGCCTCGGGGGTGTGGTGGACGGCCAGCGTTTCCCAGCGGGCGGTGGAGGTGCCGTAGAGGCGGGCGAGGTGCATGCGGACGGCGGTGTCGACGCCTGGCGGGGGCGTGCCGAGGACCGTGGTCGAGATCAGTGTGCGGCCGGCCGGCGCGCGGCTGGGGTCGACACGGCTCGTCACCGTGGTGTGGGCGACCGGACCACCGCGGTCGGCGTCCAGCAGCAGCGCCGCGCCGGTCGTGGGCGGGTCGTCCGTCGTGTGGTGGAGAACCGTCACCGGGTGGAAGTCGGGGACCCGCAGCCCGGGCAGCAACTCGGCGGCGGTGCGCGCGTCGGTGGCGACGAGGACCGCGCGGCAGCGGAACTCGCCGTGCTCGGCGGTGGTCACCGAGGTCGTGGAGACCGAGGTGACCCGCACCCCGGTGTGCACGGTGCCCGGCGGCAGGGTCCGCGCGAGCAGTTCCGGCAGCACCTCGGCCCCGCCCTCCGGCAGACACAGCCGCCCGGCCGCGAAGGCGCGCAGCGCGAGGTCGGCGCAGCGGCTGGAGGTGGTGAGGTCGGGGTCGCAGAGCAGGGCGGCCAGCAGCGGCCGCAGGAAGCCGTCGATGGTGCGGGCGGGCACCCCGCGGGCGGCGAGGGCCTCGGCGGCCGGCGCCTCAGGGCGGCGCAGCAGCCGTTCGGCGGGCGTGGCCGCGATCCGGGTGAGCGCGGCACCGAGCCGGGCCTGGTCCACGGCGGTGCCCAGCGGGGCGCCCGCGCGGACCCGGGGCGGCGCGGCCACCGCGCCCGCACGCACCCGGGGCAGCGCCCCCGGCCGCGGGGCGCTCGCAAGGGCGCGTACGGCGTGGAGTGCGCCCCTCGCGCCCCCCGCACCCGCTTGCGCGCCCGCGCGGTGATGGCGCCCGTCGCTGTGCAGCAGCACCCCGGGCGCGAACGGACGCAGCACGAGCGCGTCCAGCCCCGGGGTCGTCGCCAGTTCGGGATACGCCGTGGACAGCAGCTGTCCGATGCGGTCGAGCCGGAAGCCGTCGACCTTCTCGGTCGCCATACGGCCACCCACGCAGGGGGCGGCCTCCAGGACCGCCGTCGTCACTCCTGCGCTGGACAGCCGATGCGCCGCCGAGAGGCCGGCGATTCCGGCTCCCACGACGACGACGTCTGCCTGGTACGCGGGCTCAAGCACGTGCCCCTCCTCGCCTCGAGGTTGCGCGGCCGGTGGAGACGTGATGCCCCCAACCGGCGTCCCGGATACCCGAGTTCGGGACGAGGGTAAGGCCGCGACCGGTCGGGAACAGTCGCGCATGAACAGGGCACGGTCGCACAGCGGTCGCATGTCGCCCCCGAGGTGGTCGCATGCGGTTCTGAAGGCGGTCGCAGGTAGTCGTGGGGGCGGTCGGACGCAGTCCTCGGGGCGGTCGGGTGCAGTGTTGAGAGTGGTCGGATGTGGTCCTGAGAGTGGTCGGGTCAAGCCTTCCTGAGAAGGCGTCAGGCTGCTCGGACGGCGTCCTCGATCCCGGGGAACGCGAAGGTGAACCCCGACTCCAGCAGCCGCTTCGGCACCACCCGCGCGCTGCCCAGCACGTCCCCGGCCATCTCGCCCAGCACCGCCCGCAGCACCGGCGCCGGCACCGCGAACAGCGTCGGCCGGTGCAGCACGCGCCCCATCGCCGCGGTGATCTCACGGTTGGTCAGCGGTTCGGGAGCCGTCAGGTTGAACGGCCCCGACAGGTCGTCGCGGTCGATGAGATGCCGGATCGCCGCGACCTCGTCGTGCAGCGCGATGTACGACCAGTACTGCCGCCCGTCGCCCATCCGCCCGCCCAGACCCGCAGTGAACAGCGGGAACAGCCGCCCCCAGGCTCCGCCGCCGCGCGCCACGACCAGCCCGGTCCGGGTGAACACCGTCCGTACCCCAGCCTTCAGGGCGGGCGCCGCGGCCGCCTCCCACGCCACGCACAGCTCCGGCAGGAAACCGTGCCCGGCGGGCGCGCTCTCGTCGACGACCCGATCGCCCGTCTCGCCGTAGATGCCGATCGCGCTGCCGTTGACGAACACCCGGGGCCGCTCGTCGAGTTCGGCGACCGCCTGCGCGAGCGCCGCCGTCCCGTGCACCCGGCTGTCGTGGATCCGTCTCTTGTACGCCTCGCTCCAGCGCCGGTCGCCCACCCCGGCCCCCGCCAGATTCACCACGGCGTCGCACCCGGCGAGCCCCGCCGCGTCCACCCGCCCCCGCTCCGGATCCCACCGCACCTCGCCCGGGCCCTGGGGTGCCCGGCGCACCAGGCGCACCACCTCGTGCCCGTCCGCGGTCAGGGACCGCACCAGGGCGCTGCCGATGAGACCGGACGCGCCGGCCACCGCGATTCGTGTGCGTTTCATGCGGTCATCCTGCCGCCCGCCCCGTAAAACCCCCGTCGGGACACGGTGCCCGGATCGTAGGGTGACGCCCATGTCCGAGCCCCACGCCCCGCGCATACGCGCCGCCCGGCCCGCCGACGACGAGGCACTCGCCCTGATCGACCGCCTGACGTGGTCGTATCTGCACGCGGTCACGCCCGAGCCGCAGCCGCCCTACGACCCCTTCTTCGGTGAACGCCACGCCCCCGAGGACTGCCTGGTCGCCGAGCTGGACGACCGCGTCGTCGGCTACGTCCGCCTCGGCTTCCCGACCTCGCTCGCCTGCAACGCGCACGTCCGGCAGATCCAGGGCCTCGCCGTCGCCGACGAGGCACGCGGCCGGGGCGTCGGCCGCGCGCTGATCCGTGCGGCCGTCGAGGAGGCCCGCCGACGCGGCGCCCGCCGGATCACCCTGCGCGTCCTCGGCCACAACACCCCCGCCCGCAAGCTCTACGAGTCCGAGGGGTTCGTCGTGGAGGGCGTCCAGCCGGAGGAGTTCCTGCTCGGCGGGGAGTACGTGGACGACGTCTTCATGGGCCGGTCCCTCTAGGGCCTAGGTGTATTGACCCGCCCGGCCCCTTCGGTGCCTACGACGTGACCAGCTCGCCCGTGTCCACCGGCGTCGTCGCCGTCGCCGCGCGTTCGGCGTCGTCGGCCACCTCGGCGGCCGTCAGGACGTAGCCCGTCTCGGCGTCCGAGGTGGAGCGGGCGAAGACGACGCCGAAGACCCGGCCGTCGGTCGTCAGCAGCGGACCGCCGGAGTTGCCGGGGCGGACCGTGGAGCGGATCGAGTAGATCTCACGGGTGACGGCCGCGTCGTTGTAGATGTTCCGTCCGGTGGCGTCCAGCCGGTTCGCGACCGTCGCCGCCTGCAGGTCCAGGCCGCCGTCCTGCGGATAGCCGGCCACGACCGCCGCGTCCCCGCGCGAGGCGTCGTCGTCGAAGCGCAGCACCGGGGCGCGCAGCTCGGGCACGTACAGCACGGCCACGTCCTCGCCCGGGTCGAACAGCACCACCCGTGCCTCGTACGACTGCCCCACGCCCCCGATCCGCACGGTCGGGTCGTCGATGCCCGCCACCACATGGGCGTTGGTCATCACGTGCTCCGGCGCGTACACGAACCCGCTGCCCTCGCGGCCCTGGTTGCCGGCGACGCCCTCGATCTTCACCGTGCTCAGCTTGGCCGCGTTCGTCGCGGCCGCCGTGACGCTGTCGCCGGAGGGCTTGGCGACCTCGGCCGTCGACTCGTTCTCGAAGGGGTTGAAGACCTGCGGGAAGCCCGCCTCGGTCAGCGCGGACGTGGCCCGCGAGAACCACGCCGGAGTGGTGTCCGGCATGGTGTCCTGCACCGCGCCCAGCAGCCGGGAGTCCCGGATCGCCGACGTCACCGCCGGCGAGGAGGACGCGCCCAGCACGCTCGCCGCCACCCACGCCACGATCAGCACCGCCGCCGCGTTCGCCGCCGCGCCACCGACCCCGTCGGCCACCCGGAGCGGCCCCCGCTCCAGCTCCCGGCGCAGCCGCAGCGCGAGCCGGGCCGCCAGCCCGTGCCCCACCACCGCCGGGACGAGCACCGTCAGCACCGCGGTCACCGTCGCCGTCGTCGTCCCCGCAGTCACCAGGTCCATCACCCACGGCAGGATCCAGACGCCCACCGCCGCGCCGCCCACGAACCCGGCCAGCGAGACACAGCCGGCCACCAGTCCGCGCCGGTACCCGGAGCCGGCGTACGCCAGGATCACCAGCACCAGCAGGATGTCGAGCAGGTCCACGCAGCCGCCTTTCTCTCTGATCCTCCAGTACGTACGGGACGGGCCCGGTGATCAGCTGTGAATCAGCCACGCGCGCGTGCCGCCCGGAACCAGCCACACGTGCGTGTACCCCCGAAAACGTCGTGGACCGGGACGATGGTTCCACCGGGTGGCACAGCACACATCGCGGACGGACCGGAACCGGTCGACAGTGGGACCATGCGCGCCATCGGACAGGCCTTCTCCCGCCTGGCGCGGGAGGCGAGAAGACGGTGCCCGGCACGTGTGCCGACGCCGCTCCTGGTGGTCCTGGGCTGCCTGCCCGGGATCGCCGCCGCCGTCGCCCTGGCGCTGTACGCCGGCGGCCTCGAGCACGCGGCCACGACCGTCCGCTCCCACCCACCGGCCCGCGACCGCCCCTTGGTCCCGCACACCGCCGCCCGCCCGCCCATCGTGCCCCGCTCGGCCTGGCTGGCCGACGCCCGGCGCCCGCAGCCGCTCCCGCACTACGACGACAAGGTCGTCGCCGTCTTCGTCCACCACACCGACTCGCCCAACGGCTACGCCTGCGCCGACGCGCCCCGCATCATCCGCTACCTGTACGCGGGGCAGACGGGCGGTCGCGACTGGGACGACATCGGCTACAACTTCCTGGTCGACCGCTGCGGCACCATCTACGAGGGCCGGGCCGGCGGCGTCGACCGCGCCGTCACCGGCGCGCACACCCAGGGCTTCAACCACCGCACGGCCGGCATCGCCGCCCTCGGCACGTTCACCGCCGGCGTCCCCGTCCCGCGGGCGATGATCGACGCGATCGCCGCCCTGGCCGCCTGGAAGCTCGGCCTGTCCGGCATCGATCCGCGCGCCCAGGTCCACCTGACCTCCAGCAGCAGCCACAGCCGGTACGTCGCCGGCACCACCGCCACCCTCCCCGCCATCATCGGCCACGACCACGGCTACCAGACCAACTGCCCCGGCGCGGCCCTCACCGCCCGCCTCCCGGAGATCCGGCGGACGGCGGCCCGCCTGCAGGGACGCACGTTCACAGAAACGCCTCAGGCGGCGTTCAGGCTCCTCCCATCCCCGCCTCCTACGGTCATGAACAACACAAGCCGACCGGAGGTGGGGAACGTGAAGAGCACCCGGAGCGAAGAGAAGGCCGCCGGCTGGACCAGGGGCGCCCGCTGCCCCTGGACGGTCGTCTGCGCCGTCGCCGCCGTCGTCCTGGGCCCGGCCGCGACCACCGCGTCCGCCCTGGAGCAGGCCAACAAGGCGCCGCTGCACCACGCGGTGAAAGCCGAGCAGCAGCAGGCGTACATCCCGACGGACACCACCCGCCGCCGCGCCGCGGCCTGAGCCCGGGAGCACTCCTCATTCCTTATTCCTTGAAGCGCTCCCACAGCCGCGGATACCGCTCCGCGAGCGCCCGCTCGTTCTCGAAGTCGACCGGCGCGCCCTCCGGCTCCGCCGGCGCGGGCGGGATGCCCAGGTCCGGGGCGACGGTCCCGGTGAGCTGTTCGTAGGCCTCGTCGGCCGCGTAGCCCAGCTCCTCGCCGTCGCCGTCGATCTCCTCGTCGAACTCGTCCAGCAGCTCGGCGAGCGAGTCCGGATCGTGCACCGCGCCCTCGTACACGTCCCGGCCCTGTCCGATCAGCCAGCACCGGAAGAAGTCGAAGGCGTCGTCGCTCGCCCCGTCGAGCAGCACCCAGGCGGCCCCCCACAGGTCCCAGGTGTACGCGCGGTTGTAGCGGGCCTCGAAGTGACGGGCGAAGTCCAGGACCAGCTCCGGCTCCAGTTGCAGGAGCCGGTCGAGGAGCAGGTCGGCCTGTTCCTCCGGGTCGCCCTCGGCGGCCTCGCGCGTGGCGTCGACCAGCTCCCAGAACTCCGTCTCGTCCATCACGGGTCCCAGCATCGTGCCTGGGCGGGTGGGCCGCACCTGGAGTGCGGGGGATTTCCCGGCCGGTACGGCAGATTCCCGCCCGGCGCCGCGACGCCCGGCGGTCGCGGTCGCGGCGCCGGGCGGACTGCCCGGGTGCCTCTTGTCCGCGAGGCGCTCCGCCCGAGGCCTCTCTGCGACGAGGGCACACGGCGGGCGCCTTGAGACCGCGTGCATCGGACGCCCGGAGCCGGCGGCCCGCCCCTTCCGGGAGCAGACGGGATCGCACCGGACAGGCCCTACTCCCGGTACAGCCCCGCGAGCCGTTCGGCGTCCTCGGCGAAACGGCGCCGCAGCGACACCGGGGAGAGCACCTCGGCCTCCGGCCCCAGCGCGGTGAGCTGCGTGTGCGCCACGTCCTCGGACTCGACCCGCAGCACGACCGTCACCCGGCCGGCCGCGTCGGGCTCCCCGGCCTCCGCCAGCGCGTCCCGTGCGGCCACCGGATCCACGGTGTACGGCAGTCTCCGCACGCCCGCCGCCGAGAGCCGTACGACCACCTCGGCCCGCAGGATCGAGCGGGCGAACCGCTCGGCCTGTTCGGCCCAGTAGCCCGGCAGGTCGAAGTCCTCCTCCCGGCTGAAACGCTCTTCTGATGGCTCCACGCCGGTGAACCGGTCGATCCGGTACGTCCGGAAGGACCCCGGTGCGGCCACGCGGGCGCACAGGTACCAGACGCCGGCCTTGAGCACGAGCCCGTACGGCTCCAGCTCCCGCTCCACATCGCCCTCGCCCCGGCGGTAACGGGCCCGGAGCCGGCGGTCGTCCCACACCGCCTCCGCGACGAGGGGCAGCAGCTCGGGTGTCCTCGGCTCCTGGAACCAGGCCGGCGCGTCCAGATGGAACCGCTGGGCCGCCGTGCGGGGGGCGTCGCTGAGGGACGGCAGCAGGGCGGCGGACACCTTCAGCCGGGCTGCCGAGGCCGCGTCCTCCAGGCCCATCTCGCGCAGGGCGCCCGGTACTCCGCTCAGGAACAGGGCCTCGGCCTCACCGCGGGCCAGTCCGGTCAGCCGCGTTCGGTATCCGCCGATCAGCCGGTAGCCGCCGGCCCGGCCGCGCTCGGCGTACACCGGCACGCCTGCCTCCGACAGCGCCTGCGCGTCCCGGGTGACCGTCCGCTCCGAGACCTCCAGCTCCTGGGCCAGCTCGGCGGCGGTCATGGTGGGGCGGGACTGCAGGAGCAGGACCATTTTGATCAGCCGGGCGGCACGCATGGGGCCATGATGCCGGGGGTGGCGGGGGCAGGGGGTTCCGCCCCCGCCGCCCCTACCCTTCCCGACCTCCAGGGGCTCCGCCCCTTCGACCCCACCGGGGGCTCCGCCCCCTGGGCCCCTGCGGGGCTGTGCCGCTGGGCACGTGCGGGGCTGTGCCCCGGCACCTCTGCGGGGCTGGGTCATCCGGGCCCGGGCGGGGCTGTGCCCCGGCACCTCTGCGGGGCTGGGTCCTCCGGGCTCGGGCGGGGCTGTGCCCCTGCCCCCAAGTGGAACTGGTCCCCCGGTCCCTGCGGGGCTGTGCCCCGGCACCTCTGCGGGGCTGCCGTCCCGCACCCCCTTCGGCCCTGAACGGGCCTCGTCCTCAAGCTCCCCCAGAGGGGGTGCCCCCAGACGGGCTGATTTTCACCGGCCTCGCTCACAGGTGCCGGGCGGGCTGGATTGCCGGGTCCGGCGCTCGCCGGCTATCGCCGGGCAGGGTTGATCGTGAGGCCCGCCTCTCGTCCGACCGAGTCGGGTGGTGGGTCGGCATAGGCCCGGGGGTCTGGGGCGGAGCCCCCAGGGTGGGGCTGCGGGGGCCTCGGCCTCGTGCGCCGGGCGGGCCGGGTGTGGTGCGGCTCTCGTCCGACAGAGTCGGGTGGTGGGTGGGCACAGGCCTGGGGGGCTGGGGGGCGGAGCCCCCAGGGTGGGGCTGCGGGGGCCTCGGCCTCGTGCGCCGGGCGGGCCGGGTGTGGTGCGGGGCCCGGGTCTGGGGGCGGGAGCCCCCAGGGTGGGGCTTGAGAGGCCTCGGCCTCTAGGCGCCGGGGGCAGGGCCCGGGGGTCCAGGGGGCGAAGTCCCCTGGACCGGGGTTGGCGGGGGGGGGGCCCCCCGCCCAGAACCCCCCCACCGGGGGCGGGCCGCCGTTTCCCCCCGGGCCGGGAAG
>NZ_JBNCAQ010000032.1:0-94305 GCF_049808595.1 Streptomyces aurantiaciflavus | reverse complement strand
CCTGACGCCGCCCGCCTTGCCTCGCCCACCCGTCTTGACCTGCGCCTTGACGACGACGCGGCCGCCGAGCCGGCGGGCGATCTCGCGGGCCTCCTTGGGCGAGTCGCCCCCTGCAATTACAGCCCGTACCGTTCGCGGGCCTCCTTTACCGACGTCGCCTGTACTTCTCCCCGCTTGGTCAGCTGGGCCAGGGCCGCGACGACGATCGACTCGGCGTCGACGCCGAAGTGGCGGCGGGCTGCCGTACGGGTGTCCGAGAGGCCGAAGCCGTCGGCGCCCAGGGAGGAGTAGTCCTGCTCGACCCACTGCGCGATCTGGTCGGGGACCTGGCGCATGTAGTCGGAGACCGCCAGCACCGGCCCCTCGGCGCCCTGCAGCGCCTGACGGACGTACGGGACGCGTTCCTCGCCGCGCAGCAGGGCCGCGTCCGCCTCCATGGCGTCGCGCCGCAGCTCGGTCCAGGAGGTCGCGGACCACACGTCGGCGGCCACGCCCCACTCCTCGGCGAGCAGCTTCTGCGCCGCGAGGGCCCAGTGGATCGCCGTACCGGAAGCGAGGAGCTGGATGCGCGGGGCGTTGGCCGCCGCCACGTCCACCCCCGCCGACTCCGCGGTGTTGAAGCGGTACAGGCCCTTGACGATGCCCTCGTCGATGCCGAGGCCGGAGGGCTTGGCGGGTTGCGGCAGCGGCTCGTTGTAGACGGTGAGGTAGTAGAAGACGTTCGGGTCCTCACCGGGCGCCGCCTCGCCGTACATGCGGCGCAGACCGTCCTTGACGATCGTCGCGACCTCGTACGCGAACGCCGGGTCGTACGTCAGCGCGGCCGGGTTGGTCGCGGCGATCACCGGCGAGTGGCCGTCGGCGTGCTGCAGGCCCTCGCCCGTCAGGGTCGTACGGCCGGCCGTCGCGCCGACGAGGAAGCCGCGGCCGAGCTGGTCGCCGAGCTGCCACATCTGGTCGGCCGTGCGCTGCCAGCCGAACATCGAGTAGAAGATGTAGAAGGGGATCATCGCCTCGCCGTGCGTCGCGTACGACGTCGACGCGGCGATGAAGTCGGCCATCGAACCGGCCTCGGTGATCCCCTCGTTGAGGATCTGGCCGTTCTTGGCCTCCTTGTAGTACATGAGCTGGTCGCGGTCGACCGGCTCGTACGTCTGGCCCTTGGGGGAGTAGATCCCGAGCGACGGGAACAGCGACTCCATGCCGAAGGTGCGCGCCTCGTCGGGGACGATCGGCACCCAGCGCTTACCCGTCTCCTTGTCACGGACCAGGTCCTTGACCAGGCGGACGAAGGCCATGGTGGTCGCCACGTTCTGGGAGCCGGAGCCCTTGTCGAAGGAGGCGAACGCCTTCTCGGCGGGCGCGGGCAGCGGGGCCACCGGGTGGACGCGGCGGGCCGGGGCGGGGCCGCCGAGGGCCGCGCGGCGCTCCTGGAGGTAGCGGACCTCGGGGGAGTCGGCGCCGGGGTGGCCGTAGGGGACGACCCCGTCGACGAAGTCGCTGTCCTTGATGGGCAGTTCGAGCAGATCGCGCATCGTCTTGAACTCGTCCACCGTCAGCTTCTTCATCTGGTGGTTGGCGTTCTTCGACGCGAAGCCCTCACCGAGGGTGTGGCCCTTGACGGTCTGCGCCAGGATCACGGTCGGCGCGCCCTTGAAGTCGAGGGCCGCCTTGTACGCCGCGTACACCTTGCGCGCCTCGTGACCGCCCCGCGAGAGGTGGAAGCACTCGAGGATCTTGTCGTCGCTCAGCAGCTTCGCCATCTCGGCGAGCGCCGGGTCCTTGCCGAAGAAGTCCTGGCGGATGTAGGCGGCGTCGCGGGTCTGGTACGTCTGCACCTGGGCGTCCGGCACCTCGCGCAGCCGGCGGACGAGCGCGCCGGTGGTGTCGAGGGCGAACAGCTCGTCCCAGGCCGAACCCCACAGGGTCTTGATCACGTTCCAGCCGGCGCCGCGGAACTGGGCCTCCAGCTCCTGCACGATCTTGAAGTTGGCGCGGACCGGGCCGTCGAGGCGCTGCAGGTTGCAGTTGATGACGAAGGTCAGGTTGTCCAGGCCCTCGCGGGAGGCCAGCGCGAGCGCGGCCGTCGACTCGGGCTCGTCCATCTCGCCGTCGCCGAGGAAGGCCCAGACGTGGGACGCGGAGACGTCCTTGATGCCGCGGTTGGTGAGGTAGCGGTTGAAGCGCGCCTGGTAGATGGCCGACAGCGGGCCGAGGCCCATCGACACCGTCGGGAACTCCCACAGCCAGGGCAGGCGGCGGGGGTGCGGGTACGACGGGAGGCCGTTGCCGCCCGCCTCCTGGCGGAAGTTGTCGAGGTGGGACTTGTTCAGCCGGCCGTCGAGGAAGGCGCGGGCGTAGATGCCGGGGGAGGCGTGGCCCTGGATGTAGAGCTGGTCGCCCGAGCCGTCGGCCTCCTTGCCCTGGAAGAAGTGGTTGAAGCCGGTCTCGTAGAGCCAGGCGGCGGAGGCGAAGGTGGCGATGTGGCCACCGACACCGTGTTTGCTGCCCCGGGTCACCATCGCGGCCGCGTTCCAGCGGTTCCAGGCGGTGATCCGCGCCTCCATCGCCTCGTCACCCGGTACGGCGGGTTCGGCGGCGGTGGGGATCGTGTTGACGTAGTCCGTCTCGAGCAGCTTGGGCAGCGCGATGCCGTTGCCCTCGGCGCGCTCCAGCGTGCGGCGCATCAGGTACGCGGCACGGTGCGGCCCGGCCGCCTTGGCGACCGCGTCCAGCGAGGCCTGCCATTCGGCGGTCTCCTCCGGGTCCCGGTCGGGGAGCTGGTCGAGCGCGCTCGGCTGGATGGCGTTGGGGTCGGTCATGTCGCCGCCTTCCTCAGTCGAAGGGGGTTCCCTCATCGGTAAGGGTTCGGGGGTGCCCTTGGTCTTTGGCAGGACAGGGCGTGGGCTCTGATGCGCAGCCGTTTGTGCGGCTCCGCCGCGCGGCCCGTCGGCGACTGTAACTCCCTGATCGATGATCGATCAAAGGGTTGAAGGCCAAAACCTCTCGATTCCGAGAAAGTCGGCACGGGGTGCCTCGGCTGGGGGCACGCGGTGTCGTGGCGCGTCGCGGTTTCCGCAGGTGGGGGCGTTTGAGCGGGGGCTCGCTCCGTTGATCCGAGCGGGTTTGTCCCTGCGATCCGGTGGGCCTGTCTCAGTGATCCGTGGGCCTGCCCCGGTGATTCGGTGGGCTTGCTGCTGTGATCCGGTGGGCCTGCCTCAGTGATCCGTGGGCCTGCCCCAGTGCTTCGGTGGGTCTTCCCCTGGGGCCGGGCGGCCTCGCTTCAGGGATCCGGGCGGCGCTTGTCCGGTGATCCGAGCGGCACTTGCTCCGGTGTGGAGAGGGTGCGGGGTGTGACACGGGGAGGGTGGACGCGGAAGGGCCCGAACGCCCTCGGGCGTCCGGACCCCACCGGCGTGACGCGGTGCGAACCCGTCATGCCATCGCTGTCTGGCCGGTCCTGGCGGACTCCGTCGTCCGGCCCGCGGCCTCGGTGCCGGCCTGGCGGCGCTGCTCCTCCTGCCCTGCGCGCTGCTCCGCGCGCTTGCGTGCCGCCTGCTCGCGGGTGATCACTTCGGTCGCGGCCCCGACCGCGAGCGCGACCGGCCACTCCAGTGCTCCGGCCACGGCCATGCCGCCGAGGAGCCCGTAGTAGGCCAGCTTGCGCGGCGAGGGGAGCTTCGAGGTGGCCGCCCGGGCGCCGGTGAACATGTCCCCCGGTGTCACGTACGGAATGGAAACCCGCGGGTGCGCGGTGTGCAGATGCACCACCTTGCCGCCCATCGGCTCGTGGGCGCGTGTCTCCTCCTCGCGCCGCTCCATGGGGGCCTGCTGCTCGGTCGGTGCGACCGGCGGGGCCGTCCGGGTCGCCTCGGGCCGGGTCGCTCCGGTCTCGGCCCGTTCGGTGGGGGCCGTCTCGCCCGGGGTCTGTCGTTGTTCGTGCGGGGTCTGTGGCTGTGATTGCGGGGAAGTCATCTGCGTCCTCCCGGCTGGGAGCGTGGGTGAATGGGTTTCCCCGCACCGACTTCCAACCCTGGCGCGCAATAAACGTCCAAAGCGCACTGAATAGGGGCGAAGTGGACTGTCCGAGCCCGGTGTTGGGTCAGGCGTGGACGGTCGCCGGACGCCCGCCGGCGGTGAGTGCCTTCCACAGCTGGAAGGAGAGACGGATCAGGGCGGCCTCGACCACGGCGATCGCCGCCTGGGTCAGGATGTGGGTGAGGATGTGCGGCATGCTTCGGCCGCCTTTCGTGCGGATCGTGCGGTGACCGCTCCTTTGTGCGGTTTCAGTGTTTCCGGGAGGCGGCACGAAAGTGTCCTGCAGGTTAACTTTCCCGTTCCGGAAGGATGCGCCGCACCGCGGCGGGCAGCAGGACGGAGCCCGCCGCCGACCCCAGGGCGATCGTCCAGCCCACCGGGCCCAGCGGCCGGCTGCCGAAGAAGTGGCTGAGCCCCGGCACCGTCACCACGACGGCCAGCGCCACCAGGGACCCCACCACGGCCGCGGCGACGACCGGGTCGCGGCCCGCGTCCGCCATCGTCTGCAGCAGCTGGGAGGACACGAGGGCGACCAGGGCGACGGTGTCGGCGCGCCCCCGGGTTCCGGTCGCCCGGGCGGCCACCCAGGCGGTGGCGGCGGCCGCCGTGGTGACGACGGCCCGCAGCCGGATGTGGCGGGTGAGGGCCGCCCCGAGCGAGGCCTCGGGTCCCTCCGCGAGCACCTTGTCGGCGTGGTCGGCCGGAGGCCGGGCGGCGATGGCCATCGCGGGCAGCATGTCCGTGAGCAGGTTCACCAGGAGCAGCTGGCGCGCGTTCAGCGCACTGCGTCCCGCGAGCAGACTCGTCGCCAGGGTGAAGACGATCTCCCCGACGTTGCCGCCGAGCAGGATGCCCAGCGCCTTGCGCACCGAGGCCCACATCGCCCGGCCCTCGACGATGGCGTCCACGATGGTCTCGATGCGATCGTCCGTGACCACCACGTCGGCCGCCGAGCGGGCCGCCGGGGTCGCCCGGGAGCCGAGGGCGATGCCGACGTCGGCGATCCGGATGGCGGGCGCGTCGTTGGCGCCGTCACCGGTGACGGCGACGATCCGCCCGGCCGAGCGCAGCGCGGTCACGATACGGACCTTGTGGGCCGGGGTGACCCGGGCGAACACCGTGATGTCCGGCAGCGTCCGGGCGAGCGCGGTGTCGTCGAGGGAGTCCAGCTCCGTGCCGGTCATCAGCCGGGGTTCCTCCTCGGGCCGCAGCTCCCGGGCGATCGCGGCGGCCGTGCTCGGATGGTCCCCGGTGACCATGACGATGCGCACCCCGGCCCTGGACAGCCGGTGCACACTCTCGGCCGCGGTCGCCCGCACCGGGTCCGCGAGCCCCAGCAGGCCCAGCAGACACAGCCCGTCGAGGCCCTCGTCGCTGACGTCCGCGAGACCGGCGAGCGCGCTGTCGTCCTGCGGCGCGCCCGGCGGCAGGACGTCCTCGGCGACCGCGAGGACCCGCAGGCCCTGCTGGGCCAGCCGTCCGACCTCCGCCTCGAACTCCTCCCGCCGCGGGTCGTCCAGGCGCTCGCTCCCACCGTTCCGGCGGATCCGGTCGCAGCGGGCCAGGACGACCTCGGGCGCCCCCTTGACGACGATCCGCGCCCGGCTGCCGGAACGTCCCAGTACGGCGTGATAGCCCCGCCCGGGCTCGAACGGCAGCTCCGCCACCCGGTCCCAGGTGTCCGAGGCGAACCCGGCGGCCCGGGCGGGAGCGGTCCCGAGCAGCTCCGCCCCGGCCGCGATCGCCCGGTCGGTGGGGTGGGCCAGCGCCGCACCCGACCCCGCCGGACCCGCCAGGGCGGCCGTGCCGAGGACCCGGCGCAGCGCCGGGGTGAGCCGGTCGGGCGGACGCCGCTCCAGCCCGTCGGACACCTGCTGCAGGCTGATCCTGCCCTCGGTGAGCGTGCCGGTCTTGTCGAAGCACAGGACGTCGGTGCGCCCCAGCGCCTCGATGGTGGAGGCGCTGCGGACGAGGGTGTCCCGGCCGGACAACCGGCGGGCCGCGGCCAGCTCCGCGACCGTGGCGACGAAGGGCAGCCCCTCGGGCACGGCGGCCACGCACAGGCTGACCGCGGAGCCCAGGGCGGCGCCCAGGGGCCGCCTGCGCAGCAGGTCGAAGGCGAAGAGGGCGACTCCCGCGGCGACGGACAGCGGCAGGAACCACCGGCCCAGGGCCTTCAGCCGCCGTTCCACGCCGCTCTCCGGCGGGCCCTCCTCGGGGCCCGACTCCGCCGCGCTGCCCGCCTCGGTGGCCGTCCCGGTGGCGACGACCACGGCGAGCGCGTGGCCGGCCGCCACCGTCGTCCCCTGATAGAGCATCGAGGTCCGGTCCGCGACGGCCCGGGCCGCGGTGGGCGCGGCCGTCTTCACGACCGGCAGCGACTCGCCCGTCAGGCTGGACTCGTCGGCCTCCAGACCCGTCGCCTGCACCACCCGGCAGTCGGCCGGCACCGCGTCACCGGCCTGCAGCTCGATCACATCGCCGGCCACCAGTTGCTCGCCGGCCGTGTCGACCGGCTCGGCCCGGTCCGCGCGGCGCACCCGCACCCGCACCGAGGTCGCCTCGACCAGGCGCCGCGCCGCCTGGTCGGCCTTCTGCCGCTGCACCCCGCCCACCAGCGCGTCCACTCCCAGCACCCCGCCGATGAGCACCGCGTCCACCACGGAACCCAGCGCCGCCGAGATGCCGCCGCCGACGGCCAGGACGGGGGTGAGGGGATTGGCCAACTCCTCCGCGAACCTGCCGACGAGGGTGACGGCACCGTCGTGGCGGTCCCGGCCCCCGGTCTGCCGGCGCCGGGCGGCCTCGGCCTCGTCCAGCCCACGGGAGGCGGTCCCCAGACGGGCCATCACCTGACGTACCGTCATGGAGTGCCAGGGCGTGCGCTCGGTGACCGCCGGAGCCGGACGGCCGCGCAACCGCCGGCCCGCCCAGAAGCCCGCCGTCATCGCCGAGACCGTCACCGCGTCCGTCACCAGCCGGACCCGCGCCCAGGCCGGCCGGCGAACAAGGAGCGCGAGGGCCGCGCCCGTGACCGCGCCGGCAGCCTCAAGACGGTTGCACAGCACGCCGGTCCGCCGCGCCTCCGGCGGAGCGGTCAGCAGCAGATGGACGACGTCGGGCGGGGCGGCGACATGGGCGTCCCACGGCACATGGCGTGGGCCGGTGATCACGCCGACGCCCAGATCCGCACGGGCGAGGGCACGCCGGGTCCGTGCCGAGACCACCGCGACACCGCGGCCCTGCGCCTGGAGGGAGCGCACCAGCGCGGCCGTACGGCGGTGTCCCGTCGGCAGCGCCGGGGGAAGGCCGAACCGGTGGTGCAGCCCGGGCGGCCCGCCCACCAGCCGCACCTGGCCGCACTCACCCGCCGCACGCACCAAGTGGTGGGCCAGGGCGTGCAGTTGGGGGACCAGACCGGCCACGGCGACCGGCGTTCCCTCCCGCAGGACGAGCAGGACCCGTGCCCCTTCCTCGGCCCACCGCGCCGCCCGCGCGGCCGTCTCCTTGGACACCCCGGGGACGGAGTCCGCGCCGGGGAACGGCCGCAGTTCCCAGCCCGTCCGCCGCGGCGGCGGCACGGCACCGCGGCCACGCCCGGGCCGCCGCCCCGGCGACCGGCCCGGCTCGATCAGCTCGTGGATCCGCGCGTGGATCTCGTCGTCGTCCGGGCCGTCCTCCGCCTCGCCCGGCCGCTCCCCGGACGACGCCGGCCGCACCACGTGCTCGACCGTCCAGCCGCCGGTGGCCAGCACCCGCGCGTCCAGGACGACGGTGTCGATCCGGTCGAGACGGCGCAGCGCCTCCGGCCGCAGCACCAGCGCTCCCCGCTCGGACGCCGCCCGCGCCACCGAGGACGCGAACGCCTCCTTGCCGAACCGGGGGCCCCTCGGCGTCCCGGCGGCGAGGAGCGCCAGCCCCCGGTCATGGCTGGACGTGCCGAGGGCGGTGAGCCCGTAGCCCGCGAGGGACGTCGGAACCGCCGCGTTGGCGTACCGCTCGACCGGCCCCGGCGGCAGCGGGACCGGCCGCTCGTGGGACGGCACCGCGTCATGGCGGTACGTCCCCTCGTGCGCGGCCAGCCTGCGCGCCCACTCCTCCCACGCCTTGCTGCGGGCCTGCGCCTCCGCGTACCGGGCCCCGGCCAGGACGACCCCGACCGCCGCACCGAGCGGCCGGAACGTCAGCGTGTTCAGCAGGAGGTTCGTCACGGCCCAGCCCCGCTCCGCGGCCGGTTCACCGACCCGGCGGGCGATCCCCTCGCGCAGCCTGGGCGTCGCCTCGACGAGCTGGATCGCCGAGAGCACCACCGGCGGCAGACCGCGCAGCCGCAGCAGGTTGGCGACGGACGTCGCCCCCACCGCCACCACCCCCGCACCGAACTGAACGGCCGCGTCGATCCGCGGCCCCGCCGCGCCGGGGAAGCCCACCGGGCGCGGTCGCCGCGCCCCGGCGCCCGGCTCGCCCTCGCTGTCGGCGCCCTCCCGCCGGGCGGCGGCTCTCCCGTCCGCCTCGGCGACCAGGCCGGCGACGCGCTCCAGGTCGGTCTCCTCCGGCTCGCAGCCGACGTACACGCAGCCCAGCGTGCCGTTCACCTCGGCGCGCCGCACCCCCGGCAGCTCGCGCAGCGCCGACTCGACCCGGCGTGCGGCGCCGACCGTCCCGGGCCCTCCCAGCCACCGCACCTGAACCTGCACACCGCCCTCGGTCCGCCAGAGCCGGGGTCCAGGGGGCCGCAGCAGCCCCGCGGCGGAACGGAGCCTCCCGGCCAGTACGGGCCGGGAGAGTACGGACGAGGAAAGCGCTGGCCAGATCACGCGGCCTCCACCAGGGCCGGCGGGGGTCGCCAGAGGCGCCCCGGAGAACACACGGCTCCCACCAGTATGAGCCGCTCCACCGGCCGCGTCCTGCGCAGCGGACCCGCGCGCGGGAGCACCCTCACGGCTCCCCGCCTCGCTCACCGGGGCTTGTGATGCGCCGCGGCTTTCTGGCGACCGCGCTCGACCGGGGGGGCTGGCGGGGGAGTCGGTCTGGCGAGCCCGGTCCGGCGGGGGAGCCGGTATGAGCCGCTCCAGCGGCCACGTCCGGCGCAGCCGTCCCCAACGCGGGGACGTTCCAACCGCCCCCCACCCCGCTGACCTGGGCGTGTGAGGCGCCATCGCTCTCCCGCACCCCGCTCCGCCGGTCAGGCGGAGTTGCCGGTCAGGCGGAGTTGTCGGCCGCGCGGGGGGCGCAGCCCAGCACATGTTCCTTCACGAGGCGGCCGATGTCCGGGTCCCGCCGCTGGAACGCCTCGACCAGCGCCTGGTGCTCCTCCGCGTACGACTGCTGCACCGTCCCCAGCCAGCGGATCGACAGGGCCGTGAACACCTCGATGCCCAGGCCCTCCCAGGTGTGCAGCAGGACGGAGTTGCCGGCCGCGCGGACCAGCTCGCGGTGGAAGCCCACCGTGTGACGCACCTGGGCCGTGCCGTCCGCCTTGCGGTCCGCCTCGTACAGGGCGCTCACATGCGGCTCCAGCGCCGAGCAGTCCTGCGCCAGCCTCTGCGCCGCCAGCTCCGCGGCGATCGCCTCCAGACCGGCCCGGACCGGGTAGCTCTCCTCCAGGTCGGCCGCGGTCAGGTTCCGCACCCGGACGCCCTTGTTCGGCGCGGACTCGATCAGCCGCAGCGACTCCAGCTCGCGCAGCGCCTCCCGGACCGGGGTCTGGCTGACCTCCAGCTCGGTGGCGATCCGCCGCTCCACGATCCGCTCGCCCGGCTTCCAGCGCCCGCTGACGATCCCCTCCACGATGTGCTCGCGGATCTGTTCGCGCAGCGAGTGGACGACGGGCGCGGTCATGAGGGCTCCTTAGGGAGGGCTTTGACGTTTAGACAATAAGGCCGGTTCGCGTCGCTGGGAGGGCGCGTGGGGGCGCTTTTGCCCAGGTGAGACGAGGCGCACACGTAGATTCCGGCGCAGGGGAGAACGGCCCGGTCCGTCCTCGGGCGACCACGGGTCGCTTGTGGCTGGTCGCCCCCACTCTCGGCTTCTCCCCCACTCTCGACTTCGCTCGAGCGGGAGGGATCCCCATGCGCGGGGGACCCCCATGCGCGGGGGCACCCCCGTCGCGGTCGCGGCGGAGCCGTACGTCCATACAGTCCCGCGCCCTCAAAAGGTCGGTGCCCCTGCCGGAAGGTCCGGGCAGGGGCACCGATGTGTGCGGCTGAGCGGTGTTTACAGGCCGAGCTCGACCTCGAACTCGCCCGCTTCCAGGATCGCCTTGACCGCGGTCAGGTAACGGGCCGCGTCGGCGCCGTCCACCAGACGGTGGTCGTAGGACAGGGTCAGGTACGTCATGTCGCGGACGCCGATGACCGTGCCCTCCTCCGTCTCGATGACGGCCGGACGCTTGACCGTGGCGCCGATGCCGAGGATCGCGACCTGGCCCGGCGGCACGATGATCGTGTCGAAGAGCGCACCGCGCGAACCGGTGTTGGAGATGGTGAAGGTCGCGCCGGACAGCTCGTCCGGGGTGATCTTGCTGGCGCGGACCTTGCCCGCCAGGTCGGCCGTGGCCTTGGCGATACCGGCGATGTTCAGGTCGCCGGCGCCCTTGATGACCGGGGTCATCAGGCCCTTCTCCGAGTCCACCGCGATACCGATGTTTTCGGTGTCGAAGTAGGTGATCGTGCCCTCGGCCTCGTTGATCTTGGCGTTGATGACCGGGTGGGCCTTCAGCGCCTGGGCCGCCGCCTTGACGAAGAACGGCATCGGGGAGAGCTTGACGCCCTCACGGGCCGCGAAGGAGTCCTTCGCCTTGGCCCGCAGCTTCATCAGACGGGTGACGTCGACCTCGACGACCGACGACAGCTGGGCCTGCTCGTGCAGCGCCTTGACCATGTTGTCGCCGATGACCTTGCGGATGCGCGGCATCTTGACGGTCTGGCCACGCAGCGGGGAGACCTCCAGCGCCGGGGCCTTCTTCGCGGCGGTCGGCGCGGCGGCGGCGGCCGGAGCCGGGGCAGCGGCGGCGGCCTTCGCGGCCTCGGCGGCGGCGACGACGTCCTGCTTGCGGATACGGCCACCGACACCGGTGCCCTTGACGGAGGCCAGGTCGACACCGTGCTCGGCGGCGAGCTTGCGCACCAGCGGGGTGACGTAGGCGCCCTCGTCGGTGGGCTGCGCGGCGGCGGGCACCGGAGCGGCCGGAGCCGGGGTGACCGGGGCCGGGGCGGCCGGCGCGGGAGCCGGAGCAGCGGGCTGGGCCGGGGCCGGAGCGGCGGCGGCCGGGGCGGCCGGAGCAGCCGGGGCCGGAGCCGGGGCGGCGGGCGCGGCCGGCGCGGGCGCCGGGGCGGCCGGGGCGGGGGCAGCGGCGGCGGGCGCCGGAGCCGGGGCGGCGGGGGCCGGGGCAGCGGCCGGAGCCGCACCCGGGGCGCCGATGACGGCCAGCTTGGCGCCGACCTCGGCGGTCTCGTCCTCGCCGACGGTGATCTCGAGCAGCACACCGGAGGTGGGCGCCGGGATCTCGGTGTCGACCTTGTCGGTGGAGACCTCGAGCAGCGGCTCGTCGGCCTCGACGCTGTCGCCGACCGACTTCAGCCAGCGGGTGACGGTGCCCTCGGTGACGGACTCGCCGAGCGCGGGCAGGACGACGTCCGTGCCCTCGGCGGAGCCGGCGCCGGCGGCGGCCTCGGCGGTGGGAGCCGGGGCCGGGGCGGCCTGCTCGGTGGACGGCTGGGCGGCCGGGGCCGGCTCGGGAGCCGGCGGGGCGACCTGCTCGGCGGCCGGGGCGGCGGCCGGGGCGCCGGTGCCGTCGTCGATGACGGCCAGCTCGGCGCCGACCTCAACGGTCTCGTCCTCGGCGACCTTGATGGAGGCCAGGATGCCGGCGGCGGGCGAGGGGATCTCGGTGTCGACCTTGTCGGTCGACACCTCCAGCAGCGGCTCGTCGGCCTCGACGCGCTCGCCCTCGGCCTTCAGCCAGCGGGTGACAGTGCCCTCGGTGACGCTCTCGCCGAGCGCCGGAAGGGTTACGGAAACCGCCATGGTTTCGGTTGCTCCTAACGAATTGCGGAAGTCTGTGTCGTCGCTTCGTCGACCGAGGGATCAGTCGTGCGCGTGCAGCGGCTTGCCCGCCAGGGCCAGGTGGGCCTCGCCGAGCGCCTCGTTCTGCGTCGGGTGGGCGTGGATGAGCTGGGCGACCTCGGCCGGCAGCGCCTCCCAGTTGTAGATCAGCTGCGCCTCGCCGACCTGCTCGCCCATGCGGTCGCCGACCATGTGGACGCCGACCACGGCACCGTCCTTGACCTGGACGAGCTTGATCTCGCCCGCGGTGTTCAGGATCTTGCTCTTGCCGTTGCCCGCCAGGTTGTACTTGAGAGCGACGACCTTGTCCGCGCCGTAGATCTCCTTGGCCTTGGCCTCGGTGATGCCCACGGAGGCGACCTCGGGGTGGCAGTACGTCACCCGCGGCACACCGTCGTAGTCGATCGGGACGGTCTTCAGACCGGCCAGACGCTCCGCCACCAGAATGCCCTCGGCGAAGCCGACGTGCGCCAGCTGCAGGGTGGGCACGAGGTCACCGACGGCCGAGATGGTCGGCACGTTGGTGCGCATGTACTCGTCGACCAGGACGTAGCCGCGGTCCATGGCGACGCCCTGCTCCTCGTAGCCGAGACCGGCGGAGACGGGCCCGCGGCCCACCGCGACCAGCAGGACCTCGGCCTCGAACTCCTTGCCGTCGGCGAGGGTGACCTTGACGCCGTCGGCGGTGTACTCGGCCTTGGAGAAGAAGGTGCCGAGGTTGAACTTGATGCCGCGCTTGCGGAACGCGCGCTCAAGAAGCTTCGAGCTGTTCTCGTCCTCGACGGGGACGAGGTGCTTCAGACCCTCGATGACCGTGACGTCCGCGCCGAAGGACTTCCACGCGGAGGCGAACTCGACGCCGATGACGCCGCCGCCCAGGATGATCGCGGACTTCGGCACGCGGTCCAGGACGAGGGCGTGGTCGGAGGAGATGATCCGGTTGCCGTCGATCTCCAGGCCGGGCAGCGACTTCGGCACGGAGCCGGTCGCGAGGAGGACGTGGCGGCCCTGAACGCGCTGCCCGTTCACGTCGACGGAGGTGGGGGAGGACAGCCGGCCCTCGCCCTCGATGTACGTCACCTTGCGGGAGGCGACGAGGCCCTGGAGACCCTTGTACAGGCCGGCGATGACACCGTCCTTGTACTTGTGGACCCCGGCGATGTCGATGCCCTCGAAGGTGGTCTTGACGCCGAACTGCGCGCTCTCGCGGGCCTGGTCGGCGATCTCGCCCGCGTGCAGCAGGGCCTTGGTGGGGATGCAACCCCGGTGCAGGCAGGTGCCGCCGACCTTGTCCTTCTCGATCAGGGCGACGTCCAGGCCCAGCTGCGCCCCGCGCAGGGCCGCGGCGTAACCGCCACTACCACCGCCGAGGATCACTAGGTCGAAAACGGTGCTGGCGTCGTTCGCCACGTCACGTCCTCCATGCATGTGCGCCACGCCGGTCAGCGGTGACCGGTCGGCGGCTGGTGTCCGGCCGCTCTTTCTTCGGCCCTGTGGTGGGGGCCCTGTCCTGCCGAGCCCCATCTTTGCACTTGTGGGTGGGAGACGAGACGCGGGGCCGGGGTGTGAGACGTCCCACGCTCACTTGTGCTCGGGGCGAGTGGTCTCGCTCAGGGGCGCGGGACCGTGCCGATCTGCGGCTCCGCCGCGGTGGTGGTGCCCCAGCTCATGGGGGTCCCCCGCGCATGGGGGTCCCTCCCGCTCGTGCGAAGTCGAGAGTGGGGGAGAAGCCGAGAGCGGGGGAGTGACCAGCCGCACACGGTCCGCACCCGCCACACGACGGAGCGGCCCGAGTGGTCAGGCGCGCAGTCCCCCGCCCCCTGGAAGAGCGGGCGTCAGCCCAGGTCACCCGCGGCGGTCAGTTCGGCCAGCCGCACAAGGGTCCGCACAGCCGTCCCGGTGCCGCCCTTCGGCGTGTACCCGAAGGGACCCCCCTCGTTGAACGCGGGCCCGGCGATGTCCAGGTGCGCCCAGGTGATCCCCTCGCCCACGAACTCCTTCAGGAAGAGCCCGGCGACGAGCCCGCCGCCCATCCGCTCACCCATGTTCGCGATGTCGGCGACGGGAGAGTCCATCCCCTTGCGCAGGTGCTCCGGCAGCGGCATCGGCCAGGCGGGCTCGCCCACCTCCTCGGCGGCCTCGAACACCGTGGAGCGGAACGCGTCGTCGTTCGCCATGATCCCGAACGTCCGGTTGCCCAGCGCCAGCATCATCGCGCCGGTGAGCGTCGCGACGTCCACGATGGCGTCCGGCTTCTCCTGGGAGGCGGCCCACAGCGCGTCGGCGAGGACCAGCCGGCCCTCGGCGTCGGTGTTGAGGACCTCGACCGTCTTGCCGCTGTACATGCGCAGCACGTCACCCGGTCGGGTGGCGGAGCCGGACGGCATGTTCTCGGCGAGGGCCAGCCACCCGGTGACGTTGACCTCGAGACCCAGCCGCGCGGCGGCGACCACGGCGGCGAAGACCGCCGCGGCACCGCTCATGTCGCACTTCATCGTCTCGTTGTGCCCGGCCGGCTTCAGCGAGATGCCGCCCGAGTCGTAGGTGATGCCCTTGCCGACGAAGGCGAGGTGCTTCTTCGACTTGGAGGAGGTGTACGACAGCTTGACCAGGCGCGGGGCCGAGGCGGAGCCGGAGCCGACGCCCAGGATGCCGCCGTAGCCGCCCTTGGCGAGGGCCTTCTCGTCGAGGACCTGGACCTTGATGCCGTGTTCCTTGGCCGCGGCCTGCGCGATGGCGGCGAAGGCCTCGGGGTTGAGGTCGTTCGGCGGGGTGTTGACGAGGTCGCGGGCGCGGTTGAGCTCCTCGGTGACGGCGGTGGCGCGGGCGAGCGCGGCCTTGTGGGCGGCGTCGCGCGGCTTGCCGCCGAGGAGGGCGGCCTCGGCGAGCGGCGCCTTGCCGTTCTTCGCCTTGGGGTCCTTGCCGTTGGCCTTGTAGGTGTCGAAGGAGTAGGCGCCGAGCACCACGCCCTCGGCGACCGCGCCGACGTCGGCGGCGTCCGTCAGCGGCAGGGCGAAGGCGGCCTTCTTGGACCCGGCGAGGGTGCGGGCGGCCACGCCGGCCGCCTTGCGCAGCGCCTCGGCGTCGTACGCGGCGTCCTTCTCGGGCTCCGCGCCCAGCCCCACCGCCAGCACGAGCGGTGCCTTGAAGCCGGCCGGGGCGGGCAGCTTCGTCACCTCGCCCTCGGCGCCGGTGGCGCCGAGAGTGTCCAGGACGCCGGCGAGCCGGCCGTCGTAGGCCTTGTCCACGGCCTCGGCGCCCGGAGCGGCGACCGGGCCCTTCGCGCCCTTGGCGACACCGATCACGATCGCGTCGGCCCGCAGGCCGGGCGCCGCGGCGGTGCTGAGAGTGAGAGCAGTCACGGTGGTGAAATCTCGCTTCCGATGTGAAGTTGCTGAGGTCGATCTGCGTGGGTCGACCGGGCCCGACAGCCGACCCTAGATCCGGGCTGGGGGTGCGGTCGCATCCGGGGTCTGCCCCACCGGCGCGGCGAACCGGTACGGCGAACCCCGGAACGAGCGTACGCGTGCGTGCGCGGCCGCTCATGCACGCGAGTGTTCACCTGTCGGCGCCGTTGTCGCCACTTTCGCGATCCCCGTACTCCACAAGCCCGGTCGTACCGTCCCTAAACGCCCAGACAGAGCACCATCAGCGCCGTCGTCGCAGCCGTCTCCGCGAGGCCGCCGAAGACGTCGCCGGTGATCCCGCCGAGGCGGCGTGTGCAGTGGCGCAGGAGGAGTTCGGCGGCGGCGAGGGCGAGCAGGACGGCGGCGGCCGTACGGACGGCGTCGGACGGGCCGAGGAGGGCGCCCACCGCCGCCGCGGCGGCGGTCACGGCGGCCGGCACCGTCAGCGCCCACCGCACCGGGACCACCCCGGCGACCGCCGCCCCGAGCCCGTCCGGGCGGGCGGCCGGGACCCCGGCGCGGGCGGCCAGGGTGAGCGCCAGCCGGGCCGCGACCGCCGCGGTGACGGCCGCGCAGGCGCCCCGCGCCCAGGAGGTGCCGTACAGCTGGGCGAGCGCGGCGACCTGGGCGAGCAGGACGAAGACCAGCGTGAGCACGCCGAACGGCCCGATGTCCGACTGCTTCATGATCCGCAGCGCGTCCTCGGCGGGCTTGCCGCTGCCCAGCCCGTCCGCGGTGTCGGCCAGGCCGTCGAGGTGCAGTCCCCGGGTGAGGACGGCGGGTACGGCGGCGGAGGCGACGGCGGCGAGCAGCGGCCCCGCGCCCAGGTACAGCGCCAGCAGCCCGAGCCCGGCCGCGCCGCCGCCGACGACCAGCCCGACCGCCGGGGCGCCGAGCATGCCCCCGCGCGCGGTCTCCCGGTCCCAGCGGGCCACCCGGACCGGGAGCACGGTGAGGGTGCCGAAGGCGAAGCGCAGCCCGTCGAGAGGGGAGGGCGGGGGAGGGTTCGGGGTCGTGGACACCGGCGCAGGTTACCCGCCGGTCGGAGGGGCGCCCCCGGGAGGCGGGGACGAAAATGCGCTTATGGGACAGTGGTGGCAGCGGAACATCGTCGAGCCGGGCAAGCTCCCGCTGCTCCTCGCCCTCACGGCCTTCGTCCTGACCTTCGTGATCACCCGTGCCGTCACCCGGCTGATCCGGGCCGGCAAGGGACCGTTCGGCAACGTCAGTTCGGGTGGGCTGCACATCCACCACGTCGTCCCCGGCGTCGTACTGACCGTCATCGGTGGCTTCGGCGCGGTGGCGAGCGCCCGGCACGGCTTCGGCTCGGCGGCCTTCGCGGTCGTCTTCGGCATCGGAGCGGGACTGGTCCTGGACGAGTTCGCGCTCGTCCTGCACCTCGACGACGTGTACTGGACGGAGGCGGGCCGCAAGAGCGTGGAGGTCGTCGTCCTGACGGCCGCCCTGGTCGGGCTGATGCTGGTGGGCTTCTCGCCGTTCGGCGTCAACGACCTCAGCGAGGACGAGCTCGAGGACCGGGGGACCGTCATCCTCACCGTGGCGGGCAACTTCCTGTTCGCGCTGGTGGTCCTGAGCAAGGGCAAGGCCCGGATGGCGATCTTCAGCGTGATCGTCCCGTTCGTCGGCCTGATCGGCCTGGTCCGCCTGGCCCGCCCCGGCTCCTGGTGGGCGCGCCGCTTCTACCGCCGACGGCCCCGAGCCCGCGCGAAGGCCGTCCTGAGGGCCTACCGGCACGACCGGCGCTGGGCCGGCCCCGGGCGGGCGCTGGGGGACTGGCTGGGAGGCAAGCCGGACCCGGAGCTGCACTCCGCCGAGCGGAAGTGACGTTCTCAGGCGTGCTGCACCGCCCGGCGTTGACTCCGTCGTGCTTCCGCCGCCCCGCACAGCACCGCCACCCCCGCGATCGCCGCCAGGTGCTCCTTGCCCGCCAGGTTCTCCTTCACCAGGACCTCGATCACCATCGCGAGGACCACCGCCCCGGCGGTGGCGTACGCGCGGTGGCGCCATCCGAGGAACACGGCGAGGCCGACCACCGCCGCCGAGGGGCCGGTGTCCACGACCTGCGCCTCCTCGGCGGGCAGGCCCAGCGGGGCGCCGGGGCCGAGGGCGACTCCCACGCGCGCGTACAGCGTGCCGGCGAGGGTGGCGGCGTAGGCGACGGCGAGGGTGCGGGCGCGGCCCAGGCAGAGCTCCGCGACGCCGAACACGACCAGGACCTGGGCGAGGGCGCCCCACACGGGCAGGTCGAGGGCCGGCACGTACAGCGACAGGGGAGTGCGCAGCAGGGCGAGCCAGAACGGATCCTCGGCCCGTACCGCCCCCAGGTTCTGCACCGGCTGATAGCCCCAGGGCCGGCTGTGCACGACGTGTACGGCCGCCGTCAGGGACACCGCGCCGAGCGTCATCGGGACCGCCCGCCACCGCCGCCGCGCCAGCGGCTCACGTGCGGCGGCGTACAGCGGTCCCCATTCGGTGCGCGCCCAGCGGGCGATCCTGTTCATCGGCGGGTCTCCAGATGTGTGCGGTGCGGTGCCCTCGGCAGTCCTGGCGCCGCCAGGAAGCCCTCGGCCCGTGCCGACGCGAGCCCGATGCGGGGCAGGTCGGCGCTCTTCTCGAAGAGCAGGAAGCGGGGCTCCCAGACGGGCCGGTACTTGGCGTTGGCGCGGTACAGCGACTCGATCTGCCACCAGCGGGAGAAGAAGCCGAGCAGCGACCGCCACAGCCTCAGCACCGGCCCGGCGCCGAGGCGGGCGCCACGTTCGAAGACCGACCGGAACACGGCGAAGTTCAGTGAGACCTGGGTGATCTGGATCTCCCGGGCGTGCCGGAGGAGTTCGATCACCATGAACTCGATCAGGCCGTTGTCGCAGTCCCGGTCCCGCCGCATCAGGTCCAGGGACAGCCCGTGCGGCCCCCACGGCACGAGGGAGAGCAGGGCACGCAGGCGTCCCTCGGCGTCGGCGCACTCCACCATCACGCACCGCCCGTCCTCGGGGTCCCCGAGCCGCCCCAGCGCCATGCTGAACCCGCGCTCGGTGGCCCCGTCCCGCCAGTCGCCGGCGCACCGCACGAGGTACGCCATCTCGTCGGCCGGGATGTCCTCGTGCCGCCGGACCCGCACCGCGTACCCGGCCCGCCGCACCCGGTTGTGGGCCTGGCGCACGGTCCGCATGGCCCGCCCCTCCAGCGTGAACCCGGCGACCTCCACGATCGCCTCGTCGCCGAGTTCGAGGGCGTCCAGCCCGTGCCGGGCGTAGACGGTCCCCGCCTCCTCGCTCGCGCCCATCACCGCCGGGATCCATCCGTGCGAGCGCGCCTCGGCGAGCCACGGCTCGATCGCCCCCGGCCAGGCCTCCGGATCCCCGAGCGGATCCCCGGACGCCAGCGACACCCCGCCGACGACCCGGTAGGCGACGGCGGCCTTACCGGTCGGCGACCACCGCACGCTCTTCTCCCGGCGCAGCGCGAAGTACCCCAGCGAGTCCCGCTCACCGTGCCGGTCGAGCAACTCCCGCAGCCGCTTCTCGTCGTCGGCGGTGAGCGGGTCGACGGCCCGGCGGGAGCGGAAGGCGGCGTACAGGACGGCGAGGAGGAGCATCGTGCTCAGGACGTTGACGGCGACGTCGACCCAGGTGGGAGGGGCGATCCCGGGGACCCGGTACTCGTCGGCGGCGACGGAGACCAGCCGCAGCGCGCCGTAGCGCCAGCGTTCGAGGAACGTGGAGGGGCCGGGCGCGCGGTCGGTGACGGTCACCAGCAGCGCGGCCAGCAGGGAGGCGCCGAGCAGGCCGCCGGCGCCGACGGCCGCGGCGAGCTTCGGGTTGGCCCGGTCGCCGCGGGCGTAGAACTCGCCGCGCCCGACGAGCAGCGCGGCGACGAAGGCGGCGGTGAGGGCGAGGGAGACCCAGTTCTGCGGGTACCGCCGGATCTCGGGGAACGCCATGGCCAGGGCGAACAGCGCCAGGAACGCCCCGCTCAGCCCGAGGTTGAGGATCCACGCGGCCCGCTTGCGCCGCCGCATGGTGACGGCCAGGAACGCGGTGAACACACCGGAGGCGAACCCGGCCGTCAGCAGGTAGGGCGTGAAGTAGTCCTCCTGGTTGTGCCGCCGCACGTCCTGCCCCAGGGAGACCCACCCGGCACTGAGGAGGTTGACGAAGGCGACGGCCCGCAGATACCAGACGGCGAAGGCGGCGGCCCGACGGGAAGCGACCCGGACATCTCCCATGACGGATGATCATATGGGTGCCAATCCGGCAAACCGCTCTTTTGTCTCGCTCGCTTGTGCCGCCCTCGCCGGTCGGCCTGCCTCTACTCGTCGGCGGGACCCGTCCCGGAGGTCCTGGTCTCCTCGGAGTCCACGGCGACCTCGTGGTCCCCGGCGACCTCCGGGCCCTCGGATTCCTTCTGGGACGGCTTCTCGGGCTTCTCGGGGAGTTCCGCCGCCAGTGCCGCCGCCGCCTGCACCAACGGCAGTGCCAGCAGGGCCCCGGCCCCCTCGCCCACGGTCAGGCCCTGGTCCAGCAGCGGCTCCAGCGCCATCCGGTCCAGCGCCTTGGCCTGTCCCGGCTCGCCACTGCGCTGCCCGGCCAGCCACCAGTCCGGCGCCCGGAAGGCGATCCGCTGCCCGACGAGCGCGCAGGCCGCCGTCACGACGCCGTCCAGGACGACGGGCACCTTCCGTACCGCGCACTGCAGCAGGAAGCCCGTCATCGCGGCGAGGTCGGCGCCGCCCACCGTCGCCAGCAGCTGCAACTGGTCGCCGAGCACCGGCCGCGCCCGCCGCAGCGCGTCCCGGATCGCGGCGCACTTGCGCATCCACGCCAGGTCGTCGATCGCCTCACCGCCCCGACCGGTCACCACCGACGCGTCGGTCCCGCACAGCGCGGCGACCAGCACGCCCGCCGCCGTCGTCCCGCCCACGCTCACATCGCCGAGCACGACCAGATCCGTGCCCGAGTCGGCCTCCTCGTCGGCGACGGCCACCCCGGCCCGGAAGGCGGCCTCGGCCTCCTCCAGGGTCAGCGCGTCCTCGAGGTCGATACGTCCGCTGCCGCGCCGCACCCGGTGCCGTACGACGTCCTCGGGGAAGGCGTCCGGCGCGCAGTCCAGCGCCATGTCCACGACCCGCAGCGGCACCCCGAGCCGGCGGGCCAGCACGGCTCCCGGACGACCGCCCTCCAGCACCTCCCGCACCAGCTCCGCCGCGGTGCCCGCGGGCCGCGCCGAGACGCCGAGCTCGGCGATGCCGTGGTCGCCGGCGAACAGCACCACCCGCGGCTGCCTGATCGGCCGTACGGGCACCGCGCCCTGCGCCGCCGCCAGCCACTCACCCAGGTCGTCGAGGCGCCCCAGCGATCCGGGCGGCACGATCTGACGTTCCCGGCGCGCCTCCGCGTCGCGGCGCACCCCGCCGTCGGGGCGCTCGATCAGATCGGTGAAGTCGTCGAGATTAAGCGAGCTCATTCGCCGAACAGTACCGGCACCGATCGAACGGTTCCGCGCCACATCGCCACCACACCCCCACGATGTCTTTGCACCCAAGATCGCGATCCCATACGTTCCGTTTCGTCCCGGATTGCCGCACGTTCGACGCACTTCCACCGGAGCCGCTCATGCCCCCCAGGCCCATCCACGAGCCGCGCCGCGACGACTGCCCCTGGTGCGGCTCGAAGCAGCTGTGCACCCGGCTGCGCGCTCCGGACCTGCTGCACCACAGGCCGGGGATGTTCGTGGTGGACGAGTGCCGGGACTGCGCGCACGTCTTCCAGAACCCGCGTCTGACCCCGGAGGGGCTCGCCCTCTACCACCGGGACCCCGGCGAGTACTTCACGACGGGCCTCACGGACCGCGTCCTCGCGACCCGCACCGGCCCACGCCGCCTACGGGCCACCGCCCGCGCCATGCTGCCCTTCCCCGAGCCGGAGAGCTGGCTGGACGTGGGCACGGGCCACGCGCTGTTCCCGGCGGCCGCGAAGGAGGTGTTCCCGTACACCGCGTTCGACGGGCTGGACCCGACGCCCAGGGTGGAACGGGCGCGGGTGGCGGGCCACGTCGAGGAGGCCCACATCGGCCACCTCACCACCCCCGGCATCACCGCCCGGCTGCGCGCCCGCTACGACGTCGTCAGCATCCTCCACCACCTGGAGCACACCCCCGACCCCCGCGCGGAACTCCGCGCCGCCCTCACCGTGCTGCGCCCCGGCGGCCACCTCCTCCTGGAAGTCCCCGACCCCCAGAGCGCGTTCGCGCCCCTCCTCGGCAAGTGGTGGCTCCCCCACAACCAACCCCGCCACCTCCACCTGATCCCCCTGCCCAACCTCCGCACGGAACTGGAGAGACAGGGCTGCACCATCCTCACCACCGACCGCCGACGGCCGCACATCCCCTACGACCTGTCGGCAGCCCTCGCCCTGTCCCTGACCCGAGCCGTCCCCCCGCCCCGCAAGCCCCTCCTCCGAGCGGCAACGCCCCTGCTGACGGCAACCCGGACCCTGGACCACACCCTGGCCCCCCTCCTCCGCCACACCCGCTTCTCGAACACCTACCGACTCATCGCACGCACCCCCTGAAGAACCGCTCACCGTGGGGGGCTCCGCCACCGACCCCGGCTCCCCGGGCGCCCCGCCCACCCGCGGGCCGTCGTGCCGCCGGGGGCGCTGGGGCCCCTCTGGGGGAGGCACCCGTAAACGCCGGGCCGCGCGCCCCACCCCCGGCGCCCACACCGGCCCACCCGCAGCAAACCCGCACCTCACCCCCGCAACACCACCGCCTGCCCCGCCACCACCAGCACGACCTCCTCGCACTCACCCGCGATCGCCGCGTTCAACCGCCCCAGCTCGTCCCGGTACCGCCGCCCCGACGCCGTGGCCGGCACGATTCCGGAACCCACCTCGTTGGACACCAGCACGACCGTCCGCCGAGCCGCCCGCAGGGCAGTCGCCAGTTCCGCGACCCGCGAGCGCAGCGCCCGCTCACCCCCGTCCGCCCACACCGCGTCGTCCCACGCCCCGACGGAGTCCATCGCGTCGGTCAGCCACAGGGAGAGGCAGTCGACGAGCAGCGGGGGGCCGTCCGTCGTCAGCAACGGCACCAGGTCGCAGGTCTCCGCCGTCCGCCACGACCCCGGCCGCCGTTCCCGGTGCACGGCCACCCGCGCCGCCCACTCGGTGTCCCCGCCCCGCGAACCGCCCGTCGCGACGTACAGCACGTCGGGGAAGGACTCCAGCCGCCGCTCCGCCTCCACCGACTTCCCCGACCGCGCCCCGCCCAGCACCAACGTCCGCCGCGGCACGTCCGGCACGTCCTCGTACACCCCCACCGCCAGCGTCGACCCGTCCGGCACCGCACGTGCCCCCGCCGCCGCGAGCCGCCGCCGCAACTCCGCGCCGGGCGGCACGTCGTGGTCCAGGTGAACGGCGATGACGTCCGTCGTCGGCCCCACCGCCCCCACCGACCGCAGCTTCGCCAACGCGTCCGGCCGGCCCACGACGTCCACGAGGACCATGTCGTACCGCTCGGCGGGCTCCGTACCGTCCTCCAGCCCGGCCGGCGCGCCCCCCGGCGGCAGGTACAGCAGCCGCTGCCCCTCGGGGCCGGTCACCGCGTAGCCCGTGCCCGGCGCGTCCATCGCCACCGCCCGCACCCGATGCCCCGTCAGCAACGCCAACTCCCGCCCGTCCGGCACCCGGCCGGGTTGCGGCACCCCGGCCGGCACCTCCACCGGGGGCCCGTCGTGCGGATGCGACAGCAGCACCTGCCGTACTCCGCCCAGCGAATGCCCGGACCTGGCGGCCGCGAAGGCCGCACCCGGCGTCAGGTCGAGCAGCAGCGCCTGGTCCACGAGCAACGCGGTCGCCGCCCGCGCGTCCTCCCCGAGCGAGGTCGCACACACCGCACAGGGACAGTCGGGGCGGGGGAGTCCCGCGGGGGCACCGGTACCGAGCAGAGTCACTTCCACGCACCGATTTTCGCCGGTCGCCTCACAACCCGCGCGCCCGGTACCTCCCCGCACCAACGACCCCGTCTCCTGACGGCGCACCCCGCGGAGCGCATAGGCTCTGATCAGGAGCCGGACCATGATCCGGCTTCTGCTCTGCAGGTGCCGACACGTTGGAGGCGTACATGGCGGCATGGACGTGGCGTTTCGAGAAGGCCGACGGGACGGAGGTCCAGCCCGCGGTGCAGCCCGAGGAGTTCACCACGCAGGGGGACGCCGAGTCCTGGATCGGGGAGCACTGGAAGGCCCTGCTCGAAGGCGGCGCGGACCAGGTGCGGCTGTTCGAGGACTCCACCGAGATCTACGGCCCGATGAACCTGCACGCCGAGGAGTCGTAGCCGAACAGCCGTAACCCACGAGCCGCGACCGGGGAGTCGTGGTCGAGTAGTGGCACGCCGGGCCGGGGCGGCCGTCCGGGTCATGGTGGCCGTACAGGCGGTCATCAGGGCCGTGCGGCGGTCGCCCCGCAGCCCAAGGCCCCCCGCCCCGCCTACTGCTCGCCCAGCGTCACCTCCACCGTCCGCTCCCCGCCCTCGCGCGTGAACGTCACCGTCGTCCGTTCCCCGGGCCGGTCCTCGGCCAGTGCCTCCGCCAGTGAGGTGATCGTGGTGATCTCGGTGTCGCCCAGACCGGTGATGACATCCCCGGCGCGGATCCCGGCCTTGTCGGCCGCACCCCCGGCCCGCACCTCCACGACGGCGACCCCGGCCGGCTGGAAGTCGGCGTCGACGACGGTCCGCCCGGTGATGCCGAGCGCGGCCCGGCCGGAGTCGGTGACCCTGCCGTTCTTGACGATCTGGTCCGCGATCGTCCGCACCGTCGACGCCGGGATCGCGAACCCGATGCCCGGCGCCGCGCTGTCCCCGAGCCCGGGGTCGGTCGCGGCGAGCGTCGGGATGCCGATGACCTGCCCGTCGAGGTCGACCAGCGCGCCCCCGCTGTTGCCCGGGTTGATGGCCGCGGACGTCTGCACCATGTTGGCGATCGTCGCCCCCGTGCCCCCGCCGGCACTGCCCTCGCTGACGGTCCGCCCGGTCGCCGAGACGATGCCCTGCGTCACGCTCGACGACAGCCCCAGCGGCGAGCCCATGGCGAGCACGATCTGCCCGACCGCGACCTTGGCGGAGTCCCCGAAGGCCGCCGGCTTCAGCCCGTCCGGCACCTGCTCCAGCCTGACGACGGCCAGATCCTGCTCCGGGTACGAGTGGACGAGGGTCGCGGCGAGCGCGTCCTCGCTGTTGGCGGTCGTGACCCGGAAGGTTCTCTCGTCGCCGACGACGTGCGCGTTGGTGACGATGTCGCCCTTCGCGTCGTACACGACCCCCGATCCCAGCCCGCTGCTGGTCTGGATCTGCACGACCGACGGCAGGACGTCCCGGATCACCCGCTGGTAGGCGCTCTGCAGATCGTCCGCCTGGGCGACGGCCGCCGGCTGAGCGGCCCGCCCGGGCGCGGTCTCCCGCTCCCCGGGACCGAAGCCGGAAGCAGAAGCAGAAGCAGGATCGGGACCGGAGCCGGAGAGGCCGGAACATCCGGTGAGCAGGGCGGCGGCACACGCGAACACGGACACGGGGACGCCCCACCGAAGGGCACGCGCGCGGGAAGCAGCCATGCCCCGAGTCTCTCCGCCGGGTGACTGTCCGGCTTGTACTGCTCACCCGAACGAGGGGAGAACCGAGGGGAGAACCGGCAGACAGAAAGAGGGCCGAAGGACGGGCCAGGAAAGCAGGGGTACGGACCCGGTCCGTACCCCTGCGGCAACTCAGCCCCGTACCCCGCACAGATGCAGCAGCGCCGCCACACCCCGGTACGGATCCGTCCGTCCCGCCCGCTCCTCCGCGGCCAGCAACGTCTCCACGTCGTCCGGGATCTCCGCGCCGTCGGCGGCCGTGTCCGTGAACACCCGGACGCCGTACCAGGCCTGCAAGGGCGCGCCGATGCCGGCGAGGGTCGCGGTCAGCGTCTCCCGGCGGTCCGCACGGACGTCGAGGCCGAGGCGGTTGCGATAGGAGACGGTGTCGAAGGCGGCCAGGGTGCCCGCCCAGTCGCCGGACAGGCCCGGCCGCATGGCGAGTGCGTCGGCGTTGCGGACGAGCAGGGAGAGGAGCCCGCCCGGGGCCAGTACGCGCGCGAGGCCCGCCAGCAGGGCGTCCGGCTCCTGGACGTACATGAGCACGCCGTGGCACAGCACCACGTCGAAGCTGCCGGGCAGGAAGTGCACACCGGTGTCCCGGCCGTCGCCCTCGATGATCCGCATCCGCTCACGGATGCCCTCGGGTTCCCCGGACAGGGTCTCGCGGGCCGCGGCGATCATCGTCGCGTCCTGTTCCAGACCGGTCACCTGGTGACCGAGCCGGGCCAGCCGCAGCGCCTGGGTGCCCTGGCCCATCCCCACGTCGAGCACCCGCAGCCGCTGCCCTACCGGATACCGCCCGGCGATCTGCTCGTCGAGCTGCCGGGCCACCAGCTCCTGTCGTACCACATCACGCAGCCCGCCCAGCTTGTCCAGCCAGGCCTTCGCCGCACCCCCGGAGAAAGACGCAGTGCTCAGGGCCGCTCTCCGCGCTTGACCTGCGGCTTGGGCAGCCGGAGCCGACGCATCTGGAGGGAGCGCATGAGCGCGTAGGCCACCGCGCCCCGCCGGTTCTGGTCGGGGAAGCGCTCGGCGAGCCGCTTCTTCAGGCGGAACCCGCTGACGATCGAGTCCAGCACGATGAGCACGATCACCACGAGCCACAGCAGCAGCGCGATGCTCTGCAGCGCGCCCACCCGGATCATGCTCAGCACGAGGATGACCACGGCCATGGGCAGGAAGAACTCCGCCACGTTGAACCGCGAGTCGACGAAGTCACGCGCGAACTTGCGGACCGGACCCTTGTCACGGGCCGGCAGATACCGCTCGTCACCGCCGGCCAGCGCCTGACGCTGGCGCTCCAGCTGGGCGCGGCGCTCGTCGCGCTGCCGCTTGGCGGCCTCCTTGCGCGTCGTCGGCGTGTTGGCGACGCTGCGGCGCTGGGACTGGGCCTCACTGCGCTTGGGCGTGGGCCTGCCCTTGGGGGCCTGCGGGTCACGGGGCTGCTTGGAGTCGGTCAACGGCGCCTTGTCGGCGACCGGGGCCTTCTCTTCCTTGGCACGGCTACGGAACACAAAACCCAAGGGTAAGCGCTGCGCCGAAGGTGTGGGGCCGCAGGGCCCCCAAAATAAGGGCGGCGGTGGGCGACGGGCGCGAATGGACCCCGGCCCCGCGGGGAACGATCCGGCAACACCAGTCGTCTGAAGTGAAGACGGACCCGGGACAGAACGGGAAGAGAGGACAGCTGGTGACCTACTGCTCACCCTGAAGGTCACCTACTCCTCACGCCGGAGCAAGGCCTTGGTCAGTCGTCCTTGGGGAGGAGCGCATCCGTCCCCGAACAGTGCGTCAATGGAAGCAGGGCCCGTACTGTGGGTTCTGTCGCAGAGCTGGAGCTGGACGTCAGAAGGGGGCGCGCGAAGCCCATGAGCGGTGTCATGAAGCGTATGGGGATGATCTTCCGCGCGAAGGCGAACAAGGCCCTTGACCGGGCCGAGGACCCGCGCGAAACCCTCGACTACTCGTACCAGAAGCAGCTGGAGCTTCTCCAGAAGGTCCGCCGCGGTGTCGCGGACGTGGCCACCTCGCGCAAGCGACTGGAACTCCAGCTCAACCAGCTGCAGTCGCAGTCCTCCAAGCTGGAGGACCAGGGCCGCAAGGCGCTCGCTCTCGGCCGCGAGGACCTCGCCCGCGAGGCGCTCTCCCGCCGCGCCGCCCTCCAGCAGCAGGTCACCGACCTCGAGACGCAGCACGCGACGCTCCAGGGCGAGGAGGAGAAGCTCACCCTCGCGGCCCAGCGCCTCCAGGCCAAGGTCGACGCCTTCCGCACGAAGAAGGAGACCATCAAGGCCACCTACACCGCGGCCCAGGCCCAGACCCGCATCGGCGAGGCCTTCTCCGGCATCTCCGAGGAGATGGGCGACGTCGGCCTGGCCATCCAGCGCGCCGAGGACAAGACCGCCCAGCTCCAGGCCCGCGCCGGCGCCCTCGACGAGCTCCTCGCCTCCGGCGCCCTGGACGACCCGACCGGCCTGGCCAAGGACGACATCCAGGCCGAGCTGGACCGGCTCTCCGGTGGTACGGATGTAGAGCTGGAACTGCAGCGCATGAAGGCCGAGCTCGCCGGAGGCACCTCCTCCGGGCAGCAGGCCATCGAAGGTGGCACGAGCCAGTCGCAGGCCCAGCAGGAGCCACAGGACACCCCGCGCTTCGACAAGCAGTAGCCCGGCGCCGGGGACCGGAGCCGAGGAGGGCGACATGATCGTGCGGATCATGGGGGAGGGCCAGTGGAAGCTGGCCGACTCCCACTTCGTCGAGCTGAACCAGCTGGACGACGAGCTGCTCGCGGAGATGGAGGGCGACGACGAGGACGGCTTCCACCGCACCCTCGGCGCCCTCCTGGACGCCGTCCGCCGCCTCGGCACCCCCCTGCCGGACGACTCCCTGGAACCTTCGGAACTGATCCTCCCGGCCCCGGACGCGAGCCTGGAGGAGGTCCGGGAGATGCTGAGCGGCGACGGATTGATCCCGAGCTGAGGCGAGACACGGGCTCCGCGGGGCGGGGAGATCGAGGACGAGCCCGTTCAGGCCGAAGCGGAGGTCCGGGGGCGGCAGCCCCAGCGACGCCCACCGAAGCGACGGTCACTCGAGAAGGTACGGCACCCTTGACTCCCCTCGCCCGAGCCCAGCGCCGGCTGAAGGCCCACCCCCTCGCCCTGGACGCCGCCCTCGCCGCAGCCGTACTCCTCTGCATGCTCGCCGGCTCCTTCGTGGACCCGCACGGCGAGCACCGCGTCAGCTGGAGCATCCGCACCCCGGACCTGCTCAGCCTGCTGCTGATGACCCTCGGCGCCGTCGCCCTCGTCTTCCGCCGCCGCGCCCCCATGACGGTCCTCGCCCTCACCGGCACCTTCTCCGTGGTCGAGTCCGTCACCGGCGACCCCCGCGCCCCGGTCGCGATGTCCGCCGTCATCGCCCTCTACACCGTCGCCTCCACCACCGACCGCCCGACCACCCTCCGGGCGGGGCTGCTCACCATGACGGTGCTGACCGGCGCCGCGATGCTCGCCGGCCCGCTGCCCTGGTACGCCCAGGACAACCTCGCGATCTTCGCGTGGACCGGCATCGGCGCCACCGCCGGCGACGCCGTCCGCAGCCGCCGGGCCGTCGTACAGGCCATCCGCGACCGCGCCGAGCGGGCGGAGCGCACCCGCGAGGAGGAGGCCCGCCGCCGGGTCGCCGAGGAACGCCTGCGCATCGCCCGTGACCTGCACGACGTCGTCGCCCACCACATCGCCCTGGTCAACGTTCAGGCCGGAGTCGCCGCCCACGTGATGGACAAGCGCCCCGACCAGGCCAAGGAGGCCCTCGCCCACGTCCGTGAGGCCAGCCGCTCCGCCCTCAACGAGCTCCGCGCCACCGTCGGCCTGCTGCGTCAGTCCGGCGACCCCGAGGCGCCGACCGAACCGGCCCCCGGCCTGGACCGCCTCGACGAACTCGCCGGCACCTTCCGCAGCGCCGGCCTCCAGGTCGAGGTCGCCCGCGCCGACCACGAAACCGAACTCCCCGCCGCCGTCGACCTGGCCGCCTACCGCGTCATCCAGGAGGCCCTGACGAACGTGCAGAAGCACGCGGGACCGGACGCCAAGGCCGAGGTCAGCGTCGTACGCGTGGGGCCCCACATCGAGGTCACCGTCCTCGACGACGGCAAGGGCGACGTGCCGTGCCCGCAGGAGGGCGGCGGTCACGGCCTGCTCGGGATGCGGGAGCGCGTCACCGCCCTGCGCGGCACCCTCACCACCGGCCCCCGTTACGGAGGCGGCTTCCGCGTCCATGCGATCCTGCCGATCAAGACCCGTACCGCCGCCACGGGAGAACCGGGGGAGCCCGCATGACCATCCGTGTCCTGCTCGCCGACGACCAGGCGCTGCTGCGCAGCGCGTTCCGCGTGCTCGTCGACTCCGAGCCCGACATGGAGGTCGTCGGCGAGGCCTCCGACGGCGCGGAGGCGGTCCGGCTGGCCAAGGAGCAGCGCGCCGACGTCGTCCTGATGGACATCCGCATGCCCGGCACCGACGGCCTCGCCGCCACCCGCCTGATCAGCGCCGATCCGTCCCTGGCACACGTCCGCGTGGTGATCCTGACGACCTTCGAGGTCGACGACTACGTCGTGCAGTCGCTGCGCGCGGGCGCCTCCGGTTTCCTCGGCAAGGGCAGCGAGCCGGAGGAGCTGCTGAACGCGATCCGGGTCGCCGCCGGCGGCGAGGCCCTGCTCTCACCGGCCGCCACCAAGGGCCTGATCACCCGCTTCCTCGCCCAGGGCGACACGGACGACGGCCAGGACCCCGCCCGCGCGCAGCGGCTGGACGCGCTCACCGTGCGCGAGCGCGAGGTCCTCGTGCAGGTCGCCGGCGGTCACTCCAACGACGAGATCGCCGAACGTCTGGAGGTGAGCCCGCTGACCGTGAAGACGCACGTCAACCGGGCCATGGCCAAGCTGGGCGCCCGCGACCGGGCCCAGCTCGTGGTGATCGCGTACGAGTCCGGGCTGGTCCGTCCAAGGGTGGAGTGACCTTCGCCTCGTCGTACTGCGCCGGGAGTATGCGGCGTACAAGGAAACCGACCTGGGGCCTACGGATCGCCTCACATCGATGGCACAGGGTGAAGGGGCCACTTCTGCCGCTCACAGAAGAGAGATCCGAAACCCATGTCCTGGCTGTCGAGATTCAGCCTCGCGCAACGGGCCCTCATAGGCCTGATGTCCATCGTCGCGCTCGTGTTCGGCGCGATCGCGATCCCCCAGCTCAAACAGCAGCTGCTGCCGACCATCGAACTGCCGATGGTGTCCGTGCTCGCGCCCTACCAGGGCGCCTCCCCGGACGTCGTCGAGAAGCAGGTGATCGAACCGATCGAGGACAACCTCGAGGCCGTCGACGGCATCACCGGCGTCACCTCCAAGGCCAGTGAGGGCAACGCCCTCATCATGGCGTCCTTCGACTACGGCAACGACACCAAGCAGCTCGTCGCCGACGTCCAGCAGGCCGTCAACCGGGCCCGCGTCCAGCTCCCGGACTCGGTGGACCCGCAGGTCGTCGCCGGTTCCACCGACGACATGCCGACCGTGGTCCTCGCCGTCACCTCCGACAAGGACCAGCAGGCCCTCGCCGACCAGCTCGACCGGACGGTCGTGCCGACGCTGAGGGACATCGACGGCGTCGGCCAGGTCACCGTCGACGGCGTGCGCGACCTCCAGGTCTCCGTCACGCCCGACGACTCGAAGCTGGCCCGGGCCGGGCTGGCCCCGCAGGCTCTCGCCCAGGCCCTGCAGGCGGGCGGCGCGACCGTCCCGGCGGGCTCCTTCGACGAGGCCGGCGCCAACCGCACCGTCCAGGTCGGCGGGGGCTACACGTCCCTGCGGCAGATCCAGGACCTGATGATCCCGGGTACGGCGGGCAAGAAGCCGGTCCGTCTCGGTGACGTGGCCACCGTGCGGCAGGAGGAGGCCCCGGCCGACTCGATCACCCGCACCGACGGCAAGCCCAGCCTCTCCGTCGCCGTCACCATGGACCACGACGGCAGCGCGGTCGCCATCTCCGAGGCCGTCGAGGACAAGCTGCCCGGACTGCGCGAGGACCTCGGCTCCGGCGCGTCGATCACGGTCGTCAGCGACCAGGGCCCGGCCGTGTCAAAGGCCATCGACGGCCTGACGACGGAGGGCGCGCTCGGTCTGCTCTTCGCGGTCCTCGTCATCCTGGTCTTCCTGGCGTCGGTCCGCTCGACCCTGGTGACGGCGGTGTCCATCCCGCTGTCCGTCGTGCTCGCCCTGATCGTCCTGTGGACGCGTGACCTGTCGCTGAACATGCTGACGCTGGGCGCCCTGACGATCGCGATCGGCCGGGTCGTCGACGACTCGATCGTCGTCCTGGAGAACATCAAGCGCCACCTCGGCTACGGCGAGGAACGGCAGACGGCGATCATCACGGCCGTGCGCGAGGTGGCCGGCGCGGTCACCTCCTCCACCCTCACCACGGTCGCCGTGTTCCTGCCGATCGGCCTGGTCGGCGGCATGGTGGGCGCCCTGTTCGGCGCGTTCAGCCTCACCGTCACGGCGGCCCTGCTGGCCTCCCTGCTCGTGTCGCTGACGGTCGTCCCGGTTCTGTCGTACTGGTTCCTGCGCGCCCCCAAGAACACCCCGGAGGACGCCGAGGAGGCCCGCCGGGCGGCGGAGGAGAAGGAGGCGAAGAGCCGTCTGCAGCGGTTCTACGTCCCCGTCCTGCGCTTCGCGACCCGGCGCCGGCTGACGAGCGTGGCGATCGCGGTCGTCGTCCTCGTCGGCACCTTCGGCATGGCGCCCCTGCTCAAGACCAACTTCTTCGACCAGGGCGAGCAGCAGGTCCTGACGGTCAAGCAGAAGCTGGCGCCGGGCACCGGCCTCGCCGCGACGGACGTCCAGGCGAAGAAGGTCGAGCGACTGCTCGCCGACACCGAGGGCGTGAAGGACTACCAGGTCACCGTCGGCTCCTCCGGTTTCATGGCGGCCTTCGGCGGCGGCACGGACACCAACCAGGCGTCGTACCAGGTGATGCTGGAGGACTCGGCGTCGTACGAGGACGTCCAGGACCGTATCGAGAAGGGCCTGGCCGGGCTCAAGGGCATCGGCAGCACCACGGTCGCGGCCGGTGACGGCTTCGGCAGCCAGGACCTGAGCGTCGTCGTGAAGGCCGCCGACGGCGGGGCGCTGCGTACGGCGGCCGAGCAGGTCCGCTCCGCGGTGGCCGGCCTGGACGACGTCACGGACGTCACCAGCGACCTGTCGCAGAGCGTGCCGCGCATCTCGGTCAAGGCCAACGACAAGGCGGCGGCGGCCGGTTTCGACGAGCAGACGCTGGGCGCGGCGGTCGCGCAGGCGGTGCGCGGGACGCCGGCCGCGAAGGCGATCCTGGACGACACCGAGCGCGACGTCGTCATCACGTCGGCGAAGCCGGCCCGGACGCTGGCGCAGCTCAAGGCCCTGCCGCTGGGCCCGGCCAAGCTGGGCGACATCGCGACCGTCCGCCTCGTGGACGGCCCGGTCTCGATGACCCGCATCGACGGTCAGCGCGCGGCCACCATCACCGCCCGCCCGACCGGCGACAACACGGGCGCGGTCAGCGCGGACCTGACGTCCAAGCTGAACGCGCTGAAGCTCCCGGCGGGCGCGACGGCCGAGATCGGCGGTGTCTCGCAGGACCAGGACGACGCGTTCAAGAACCTCGGCCTGGCGATGCTCGCGGCGATCGCGATCGTCTTCATGCTGCTGGTGGCGACCTTCCGCTCGCTCGTCCAGCCGCTGATCCTGCTGGTCTCCATCCCGTTCGCGGCGACGGGCGCGATCGGCCTGCTGGTCGCCACGGGCACCCCGATGGGCGTCCCGGCGATGATCGGCATGCTGATGCTCATCGGCATCGTGGTGACCAACGCGATCGTCCTGATCGATCTCATCAACCAGTACCGGAACCAGGGTTACGGCGTCGTCGAGGCCGTGGTCGAGGGCGGCCGCCACCGTCTGCGCCCCATCCTGATGACGGCCCTGGCGACCATCTTCGCCCTGCTGCCGATGGCCCTGGGCGTCACCGGCGAGGGCGGCTTCATCGCCCAGCCGCTGGCGGTGGTCGTCATCGGCGGCCTGATCACCTCGACCCTGCTCACCCTGCTCCTCGTCCCGACGCTCTACGCGATGCTCGAACTGCGCAAGGAGCGCCAGGCGGGGAAGCGGGCGGCGAAGAAGGCGAAGAAGGCGGGCACCCGGGCCCGGCCGACGGAGGCTTCGGACGAGCCGGAGCCCGCGTCCGTCTGAGCGCGCGACCCACGACGGCCGGGTCCCGAACCTGCAACAGGGGTTCGGGACCCGGCCACCGCCGTTTCCCCTTACGTATCCTGTGCCTCGAACTGCACGACGGGGGAGGGGAATCGGGCGTGCCGTTGCACAAGGACGACCCGAAGTCGGTCGGCGGCCACAAGCTGGTCGACCGGCTCGGGACCGGGGGCATGGGGATCGTCTACCGGGGCAGGGCGCGCTCGGGACGCGAGGTCGCCGTCAAGGTGGTCCACGCCCAGTACGCCGAGGACCCGGTCTTCCGCGCCCGCTTCCGGCAGGAGATCGAGGTCGTCCGCAAGGTGAGCGGCGCCTTCACCGCGCCGGTCCTGGACGCCGACCCGGAGGCGGTACGGCCGTGGATGGCGACCCAGTACGTGCCCGGGCCCTCGCTCGCCGCTCTGATCCGCGACCGAGGCCCCCTGCGGGGCGGCGAACTGCGGCGGCTGGCGCTCGGGTTGGTGGAGGCCCTGCTGGACATCCACCGGGCGGGGGTCGTCCATCGCGACCTCAAACCCGCGAACGTCCTGATGGCCGAGGACGGCCCGCGCGTCATCGACTTCGGCATCTCCCGCGCGGCCGAGGACCACAACACCCTGACCGAGACCGGCCAGATGATCGGCACCCCGCCGTTCATGTCCCCGGAACAGTTCACCGACGCCCGCTCGGTGGGCCCGGCCTCCGACGTCTTCTCCCTGGGCGCCCTGCTGGTCTTCACGATCACGGGCCGAGGCCCCTTCGACGCGGACAGCCCCTACCTCACGGCCTACCGGGTGGTCCACGACGCCCCCGTACTGGACGGCGTGGCGCAGCCCCTTCGCGAGATCCTGGAGCGCTGCCTGGCCAAGGAGCCCGCGGACCGGCCCGAACTGGAGGGACTGGCCCGGGAGTTGGCTGCCGCGCTGCCTGAGGCGGGTGCGGACGACCGAACCACGGTGACGCTGCGCGCGGACGAATCAGCCATGGTGCGGATCCGCCCCGCGGCGGCCGCCGACCCGGGCGCCGAGGCCGACGGACGGCGACGGAGCCGTGGGCGCCCGCTGTGGGCCACGGCCGGCGCCGTCGGCGCCGTCGCGCTCGCTCTGACGGGATACCTGCTGTTCGGGCCCGGACTCGGGGACGACGACTCCCGGACGGGCGGAAACTCCGCCGCGCCCGCGCGCTCCCGATGGACGGCCATGCCGGCCGGCTGGAAGCCCTGGCAGACGACCGTCGACGCCACCGCCGCGCACGGCCTGAAGAAGCAGACCGGCGTCGCCGGCTACGGCCTGGAACGGGCCCCGGACTGCGTGGTGTACGAGGCCGCCCTCCACTGCGCGGGCAGCGGGATCCTGCCCATGCGCATCGACGCGCTCACCGGACGGATCGTCTGGCGCGCCGACACGTCGCCGTCCGCCGTGGGCGACGGAACGCACATCTTCTCCGTCCTCGGTGTCGTGGACGACACGATGCTGGTCGAGCAGGAGTACCGCTCCGGAACCGGCGACGACTTCGTGCTCTCGGTCGCCGCCCTCGACTCGGGGACCGGAAGGCGGCTCTGGCATCGCACGGTGAACAGCGACGGGCCCCGCCCACACCTCTCCGGCGACCTAGTGATCCTCCGGGGCGACAACGGCGCCACGGTGACCGCCCGTTCCGCGCGCACCGGCGCCGAGCGCTGGACCGCATCGATGCCGGCGGGGCGGTACTGCCATTGGACGGACGTCGGCGAGGACCTCTACCTCCGGTGCGCGCCTGGCTTGACGCCCTCCAAGGACATGACGCTCCTGGCGCTGGACCGGACCGACGGCTCCTTGCGGCGCCTGACGGTGCCCCGGCGCGGAAACCCCGTCGGGACGCTCGACGGCCGTCTGCTCTTCCTGGACCCGGCCGAGGACGAGGAGGGGAACGAGGCCTCCGACAGCGAGGGGCCGTTCACCCGGATCCGGCTCGTGGATCCGGACACCGGCGTCGACACGTCGATCAAGCTGGCGAAGGAATGCGAGGGCAACGTGACGCTGGCGGACGGAACCCTGTGGTTCGCCGCGACCTCCGGTCGGGTCACCGCCGTGTCGGCCCGGACGGGCAAGCAGCTGTGGCAGACCCGGACGAGTCTGGAGCAGCCGAGCGACGTCACCCACGACCCGCGCAGCGGCGTGCTCTACATGTCCAGCGCCAGCGGCAGGGTCGCCGCCCTCGACACGAGGAAGGGCGCACTGCTGTGGGAGACCCCGCCACGCGCCCAGCGGGTGACGAACCTGGGCTGGTCGATGTCCGAGGTGCTGCTCCACGAGGGCGCCGTGGTCGTCGCCACGGAGGAAGGCGACATCTTCACCTTCGACCCCGCCTACCCCGACCGGAAACCCGTGTCGGGGTGAGCAGCGGCCGTACGGTTACGGCAGCGCCAGCATCCGCTCCAGCGCCAGTTTGGCGAACGCCTCGGTCTCCTTGTCGACCTCGATACGGTTGACCAGCTTGCCCTCGGCCAGGGACTCCAGGGTCCAGACGAGGTGGGGCAGGTCGATGCGGTTCATGGTCGAGCAGAAGCAGACCGTGCGGTCGAGGAACACGATCTCCTTGCCCTCGGGCGCGAAACGGTTCGCCAGCCGGCGCACGAGGTTCAGCTCGGTGCCGATGGCCCACTTCGAGCCGGCCGGGGCGGCCTCCAGGGCCTTGATGATGTACTCGGTCGACCCGACGTAGTCCGCCGCGGCCACGACCTCGTGCTTGCACTCCGGGTGGACCAGCACGTTCACGCCGGGGATGCGGGCGCGGACGTCCTCGACCGACTGCAGGCTGAAGCGGCCGTGCACCGAGCAGTGGCCCCGCCACAGGATCATCTTCGCGTCGCGCAGCTGCTCGGCGGTGAGCCCGCCGTTCGGCTTGTGCGGGTTGTAGACGACGCAGTCCTCCAGGGACATGCCCATGTCCCGCACGGCGGTGTTGCGGCCGAGGTGCTGGTCGGGCAGGAACAGGACCTTCGTCGTCGAGGGCTCGCCCTGCTGGAAGGCCCACTCGAGCGCCCGCTTCGCGTTCGACGAGGTGCAGATGGTGCCGCCGTGCTTGCCCGTGAAGGCCTTGATGTCGGCGGAGGAGTTCATGTACGAGACGGGCACGACCTGCTCGGCGATCCCGGCCTCGGTCAGCACGTCCCAGCACTCGGCGACCTGCTCGGCCGTCGCCATGTCGGCCATCGAGCAGCCGGCGGCGAGGTCGGGCAGGACGACCTTCTGGTCGTCGGAGGTCAGGATGTCCGCGGACTCCGCCATGAAGTGCACACCGCAGAACACGATGTACTCGGCCTCCGGGCGCGCGGCCGCGTCCCGGGCCAGCTTGAAGGAGTCGCCCGTGACGTCGGCGAACTGGATGACCTCGTCCCGCTGGTAGTGGTGACCGAGGACGAAGACCTTGTCGCCGAGCTTCTCCTTGGCAGCGCGAGCCCGCTCCACCAGGTCCGGGTCGGACGGGGAGGGCAGGTCGCCGGGGCACTCGACACCCCGCTCGCTCTTCGGGTCGGCCTCACGGCCGAGCAGCAGCAGGGCGAGCGGAGTCGGCTGTACGTCGAGCTCCGTGGTCTGGGCGGTGGTCACGACACGCACCCTTTCTACTTTTCGTCGATCTGACGCTTATTATCATAACCTGCTTCACGTCACTTTGACGATGGTCATTGCGTCGATGTGACGTGAATCCCTGACCCGGCCGTGGCCCTGCCCCGGCGGCTGCTGTTCGCTCCGACGCGCGTGTGCGAGCATGAAAGGCAAGAAGAGGAAAGAAGTGGAAACACGAGTCCTCGGCCCGGAATGAATCCGCGGCCCCGCCGGTTGCAACCGTCGGCAAGCAGTCTCCGTACAACCCGGGAGAGATGTAGATGTCCGTATCGGACGAGACCACCACCGTCACCGACGGCATCATCCTGACCGACGCCGCCGCGTCGAAGGTCAAGGCCCTGCTCGACCAGGAAGGCCGTGACGACCTCGCCCTGCGCGTGGCCGTCCAGCCCGGCGGCTGCTCCGGCCTGCGCTACCAGCTCTTCTTCGACGAGCGCTCCCTCGACGGCGACGTGGAGAAGGACTTCGGCGGCGTCAAGGTCGTCACCGACCGGATGAGCGCCCCGTACCTGGGCGGCGCCACCATCGACTTCGTGGACACGATCGAGAAGCAGGGCTTCACGATCGACAACCCGAACGCGACGGGCTCCTGCGCCTGCGGCGACTCCTTCAGCTGAGCCGTTCCTGATCGACGCGAAGGCGGCGGCCCCCTCCGAGGGGGCCGCCGCCTTCGCGTACGGGCAGCGGGGTTACCGCGGCAGCCGTGCCCCGGGCTTCTCCAGGGGGATCTCCCGGTTGTCCGAACCGACCACGGTCCGCCCGCCGAGCGGCTCGTCCAGCTGAACGGTCTGGTGGAACACCTTGGCGATCAGGATGCAGATCTTGTCGGGGTCGGTCGTCGCCGTCACGGTGACTTTCACCTCGTCCTCGCTCTCGACCGCCGTCGCCTTGTAGGCGGAGCACACCCCGCCCGTGAAGCTCACGGTCAGCTCCGTGCCCTCGGCCGTGTACCCGTCGACCTTCACATCACTGGTCCGCGTGCCGGAGGCCGGAGGGTCGGACGGCGTGGCCGCCGCGGGCGGGACCAGGTACTCCGGCTCGACCGCCGGATACGTCACCGTGTAGCCGTCCTCGGCCCCCTCGACCCGGAACAGCCAGGACGGCACGAGCACCTGCCGCCCGCCCGAGGCGTGCGGGGCGAGCCCGAACACCGCGTCCTCGACCGTGAGCGACTGCTTCTTCGGAAGATCCGTCGACCTGCCGCACGGGCTCTCCAGCCGGTCCTCCAGCGGCACCGGGCTCGCACAGCCCCCGATGCCCATCCGGTGGTCCGTCGCCCCCGGCGCCGCGTTCATCCGGTCCAGCGTCTCCTGCGCGCTCAGCACCGGGTACGTGTTCCCCTTCGCCGGCGTCTTCAGCTGCCCGCTCCCGCCGACGACCTCGCCCTGGGAGTTGACGGTGACGCCGGTCGTCCACCCGTAGGTGGGCAGGCCGCCGACCTCGGGGTCGGCGTTCACGACCCGCTGGGCGCCCATGACCTGGCTCGCGTCGATCTTGGCGTCGTCCTGGCCGACCGCCTTCAGGACCGGCGCCGCCGCCTTCTTCGCGGCCGCCTCACTCACCGGGTCGCCGGCCGGGGCCGCCGGATCCTGGACACAGACCTCGGCGCCGCCCTTGCAGGCGTCGGTGCCGGGCGCGTACCGGCTGAACGTCCACAGGCCGGGCGCCTGCTTGTTCACCCGCAGCACCGGGCCCGAGCCGTCCTTGCCGGAGCCGACCTTCCACTCCTGCCCCTCGGTGACCGGCGTCCCGTCGACACCCAGCGCGGCCGCCAGCCGGGCCACCTCGTCCTTCGTGATCTGGCCCTTCGCCCAGTACACGGGCGCGGAGTCGGGGCCGTCCGGAAGGGTGCCGTCGGCCCGGTAGGTCACCCCGTAGGGGTTCGGCTCACCGGGTGCGATGCCGTTCGTGGCGCCGCCGGAGGGGCTGCTGCGGTAGTCGTCGAGGACGAGCGCCGGGGGAGTGCCGTCCTTCGAGGGCGCCCCCACGCCCGAGCCGCCGCCCGAGCCGCCGGTCGTCTGGGCGGCGAGATAGGCGCCCCCGCCGCCCACGAGCAGCACGGCGGCGGCGACGGCGGCTATGAGGACGGGAGAGCGGCGAGGGGAACCGGAGGAGGACTCGTCGTCTTCGGTGGGGGCGGCAGCTGCGGGTTCCTCGGCCTCGGAGGGCTCGGAGGGCTCGGAGGTCACGGGGGTCTCGGAGTCCCCACCGGTCTCGGGGGCCTCGGAAGCCCGGGAAGCCGGGGACCCCGAGGCGGTCGACGACTCGGAGGCGGTCGACACCTCGGAGGCCGTGCCCTTCCCGGCGCTCTTCCCGGCGCTCTTCGCGCTCGCCTCGACGTCGTCCCCGGCGTTGGCCTCGGCGGTTTCCTCGGCCGTGTCCCGCGGAGACGTCTCCTCCGAACGGGACTGCTCCGAACGGGACTGCTCCGAACGGGTCTCCTCCGGCGTACCCCGGTCCTCCGGCCCGCGCGCGGTGTCGTCGTTGTCGGGTCGCTCGGTGTTCACCGCATCGCTCCTTCGGCTGCCCTGCTGTCGTACCTCACATCCCCTCGACGGGGGACAGCGATGGGACGCGGCGGGGGAGCGCACGGTTCCCTGCCGGGCGCTCCCCGCCGAAGAAAAGCCGAAGAAACCCGACGGACGGCGGAAGAAAGAGCGAGACTCAGTTGCCGTAGTCGGGCATCGCCTCCAGCATCCGCGCCGAGGCCGCCGGGACGGTCACCCCGTGGATCAGGGACGGCGGCACGGGACGGGAGGTGATCTTCTCCGGGGCGGTCCAGTGCGGAGCCATCCGGGCGCAGTCCCCACGCAGCGACGCCAGGTCGCCTTCGAGGTCGGCCGGAGCGGGGGCGTGGACCTTGAGGTTCGTCATAGCGGCACCGTACGCAGGGGCGAGGCCGCGAAGAAAGATCTACTATCGGGTAGTTTCGTCTGCTTCAGTGGCCCGGGTCCACCGGGTAGCGTGAACTGTCGATCCGTCCTCCCTTCTCCGGCCACCACCCTTCCAACGAGCGCTCTCGCGCACCCCTTTTGATTCACAGGAGAGTCCACGCCGTGCGCATCGCAGTCACCGGCTCCATCGCGACCGACCACCTCATGACGTTCCCCGGCCGTTTCGCCGACCAGCTCGTCGCGGACCAGCTCCACACGGTCTCGCTGTCCTTCCTGGTCGACAAGCTGGACGTACGGCGCGGAGGGGTCGGCGCGAACATCGCCTTCGGCATGGGCCAGCTCGGCACGAGCCCCGTCCTGGTCGGTGCCGCGGGCGCCGACTTCGACGAGTACCGCGCCTGGCTCGACCGGCACGGTGTGGACACCGAGTCCGTCCGCATCTCCGAGACGCTGCACACCGCCCGCTTCGTGTGCACCACGGACGCCGACCACAACCAGATCGGCTCCTTCTACACCGGCGCGATGAGCGAGGCCCGCCTCATCGAGCTGAAGACCGTCGCCGACCGCGTCGGTGGCCTCGACCTGGTCCTGATCGGCGCGGACGACCCCGAGGCGATGCTCCGCCACACGGAGGAGTGCCGCTCCCGGGGCATCCCCTTCGCCGCCGACTTCTCCCAGCAGATCGCCCGCATGGACGGCGAGGAGATCCGCATCCTGCTGGACGGCGCGACCTACCTCTTCTCGAACGAGTACGAGAAGGGCCTCATCGAGTCCAAGACCGGCTGGAACGACGAGGAGATCCTCGGCAAGGTCGGCCACCGCGTCACCACCCTCGGCTCGCGCGGCGTCCGCATCGAGCGGGCCGGCGAGGACCCCATCGAGGTCGGCTGCCCCGAGGAGGAGCGCAAGGCCGACCCGACCGGCGTCGGCGACGCCTTCCGCGCCGGCTTCCTCTCCGGCCTGGCCTGGGGCGTCTCCCTGGAGCGCGCCGCCCAGATCGGCTGCATGCTGGCGACTCTCGTCATCGAGACCGTGGGCACGCAGGAGTACCAGCTGCGGCGTGGCCACTTCATGGAGCGCTTCGCCACGGCCTACGGCGACGAGGCCGCCGCCGAGGTCCAGAAGCACCTGGGCTGAGCCGGCGCCGTTTCCGAACGGACAGTTCCTAGACGAGCCGGCGGACCACATAGGCCGAGCCCCGGTCCGCCGGCTCCTCACCCACGTACTCCTGCTCCCGCATCGCGCACCACGCGGGGATGTCGAGCCGGGCCGCCTCGTCGTCGGACAGGACGCGGACCGTGCCCCCGACCGGCACGTCCCCGATGACCTTCGCCAGCTCGATGACCGGGATCGGGCAGAGCTTGCCGAGGGAGTCCACGACCAGCTCGTCCTCCCGTACGACAGCCGTGGGCGTGGGCGCCCCCAGCTTCTCCCGCACCCCCGCCACCACCCCCGGCAGCACCTCGAGGAACCGCTCCACGTCCTCCTGAGCCGTCCCCGGCGGCAACGACACCCTCACATTCCCCTCACTCAGCACTCCCATGGCCCTGAGCACATGGCTCGGCGTCAGCGTGCTGCTCGTGCACGACGACCCGGACGAGACCGAGAAACCCTCCCGGTCCAGCTCGTGCAGCAGGGTCTCCCCGTCGACATAGAGACACGAGAACGTGACGATCCCGGGCAGCCGGCGTTCCGGATCCCCGACCACCTCCACGTCCGGCACCAGCCCCGGCACCCGCGCCCGGATCCGTTCCGTCAGCTCCCGCAGCCGTACCGCCTCGGCCGCCGCCTCCGCGCGCACCGCCCGCAGCGAGGCCGCAGCCGCCACGATCGCCGGGATGTTCTCGAACCCGGCCGCCCGCCCCGACTCCCGCTCGTCCACGGGCCCTTGGGGCGCGAACCGCACCCCCTTGCGCACCACCAGCAGCCCCACCCCGGACGGCCCGCCCCACTTGTGCGCACTCGCGGTCAGCAGCGACCAGTCACCCTCGACCCGCCCCCACCCCAGCGACTGCGCGGCATCCACCAGCAGCGGCACCCCCGCCTCCCGGCACACCTCCGCCACCGCCGCCACCGGCTGCTCGGTCCCCACCTCATGGTTGGCGGACTGCAGACAGGCCAGCGCGGTGTCCGCCCGCAGCGCACCCTCGTACGCCTCGACCGTCACCGCCCCCGTCCGCTCCACCGGCACCCGCGTGACGGCCCCGCCGTCCGCCTCCAGCACCTCCGCCGAATGGAGCACCGAGGAATGTTCGACGGATGACACGATCAGGTGGCGACCGACCCGCCGCCGCCCCGCCAACGCCCCCGCCACACCCGCGTGCACGGCCCGCGTCCCGGACGAGGTGAACACCAACTCGTCCCCCCGACACCCGACGGCCTCGGCCGCCGCCTCCCGAGCCGCGTCGAGCAACATCCGCGCCCTGCGCCCTTCCCTGTAGAGACGAGCGGGATCGGCCCAGCCCTCGTCGAGGGAGGCAGACAAGGCCTGACGGGCCACGGGATGAAGGGGAGCGGCGGAAGCAGCGTCGAAGTAGACCACACGGCAACGCTAAGCGCCCTGAAGGGGCGCGGGGAACTGCGCGACCGGCCCTCCACGCGTCCGCAGTCGCGAACGCACCCCGCGCTCCCCCCTCATGAGGCGCAAACCTGGCACACCCACCCCTTCGGGGTGACGGGCGGCGCGTATGCCACCCTCCCCGCGAGCCCCCGAAGGGCGTCGGCTAGGGTTTGGTCCGCATAAACATCCAAACCCCTGCCCGACGCAGGGCGGCGACCGACCAGCGAGAAGGCCGCAGCCAACACGCGCGGGCGAGACTCTCGGGAAGGCGCTACGTGAGTCCCAACGGCTCCGACCGCTCGCCGCGGCGCCCGATGCGGCGGAAGCTGCTGCAGGCAATGACCGCGGGCCTGGTCCTGGCGACCGCCACCGGTTGCACATGGGAGGACTTCCCCCGCCTTGGTATGCCCACCCCCACCACGGAAGAGGCTCCGCGGATCCTCTCCCTGTGGCAGGGATCCTGGGCTGCCGCGCTCGCCGTCGGCGTGCTGGTGTGGGGCCTGATCCTGTGGAGTGCGATCTTCCACCGGCGCAGCCGCACCAAGGTGGAGGTCCCTCCGCAGACGCGGTACAACATGCCGATCGAGGCCCTGTACACGGTGGTCCCGATCATCATCGTCTCGGTCCTCTTCTACTTCACGGCCCGCGACGAGTCGAAGCTGCTCAGCCTCGACAAGAAGCCCGACGTCACGGTCAACGTGGTCGGCTTCCAGTGGAGCTGGTGCTTCAACTACATCGAGAACGTCGACGGTTCCACCGGTGACGCGAAGACCGACGAGAACCTGGCCGCGATCCCGGACCGGTACAAGAAGGACTTCCCGGCCGACGCGGGCGGCGTCTACACCTGCGGCACCCCCGGTGAGCGGAACCCGCAGACCAACAACCCCGGGCCGACCCTCTGGCTTCCCGAGGGCAAGACGGTCCGCTTCGTCCTCACCTCGCGTGACGTCATCCACTCCTTCTGGGTGGTGCCGTTCCTGATGAAGCAGGACGTCATCCCGGGCCACACCAATGCCTTCCAGGTGACCCCCAACAAGGAGGGCACCTTCCTGGGCAAGTGCGCCGAGCTGTGCGGCGTCGACCACTCGCGGATGCTGTTCAACGTGAAGGTCGTCTCTCCCGAGCGCTACGAGCAGCACCTCAAGGACCTCGCCAAGAAGGGGCAGACCGGTTACGTTCCCGCGGGCATCGAGCAGACGAGCCACGAGAAGAACCGGGAGACGAACAACCTGTGAGCATCCTCAACGAACCCCAGGGTGCCGCGGCAGCAGGGTCCCACTATGCGGACGAGCTGCCGGTCCGGCGCCAGCGCCGCGGTGAAGTCGTCGTCAAGTGGCTGACCACCACCGACCACAAGACGATCGGCACGCTCTACCTCGTCACCTCGTTCGCGTTCTTCATCATCGGCGGCGTGATGGCGCTCCTGATGCGCGCCGAGCTGGCCCGCCCGGGCCTGCAGGTCATGTCGAACGAGCAGTTCAACCAGGCGTTCACGATGCACGGCACGATCATGCTGCTGATGTTCGCGACGCCGCTGTTCGCCGGCTTCGCGAACTGGATCATGCCGCTGCAGATCGGCGCGCCCGACGTGGCCTTCCCGCGGCTGAACATGTTCGCCTACTGGCTGTACCTGTTCGGCTCGCTGATCGCCGTCGGCGGCTTCCTCACCCCGCAGGGTGCGGCCGACTTCGGCTGGTTCGCCTACTCCCCGCTGTCGGACGCGGTCCGCAGCCCGGGCATCGGCGCCGACATGTGGATCATGGGTCTGGCCTTCTCCGGCTTCGGCACGATCCTCGGCTCGGTCAACTTCATCACCACGATCATCTGCATGCGCGCACCGGGCATGACCATGTTCCGCATGCCGATCTTCGTGTGGAACGTGCTGCTGACCGGTGTCCTGGTCCTGCTGGCCTTCCCGGTCCTCGCGGCCGCGCTGTTCGCCCTGGAGGCGGACCGCAAGTTCGGCGCCCACGTCTTCGACGCGGCCAACGGCGGCGCGTTGCTGTGGCAACACCTCTTCTGGTTCTTCGGACACCCAGAGGTGTACATCATCGCCCTGCCGTTCTTCGGCATCATCTCCGAGGTCATCCCGGTCTTCTCCCGTAAGCCGATGTTCGGCTACATGGGCCTGATCGCCGCGACGATCTCGATCGCCGGTCTGTCCGTGACGGTGTGGGCGCACCACATGTACGTCACCGGCGGTGTGCTGCTGCCGTTCTTCTCCTTCATGACGTTCCTCATCGCCGTCCCGACCGGCGTGAAGTTCTTCAACTGGATTGGCACGATGTGGAAGGGCAGTCTGTCCTTCGAGACACCGATGCTGTGGGCGACCGGCTTCCTGATCACCTTCACCTTCGGTGGTCTGACCGGTGTCATCCTGGCCTCGCCGCCGATGGACTTCCACGTCTCGGACTCGTACTTCGTGGTGGCGCACTTCCACTACGTCGTCTTCGGCACCGTCGTCTTCGCGATGTTCTCCGGCTTCCACTTCTGGTGGCCGAAGATGACCGGCAAGATGCTCGACGAGCGCCTCGGCAAGATCACCTTCTGGACGCTGTTCATCGGCTTCCACGGCACCTTCCTGGTCCAGCACTGGCTGGGTGCCGAGGGCATGCCGCGCCGGTACGCGGACTACCTGGCCGCCGACGGCTTCACCGCCCTGAACACGATCTCGACGATCAGCTCGTTCGTGCTCGGCCTGTCGATCCTGCCGTTCCTCTACAACGTGTGGAAGACGGCCAAGTACGGCAAGCCGGTCGGCGTCGACGACCCGTGGGGCTACGGCCGCTCCCTGGAGTGGGCGACCTCCTGCCCGCCGCCGCGGCACAACTTCCTCACCCTGCCGCGGATCCGCAGTGAATCCCCGGCGTTCGACCTGCACCACCCCGAGATCGCCGCGCTCGAGCAGCTCGAGCACGCCGGTGCCGGTGCCATCGCGGGCAGCAAGGAGGCCGGCAAGTGAAGATCCAGGGCAAGATGTTCGTCTGGCTGAGCGTCTTCGTCCTCGCCATGGCGGTCGTCTATGGCGTGTGGTCGAAGGAGCCGGCCGGTACCACGGCCCTCTTCCTGGCCTTCGGCCTGTGCATCATGATCGGCTTCTACCTGGGCTTCACCGCCAAGCGGGTCGACACCGGTGCACAGGACAACAAGGAGGCGGACGTCGCGGACGACGCCGGCGAGCTGGGCTTCTTCAGCCCGCACAGCTGGCAGCCGCTCTCCCTGGCCATCGGCGGCGCCTTCGCCTTCCTGGGGGTCGCGGTCGGCTGGTGGCTGCTGTACTTCGCCGCCCCGCTGATCCTCATCGGCATCTGGGGCTGGGTCTTCGAGTACTACCGCGGTGAGAACCGCACCCAGTGACACCCGCTGAACACGGCAGAGCCCGGACACTCCGTCAGGAGGGTCCGGGCTCCTGCTTTTGCCGGAAAGAACGTCACCCGTCCGTGTCTCCCGGCGCGCCGCCGTTGACATGGCTCCCTAGCGTGATCCCCATGAGCCACTCACCCCGCCCCCGCACCGTCGTCGGCTGCACGCTGCTGGTGATCGCCCTGGTCGAGGGCGCAACCGCCTGCGACTCGGACGGCAACCCGCTCGCCTCGCGTCCCTACGACGCGACGGACCAGGTCTCCTTCAACGGCCCCCGCGGCGAGGGCCGCAAAGCAGACCCGGACAAGCCCCTGGAGATCACCGCCCAGAAGTCCGGCGAACGCATCACGGACGTCACCGCCATGGACGCCGCGGGCCGCTACGTGGCCGGCGAACTCTCCGCCGACGGCAGCCGCTGGCACAGCACCGAGCCGCTCGCCGCCAACTCCCGCTACACGGTCCGCGTGAGCACCGAGAACAAGGACGGCGCCCCCGGCCGCCGGGTCCTCACCTTCGACACGGGCACGCCCACCACCAAGCAGCTCCTGACGGTGACGTTCGGCCCCCAGGCGGGCACCTACGGCGTCGGCCAGCCCGTCACCGCGGAACTGAGCCAGCCCATCAAGGACCCCGGCCAGCGCGCCGTCGTGGAACGCGCCCTCAAGGTCGACTCCGAGCCCTCCGTGCAGGGCGCCTGGCACTGGGTGGACGACAAGCAGCTCCACTACCGCCCGAAGGAGTACTGGCCGGCCCACACCGCGATCCGCGTCCACAGCAACCTGAACGGCATCAAGGTCGGCCACCGCCTGTGGGGCGGCGGGGCCAAGGACCTCGAACTCACCATCGGCGACCGCGTCATCGCCCTCACCGACGCCTCGGCCCACTCCCTGACCGTCTTCAAGAACGGCGAGGAGATCAAACGAATACCGGTGACCACCGGCAAGCCCGGCTTCGAGACCCGCAACGGGGTCAAGGTCGTCCTGGGCAAGGAGTACTTCGTACGGATGCGCGGCACCACCGTCGGCATCGCCGAGGGCTCGGCGGAGTCGTACGACCTGCCCGTCTACTACGCCACCCGCGTCACCTGGAGCGGCGAGTACGTCCACGCCGCCCCCTGGTCCGTCGGCTCCCAGGGCTACGCCAACGTCAGCCACGGCTGCACCGGCATGAGCACCGCCAACGCCGCCTGGTTCTTCGCGAACGTCCGCCAGGGCGACGTCGTCCAGGTCGTCAACAGCTACGGCCACACGATGGAGACCTTCGGCAACGGCTTCGGCGACTGGAACATCGACTGGGCGAAGTGGAGCACGGGCAGCGCCCTGACGACCGGCGAGCACAGGCCGGAGCAGGACACGTCCAGGCTCCGGCCCACGGCGACGTGAGAGACCCGGGCGCGCGGACCCGGGGCCCACGCCCGCCTCTTCTCCTCTCAGGCGCTCAGCAGCCGCTTGCGCCGCAGCAACGAAGCCAGCGCCCCCGCGAACTCCACCGGCTCCACGGGGAGCGTCACAGCCGCGTCGGCCCGGCTCCAGGTGGCCAGCCACGCGTCCTGGGGCCGCCCCATCAGCAGCAGCACCGGCGGGCACTGGAACACCTCGTCCTTGATCTGCCGGCACAGCCCCATACCGCCCATGGGCACGGCTTCGCCGTCCAGGACGACGACATCGATGCCGCCCTTGTCCAACTCCCGCAGAACGGCCGGAGGCGTCGCGCACTCGATGAACTCGACCAGGGGCGCGTCCGGAGCGGGCCGGCGGCCGGAGGCCAGCCGCACCTGCTCGCGGGTGGTGACGTCATCGCTGTAGACCAGCACCGTGGCGGTCGCCTGCATGGTTCCTCCGCGTCATTGGGTGTGGAACGTCCGGGTACCGATGAGGCGGATGCTACTCCCCTCAACAGCCTGTCAACACCTGCCGGAACACGCCTTCCGACCGGCTCCGATGGGCCATACGGGGACTACGGACAGTACGAACACTCCGAACGGCACCCCCCGGAGTGAGGGCGGGATAAGCGACCGACATAATGTCGGTCGTGGCGACAGCAACGACAGTAGAAACCGGGCACGCGCACCCGTCGGTCAATCGGCCGAACCTCACCAGCGTCGGAACGATCATCTGGCTGAGTTCCGAGCTGATGTTCTTCGCGGCCCTCTTCGCGATGTACTTCACCCTGCGATCGGTGACGGGTCCCGATCACTGGAAGGAAATGGCCGAGGCCCTGAACTTCCCGTTCTCGGCCACGAACACCACGATCCTGGTGCTCTCCTCCCTCACCTGCCAGCTCGGCGTGTTCGCCGCCGAGCGCGGTGACGTCAAGAAGCTCCGGGGCTGGTTCATCGTCACCTTCATCATGGGTGCGATCTTCATCGGCGGCCAGGTGTACGAGTACACCGAGCTGGTCAAGAAGGACGGGCTCTCGCTCTCCTCCGACCCCTACGGGTCGGTCTTCTACCTGACCACCGGCTTCCACGGCCTGCACGTGACAGGCGGTCTCATCGCCTTCCTGCTGGTCCTCGGGCGCACCTACGCGGCCAGGAGGTTCACCCACGAGCAGGCGACTGCCGCGATCGTCGTGTCCTACTACTGGCACTTCGTCGATGTCGTCTGGATCGGCCTCTTCGCCACGATCTACATGATCAAGTAGCCGGGCCCGATCCCGCACCCATCCCAGAAGCATCGACGCAGAAGATCCTGACACCGGGGTAATCCGTGAAAAAGCTCTCCGCACGACGACGCCATCCGCTGGCGGCGCTCGTCGTCCTACTCCTCGCGCTGGCATGCACCGGGGGGCTGTACGCCGTGTTCGCACCCGCGAGCAAGGCGAAGGCAGATGAAACCGCCCAGTCCCTGGCCATCGAAGAGGGCAAGAAGCTCTACGCCGTAGGCTGCGCCAGCTGCCACGGCACCGGCGGTCAGGGCACCTCCGACGGTCCGAGCCTCGTGGGCGTGGGCTCCGCCGCCGTCGACTTCCAGGTCGGCACCGGCCGTATGCCCGCGGCGACCTCCCAGGGCGCGCAGGTGCCGCGGAAGAAGGTCATCTACACGCAGGCCCAGATCGACCAGCTCGCCGCGTACATCGCCTCGCTCGGCGCCGGCCCGACCGTCCCGACCGAGGCCGAGTACGGTCCGGAGGGCGCGGACATCGCCAAGGGCGGTGAGCTGTTCCGCACCAACTGCGCGCAGTGCCACAACTTCACCGGCAAGGGCGGTGCCCTGACCCGGGGCAAGTACGCTCCGACCCTCGAGGACGTGGACCCGAAGCACATCTACGAGGCCATGCAGACCGGCCCGCAGAACATGCCCTCCTTCCCCGACACCACGCTGTCGGAGCAGAACAAGAAGGACATCATCGCGTACCTGAACGCGGTCAACGGAGATGAGACGGAGAGCCCCGGCGGTCTCGAACTGGGCGGCCTCGGGCCGGTCAGCGAGGGCCTGTTCGGCTGGATCTTCGGTCTCGGCGGACTGATCGCCGTCGCCGTGTGGGTCGCCGCCCGGACCGCAAAGGCCAAGAAGTCATGAGTAGCCAAGACATTCCAGAAGAGAACCTGCCCGCTGAGCAGGACCACGCGCACGGTGCGGTGGGCGTCGCGGACGAGAAGAACCCGTTCGCCGACCCCGGGCTGCCGCCCCACGAGCACCGGATGCAGGACATCGACGAGCGGGCCGCCAAGCGGTCCGAGCGTACGGTCGCCTTCCTGTTCACGGTGTCGATGCTGGCGACCGTCGGCTTCATCGCCTCGTACGTGGCGATCCCGCCGGACAAGTCGGTCTTCATCTTCCCGCTCGGGCACATCAGCGCGCTGAACTTCGCGCTCGGCCTGACGCTGGGTGCGGCCCTGTTCTGCATCGGCGCGGGCGCGGTCCACTGGGCCCGCACCCTGATGTCCGACGTGGAGATCGCCGACGAGCGTCACGCGATCGAGGCGTCGCCCGAGGTCAAGGCCAAGGTCATGGCCGACTTCAAGCAGGGCGCCAAGGAGTCCGCGATCGGTCGGCGCAAGCTGATCCGCACCACGATGTTCGGTGCGCTGGCCCTGTTCCCGCTCTCCGGTGTCGTGCTGCTGCGCGACCTCGGTCCGCTGCCCGAGGACAAGCTGCGCCACACGCTGTGGGCCAAGGGCAAGCTGCTCGTCAACATGAACACCAACGAGCCGCTGCGTCCCTCGGACGTCGCGGTCGGCTCCCTCACCTTCGCCAAGCCGGAGGGCCTGGAGGAGCACGACCACGACTTCCAGAACGAGATCGCCAAGGCCGCCCTGATGATCGTCCGGATCCAGCCGGAGAACATCAAGGACAAGCGCGAGCTCGAGTGGTCGCACGACGGCATCGTGGCGTACTCGAAGATCTGCACCCACGTCGGCTGCCCGATCTCGCTGTACGAGCAGCAGACGCACCACGTGCTGTGCCCCTGCCACCAGTCCACCTTCGACCTGTCCGACGGTGCCCGAGTGATCTTCGGCCCGGCCGGTCACGCCCTGCCGCAGCTGCGCATCGGCGTGAACGACGAGGGCTACCTTGAGGCGCTTGGCGACTTCGAAGAGCCCGTCGGTCCTGCCTTCTGGGAGCGCGGATGAGTAACAACGACGACCGCCGCAAGGCACCCGCGGGCGAGCGGGTCGCCGACTGGGCGGACGGCCGGCTGGGGATCTACTCCCTGGCCAAGGCCAACATGCGCAAGATCTTCCCGGACCACTGGTCCTTCATGCTGGGTGAGATCTGCCTCTACAGCTTCATCATCATCATCCTCACGGGTGTGTACCTGACGCTGTTCTTCCACCCGTCGATGAACGAGGTGGAGTACCACGGCAGCTACGTCCCGCTGCAGGGTCAGCTGATGTCCGAGGCGTTCAACTCCACGATGCACATCTCGTTCGACGTGCGCGGTGGTCTGCTCATCCGGCAGATCCACCACTGGGCGGCGGTCATCTTCCTCGCCGGCATGTTCGTGCACATGATGCGCGTCTTCTTCACCGGCGCCTTCCGCAAGCCGCGTGAGATCAACTGGCTGTTCGGCTTCCTGCTGTTCGTCCTCGGCATGTTCACCGGTTTCACCGGCTACTCGCTCCCGGACGACCTGCTCTCCGGCACCGGTGTCCGCTTCACCCAGGGCGCGATCCTGTCCGTGCCGATCGTCGGCACGTACATCTCGATGTTCCTGTTCGGCGGGGAGTTCCCGGGCGGCGACTTCGTCGCGCGGTTCTACTCGATCCACATCCTGCTGCTGCCGGGCATCATGCTCGGTCTCGTGGTCGGCCACCTGATCCTGGTCTTCTACCACAAGCACACGCAGTTCGCGGGTCCCGGACGGACCAACAAGAACGTCGTCGGCATGCCGCTGCTGCCGGTCTACATGGCCAAGGCCGGAGGCTTCTTCTTCCTGGTCTTCGGCGCCATCGCGGCCCTCGCCGGCATCGCGTCCATCAACCCGATCTGGGCCATGGGCCCCTACCGTCCGGACCAGGTGTCCACCGGCGCCCAGCCCGACTGGTACATGGGCTTCGCCGAGGGTCTGATCCGCGCCATGCCGGGCTGGGAGATCAACTTCTGGGGTCACACGCTCGTCCTGGGCGTGTTCGTCCCGCTGGTGCTCTTCGGTCTGTTCCTCGGTGTGATCGCGCTCTACCCGTTCATCGAGTCCTGGGTGACCGGCGACAAGCGCGAGCACCACATCCTGGACCGGCCGCGCAACGCCCCGACCCGCACGGCCTTCGGCGTCGCCTGGGTCACCGGCTACATGATCATGCTGGTCGGTGGTGGCAACGACATCATCGCCACCCACTTCCATCTGTCGATCAACGCGGTCACCTGGTTCGTCCGCATCGGCTTCTTCGTCGGACCGGTCCTGGCCTTCGTCATCACCAAGCGGATCTGCCTCGGCCTGCAGCGCCGCGACAAGGACAAGGTGCTGCACGGTCGCGAGACCGGCACCATCAAGCGCCTGCCGCACGGTGAGTACATCGAGGTCCACGAGCCGCTCAGCCAGGAGGCGCTGTACACGCTCACCGCGCACGAGCAGTACGCGCCGGCCGAGATCGGCCCGACGGTCGACGAGAACGGCGTCGAGCGCAAGGTGAAGCGTTCGGAGAAGGTCCGCGCCAAGCTGAGCAAGGCGTACTACGGCGAGGAGAGCCAGATCGCCAAGCCGACCGTCGAGGAGTACAAGGAGATCACGAGCGGCCACGGCCACCACTGATCACTGCGTCGCCACGCAACTGACGAAGGGCCCCGTCCGGTGTTCGGACGGGGCCCTTCGCCGTGCCCGCGGCTGGATAGGGTGGACCTGTTGAGACGCGTGTCCCGAAGAGCGGGACCGGACTGACCCAGGAGCGGCTTATGAGCGCTGTGACCCCCGCTGGAGGCGACACCGCGGCGGGCCGTTCCTGGCCCGAGGTGCTGAACGCCCTGCTGTACGGCCGCGACCAGAGCGCCGACGCGACGGCCTGGGCGATGGACCGGATCATGCGGGGCGAGGCCACCGACGCGCAGATCGCCGCGTTCGTGGTGGCCCTGCGCGCCAAGGGCGAGACCGTCGAGGAGATCAACGGGCTCGTGCGCGCGATGTACGAGCACGCGAACGTCATCGAGGTGTCGGGCCGTACGGTCGACATCGTCGGCACGGGCGGCGACGGCGCGAAGACGGTGAACATCTCCACGATGTCGGCGCTGGTGGTGGCCGGCACGGGCGCGAAGGTCGTCAAGCACGGCAACCGCGCGGCCTCGTCGGCGTCGGGCTCCTCGGACGTCCTGGAGAGGCTGGGCGTCAACCTGGACCTCACCCCCCAGCGGGTGGCCGAGGTCGCCGAGGAGGCCGGGATCACCTTCTGCTTCGCCGTCAAGTTCCACCCGGCGCTGCGTCACGCGGGCGCCGCCCGCGGCCAGTTGGGCATCCGGACGGTGTTCAACGCCCTCGGCCCGCTGACCAACCCGGCGAAGGTGCGCGCCCAGGCCGTCGGGGTCGCCGACCCGCGCATGGCACCGATCATCGCGGGCGTCTTCGCCGAACGCGGCAACTCCTCCCTGGTGTTCCGCGGCGACGACGGCCTCGACGAGCTGACGACGACGTCCACCTCCCGCGTCTGGACCGTCCGCGACGGCAAGGTCACCGAGGAGGCCTTCGACCCGCGGGACGTCGGCATCGAGCTCGTGCCGGTGGAGGCCCTGCGCGGTGGCGACCCGTCGTACAACGCCGAGGTCGCCCGCCGCCTCCTCGACGGCGAGACGGGCCCCGTACGGGACGCGGTCCTGCTGAACTCGGCGGCCGCGCTGGTCGCCCTGGACCCGACGGACGCACCGCTCACCGAGCAGCTGCGGGCCGGGATGGCGAAGGCCGCGGAGTCCATCGACTCCGGCGCGGCCAAGCGGGCGCTGGAGCGCTGGGTGACGGCCAGCAACGCGTAGGGCATCCGAGGTGCGGTCCCGCGATCCGGACACGAGTTGCGGGACCGCGATCACTTCACGTACGTTCCTGTTCAGGTCATGAGTGACAGTCATGAGGCCCCGGCCGACTGTCCGGCAACCCTCCGTCCGTGGCGGGGTGCCCCGGGTGAAGACCAGGTCGTGGGCAGCGAGGTCCACGGCAAGCGCGGACCCCTCGTACCACCAGGGGTCCTGGTCGTCGAGGAGCCTTCCGTGAGCAAGCGAATGCGCTAGGGCCTGTTGCGAAAGTGGCGTCGTCGCCCGAAGGGCGGCCGCGCGCCCGCCGCGGAGCGGCTGATGTCGCCGTCGGTGCGTGCTCTCGGCGTGCCGCTCGGAAGCCCTCGTACTGGGCGTACTCGGGCTTTCGGGCGGTGCGGCGAGTGGGGGCACCTCCCACGCCCTTCAGGCAGTGGGGGAGCGTGCCGGGCGTCGCGCGGCAGGCGCCACTTTCGCAACAGGCCCTAGGGCCGACAGCCCCCCGAAGGGGGGCCGCAGAGCCCCGCCTCCGCATCCCCTTTCACCTTTTCTCCCACGCTGAGCCGTGCCCGCGGTGTCTGCGCGTACGTGTGCTCGCGTGGTGAATCCGCCTGCCTTTCACGGGAGTTCACCATGTCCGTCTCCACCGCTGCCGCCACCCGCGCCATTTGTGCACCGCTGCCTGTTCTGGGCGGTAATGTCACCGTCCCGCTCGTCACGGGCGGCGAAGTCACCTACGCGGCGCTCGACTACGCGGCGAGCGCCCCCGCCCTCCAGCGCGTCTGGGACGACGTGGCGGCCTACGCCCCGTACTACGGCAGCGTCCACCGCGGTGCCGGCTACCTCTCCCAGCTCTCCACGGACCTCTTCGAGAACGCCCGCAGGACAGTCGCGGAGTTCCTCGACTGCCGAGCCGACGACCAGCTGGTCTTCACCCGCTCCACCACCGACTCCCTCAACCTCCTCGCCGCCGCGCTCCCCGCCGACTGCCAGGTCTTCGTCTTCGAGACCGAGCACCACGCCTCGCTGCTGCCCTGGAAGGACGCCCGGGTCACCTACCTCGACGCCCCCCGCACCCCGCGCCAGGCCGTCGAGACCCTGGAGCGCGCCCTCGCCGACCGCACCGCATCCGTTCAAGAGGGGTACGGTCCCGCCCTGGTCTGCGTCACCGGCGCCTCGAACGTCACCGGCGAGCTGTGGCCGGTGCGGGAGCTCGCCGCGGCGGCCCACGCCCACGGCGCCCGGATCGTCCTGGACGCCGCCCAGCTGGCCCCGCACCACCCCGTGAGCGTGCGCGACCTCGACGTCGACTGGGTCGCCTTCTCCGGCCACAAGCTGTACGCCCCGTTCGGCTCCGGTGTCCTGGCCGGCCGTGCCGACTGGCTGCGCGAGGCCGAGCCGTACCTGGCCGGCGGTGGCGCCAGCCGCAAGGTCACCCGGCGCGCGGACGGGGGAGTGGACGTGGAGTGGCACGAGAGCGCCGCCCGGCACGAGGCGGGCTCCCCGAACGTCATCGGCGCCTACTCCATCGCCGCCGCCTGCAAGGCGCTGACCGAGGCGGGCTTCGACACGCTCGTCGCCCGCGAGCAGTACCTGGTCGAGAAGGTGCGGGAAGGCCTCGCCGAGGTCCCCGAGGTGCGCGTCCTGTCCCTCTTCGGCGACGACGCCCCGCGCGTGGGCGTGATCTCCTTCGTCGTCGAGGGCTGGAACAGCTCCCACTTCGCCGCCGCCCTCTCCGCCGAGTACGGCATCGGCGTCCGCGACGGCCTCTTCTGCGCCCACCCCCTGGTCCGCACCCTCCTCGGCAGCGACCCGCAGACCCAGGGCGAGTGCGGCGCCCCCGAGGCGGCCCCCGGCGAGAAGTCCCTCAACGCGATCCGCGTGAGCTTCGGCGCGGGAACGCCGGACGAGCACGTCGAGCGTTTCGTGGGCGCCGTGAAGGAGCTGGTCCGGGACGGCGCCAGGTGGCAGTACCGCACGGAGGACGGCCGCTGCGTCCCGGCGGTGTGAGGCGCTCTTCTCCGGAGGCGGTGTTCAGACGGTGTTCAGACGGTCAGGAGTCCAGGCCGATCGCGAACGCCGCCTCCAGGTCGTGCTGCGAGTACGTACGGAAAGCGACGTGCGTGTCCGTCGCCTCCACGCCCGGAATCTTGCTGATCCGGCCGGGAATGACCTCCGCCAGCTCCTCGTGCTGCCGCACCCGCACCATGGCGATCAGGTCGTACGTCCCGGTCACGGAGAACACCTCGCTGACGGAGTCCAGCGCTGCGATCGACTCCGCGATCTCGGGAATCCGGTCCACGCTGGTCTTGATGAGGACGATCGCGGTGATCACGGCTGGTTCTCTCCCTCGGGGGCCGGAGCTGGGGCGGCCTTCACTTTAGGGCCTGTCCGGCGGATCATGCCGCGGACGCGGGGCTTGGCACGCCCATCTGCGGCGTTGTCGTCGGTTGCCGACTCCCCCACGCTCGGCTTCGCTCGCGCGGGAGGGGCCCCCATCGCGTCGACGCCCTCCTCCGCCTTGCAGCTGGACGCACCAAGCCCCGCTCACCCGCACCGATGAGTCACCGCCGGTTTCCTGCGACTTGATCCGCCGGACAGGCCCTCGTCGGACGGTCGAAGCGGGCCCACGCGTAGCCGAAGCCCAGGCCGAAGCCCAGCACGTGGGCCAGGTACGCCACGCCGGGCCCCTGCCCGGCCCGCCCCGCGGCCAGCCACTGCAGGGTCGCCCAGAAGGGCAGTACCACCCAGGCCGGGAAGCGCAGCGGCAGGAAGAAGAGGAACGGCAGGAGACTGGTCACGCGGGCCCGGGGGAACAGGTACAGGAACGCGCCGAGGACCGCCGAGATCGCCCCGGAGGCGCCGACCAGCGACTGCTCGGAGTCGGCGTTGGCGGCGGCGTAGCCCAGCAGGGCCAGGTAACCGCAGCCGAGGTAGAAGAGCGTGAACTGGACTCGGCCCATCCGGTGCTCGGTCATCGCCCCGAAGACGTAGAGGAAGAGCATGTTGCCCAGCAGGTGCACCCAGCTGCCGTGGATGAACAGGGCCGTCGCGGGGGTGAGGGCGGAGGGCGCAGAGCCCTCGAACAGGTCGGCCGGGATCACGCCCCACCGCCGGAAATAGGCCCGCTGCGCGGCCGGCAGCTCCTCGCCGGTGCCGTACGCCGGACTGAGGCCCGAGGCGGGGCCGATCACGAAGATCAGGCAGCACAGGGCGATCAGTCCGTAGGTCACCGGCGCCGAAGGGCGCCGGAGCGCTCGGCTCACGGCCCTGTTCACGGTCCCGTTCCAGTCCCTGATCATGGACACAGAGCATGACGTAACGGGACACACTCTCCCCGCCCGCCTCGCCGCCGTGGACGGGCGGGCGGCGAGTACCCGCCAGGCCGTAGGGTTACGAGCCACACACGGCGGGGAGCCTTGGGCGCGACCCGACGCTTGAAGACCGACACTAGAAGGAAGCGGACAGTCACGATGACGGTTCCCCTGCCGACCGCCACGACGCGGTGGCGCTGCACGCTCTGCGGCAACCTCACCCGGTTCGACGTGACGCGCTCGTCGAAGGTCGTCGAGTACGTGCACCTCGATCTCGCCGGTGAGCCGACGGTCGAGGAGCGTGAGGTGGTCAGTGAGACCATCGAGTCGGTGCGGTGCCGTTGGTGCAACGCCGTGGATCAGGTGGAACTCGTGGACAGGCCGGGCGCCGGCTCCTGAGGGGAGCGGGCCCCGCACAGCTAGTGGGGTGTGACGGATGGTGGAGAGCGCAGGCGGGGGGCCGGGCGACGGCGCCGCTGAGGTGCTCGACCGTCCGCTGCCCGACGGTGTGCGCCGCCGGGTCGTCCAGATCGTCTCGGACGGCTTCGGCGGTCTGACCGTCGGCGAACTGCCCGCCCAGTTGCGACAGTACGCCCGGTTCGCCCCGAATCGGCGGGCCAAGTTCGCGGGGAACGCGATGGCGGCCGCGCTGGAGACCGATCCGTTGTTCCGGCAGCGCATCGGGGAGAAGTTCAGAGAGGCTCAGCCGGAACTGGCCGGCGCCCTCGACTCCGGCTCGCCGCCCCCGGCCGCGGATCCGCTCGATGTGGCGGCCGCGGCCTACGTACTGCGGCCCACCGGCTGGGTCAAGCTGGTGACCGCCGCCGGCGAGGAGGCGCAGCGGGCGGACGCCGAGCGCGCCGACGAGGAGAGCCGGGCGGAGCTGGAGCGGCTGCGCGAGCAGCTCGCCCAGGCGCGGGAGCAGACCCGCGCCGAGAACGAACGGCTGCGCACCGAGCTGGAGGCGGCGAGGAAGGAGGCGGACTCGCTGCACCGCAAGCTGCGTTCGGCCCTCAGTGACGTCAAGCGCGGCGAGGCGGCCCTGCGCAAGGTGCAGGCCGAGATCGAGGCCGTACGGGCCGAGGGGCAGGCGCAGGTGTCCGCGGCCGAGAGCGATGCCCGGCGGCTCAAGGCGCGGCTCGGGGAGGCGGAGGCCGCCCTGGAGGCGACCCGGCGGGCGGCCCGCGAGGGGCGCAGCGTCGAGGACATGCGGGTGCGGCTGCTGCTCGACACCGTGCTGGACGCGGCCCAAGGGCTGCGCCGCGAACTGGCGTTGCCGCCCGTGTCGGTCCGCCCGGCGGAGACCGTGGACGCGGTCGAACCGGGACGAATGACCCCGAAGGACATCGCGGCCCGGGCGTTGTCCGAGGACGATCCCGCGATCCTGGACCAGTTGCTCGCGCTGCCGCAGGCGCATCTCGTCGTCGACGGCTACAACGTCACCAAGACCGGCTATCCGCAGATGCCGCTCGAGAAGCAGCGGCTGCGGCTGCTGGGGCAGCTCTCGCAACTCGCCGCGCAGACCGGCGCCGAGGTCACCTGTGTCTTCGACGGGGCCGAACTGGCCGCGCCGGTCCTGCTCGCGCCGCCGCGCGGGGTGCGGGTGCTGTTCTCCAAGCCGGGGGTCACCGCCGACGAGCTGATCCGCCAGCTGGTGCGCGCCGAGCCGCCCGGCCGGCCGGTCATCGTCGCCTCGACCGACCGTGAGGTGGCCGACGGGGTCGCACGGGCCGGGGCGCGACCCGTGGCTTCTGCGGTACTTCTCAAGCGGCTGACCTGAACGTCAACGTACAGGTCCAATGCCCGAATTGGCGTAAGTGTCACGCAACGTAGCGTCAACTTGGCATTACTGCTGGTGTGATAGTCGTAAAGAATGCATTGCGTCACAGACTTTTTTGGTGCGAGGATTTGAACTGATCACAGGATGGTCACTAGGGTCTGCCATCATCGAATCTCCGCACGAGTGATCACTCACAAGAAGGAGCTCGTCGTCCGTGGCGTCCCACCGTCGTCCCAAGCAGCCGAGCCGGGCACGCGTGACCGTGCTCACCACCGCCGCTGCCGCCGCTGTCGCCCTGAGTTCGCAGGCCGCCAACGCCGCGCCGAGCGAGAAGCCGAGCAAGGACGAGGTCAAGACCAAGGTCGACGAGCTCTACGAGCAGGCGGAGCAGGCCACCGAGAAGCTCAACGGGGCCAAGGAGAAGCAGGAGAAGCTCCAGAAGGAGATCTCCACCATCCAGGACAACGTCGCCCGCGGCCAGGAAGAGCTCAACGAGCTGCGCGACAGCATCGGTCTCGCGGCCGCCGCCCAGTACCGCACGGGCAGCATCGACTCCTCCCTCCAGCTCTTCCTGTCCTCGAACCCGGACGACTACCTGGACAAGGCGTCCACCGCCGACCAGCTCAGCGCCCAGCAGGTCGAGGCCCTGAAGAAGATCCAGGAGAAGCAGCGCCAGCTCGCCCAGGACCGCGCCGAGGCCTCCGACAAGCTCAAGGACCTCACGTTCACCCGCACCGAGCTGGCCAAGCAGAAGAAGGCGGTCCAGGGCAAGCTCGCCGAGGCGCAGAAGCTCCTCAACACGCTGACGGCCAAGGAGAAGGCCGCCCTGGCCGCCGCCGACGCCCGTGCCAGCCGCGACGCCGGCGAGCGCGTCGACCTCGGCAACACCGGCCCCGCCTCCGGCCGCGCCCTCGCCGCCTTCCAGGCCGCCCAGAGCAAGATCGGCTCGCCCTACGTCTGGGCCGCCTCCGGCCCGAACTCCTTCGACTGCTCGGGCCTGACCTCCTGGGCCTACGCCCAGGCCGGCGTCAAGATCCCGCGCATGTCCCAGGACCAGGCCAACGCCGGTACGCGCATCTACTCCCAGTCCGACCTCAAGGTCGGCGACCTGGTCATCTTCTACGGCGACCTGCACCACGTCGGCTTCTACGCGGGCAACGGCCAGATCCTGCACGCCCCGCGCACCGGCACGGTCGTGCGCTACGAGTCGATCAACAACATGCCGTTCCAGTTCGGCGTCCGGATCTGACCTCCCCGCGAGGTTCTCCCGCCCCACGCGAGCACGTTTCAAGATCAGGAACCTCGCGCCCGAACGGGCGAATCACAACCACGAGATGTGACCCCACGCCCCGCCGATGACCTGCGTCAGAGGCGGGGCGTCACTGTGCGTGAGCTCGGAGATCCTTTGGCCGGTCCCCGGTCCCGGGGCTACTGTCTGCCGCGTTTCCCCGGCTCCCGTGCCGAGGGGACTGCCTCTGTCCGCCAGTGGAAGGAGCGCGGCTTCCCGTGAGGTCCCATCGCCGCCTTGCACCGTCCGTGTCCGACCGGGGCGCCCTGTGCGTCCTGTCCGCCGCGGCCGCCGCCCTCGGCGCCCTGGCCACCGCCGTACCGGCCCCGGCCGCGCCGCACGACGACACCGGGGCCGAGGTGGGCCGTCTGTACGAGGAGGCCGAGAAGGCCACCGAGGCCTTCAACCAGGCAGGTGAGCGGGTCGGCACGCTGCGCCGGCAGGTCGGTGACTCCCAGGACCGGATCGCCCGCCAGCAGGCGCGCGTCAACGATCTGCGCGGCCGTCTCGGCACCCTGGCCGGCGCCCAGTACCGCTCGGGCGGCCTCGACCCGTCCCTCACACTGCTCTTCTCCGACGACCCGCGCGACTACCTCGACCGGGCCGTCGTCCTCGACCGGATCACCCTCCACCAGGCCGGCGAACTGAATGACCTTCAGGACGCCCTGCGCCAACTCGCCCAGGAGCGCGCCGAGGCCACCCGCAAGCTCGGCGAACTGGAGAGGAGCCGCAGGGCCGTCGCCCGGCACAAGCGGACCGTCGAGCAGAAGCTCGCCAAGGCCCGGCAGCTGCTCAACTCCCTGCCGTTCGCGGAGCGCGCCGCCTACGAGCGGGCCTCCCGCTCCGGCCGCCTCGACATGTCCGGCTTCGGGGACGCCTTCCCCGTCTCGGGCCGCGCGGCCGCCGCCGTGACCGCCGCCCGCTCCGCACTCGGCCGACCCTACGTATGGGGCGGCAACGGCCCCTCCGGCTTCGACTGCTCGGGCCTGATGCAGTGGTCGTACGCCCAGGCAGGCGTCTCCCTGCCGCGCACCTCGCAGGCCCAGGCACACGCCGGCCGGCAGGTCCCGCTCTCCCAGGCCCGTCCCGGAGACCTCGTCACCTACCGCTCCGACGCCAGCCACGTCGGCATGTACGTCGGCAACGGCCAGGTCATCCACGCCCCTTACCCGGGTGCGCCGGTGCGCTACGACCCGGTCGGGATGATGCCGATCTCGGCGGTGACGCGGCCCTGAGGGGCGGCGACGGCAGGTGCCGTTCCGCGTGCTGACGTGGCCCCGCCGGGGACCGCGCGGCGCGCGGGGCGGGTTCCGGTTCGGGCGGGGCACCGTACGATCGGGAGGATGGCTGGGCTGAGGCGGACGCGCGGATCCGGAGCCTTGGGGCTCGTGGTGTTGCTGCTCGTCCTTCTCGTGGGCTGCGGTGGGCGGCCCGCGACGGACAGGGCGACGGCGGACGTGCAGCGGGTGCTCGACCGGCGGGCCGCCGCGGTCCTGGCCCACGATCCGAGCGCCTACGCCGCCACCGGTGACCGCACCGGATACACCCGCGTGCGGGCCGTACCGCTGGCGGCCTGGTCGTACCGGGTCACCGCCGTCGACCGCGAGGGCGACACCGCCACCGCCGACGCCGAGCTGAGCTACCGGATAGCGGGCTACGACAGGGCGCCGGTGACCACGCCCCGCACGCTGGCCCTGAGCCGAGGCGCGGACGGGCAGTGGTCCGTGACCTCCGAGCGCCCCGCGAAGAAGGCCGGGGCACAGCTGTGGGACCAGGGCACGGTGGCCGCCGTCCGGGGCGCGCACAGTCTCGTCCTGGGCGTCGGGCAGAGCGGCACCCGGCTGCGGACCTTCGCGGACCTGGCCGACCGCGCGGTCCCGGCGGTCTCGCAGGCGTGGGGCACCGACTGGGCGCGGCACGTCGTCCTCCTCGTACCGAAGTCGCTGGACGGCATGGCGGCGCTGCTCGGCTCGCCCGCCTCCTCCTACCGGGGGATCGCCGCGGTCACCACGGGCGAGACGGGCGGCGCGGCCAAGACGCCCGCGGACCGGGTCATCGTCAACCCGGACGCGTACGCCGTGCTCGGCCCGGTCGGGCAGCAGGTCGTACTCACCCACGAGACCACCCATGTCGCCACCCGCGCCCACACCAACGCCGCCACCCCGCTGTGGCTGTCCGAGGGGTACGCCGACTGGGTCGGCTACCGCGGCACCGGGCGCACCCCGGCGCAGGCCGCGCCCGAGCTGCAGAACGCCGTCCGTCAGGGGCAGGTCCCGCAGGGGCTGCCCGCCGACGGCGACTTCGGGTTCTCCGGTGACGCCGACCGGCTGGCGCGGGCGTACGAGGACGGCTGGATGGCCTGCCGGATGATCGCGGAGCGGTGGGGCGAGGAGCGGTTGAAGGCGTTCTACCGGGCCGTCGGGGAGCACGGGAAGCGGGACGGGGCGGTCGAGGGCGCGATGCGGAGCGTGCTGGGGACGACGCTTGCGGACTTCACCGCCGCGTGGCGGCAGTACCTGCGCGACCAGCTCGGCTGATCAGCCGGCGCCCTCCAGCCGGGCGACCGCCTCGGTGAGCCACGCCCGCTCCGCCCCACCCGTCGCCCGCGCCACCCGCGGCATGCCCTGCCGGAACAGATCGCCTGCCTCCTCGGCCCGCACGGGCTCGCCCTCCCGCCGCAGCAGGGTGCTCAGCGGTACGGCCGGGCACACCCGTGAACACAGGTTGGATAGGGTCGGCCGCGATGCACAAGACCCTGATCGTGACGAACGACTTCCCGCCCCGCCCGGGCGGCATCCAGGCGTTCCTGCACAACATGGCGCTCCGTCTCGACCCCGAGCGGCTCGTCGTCTACGCGTCCACCTGGAAGCGCGGCCGGGAGGGGATCGAGGCGACGGCCGGCTTCGACGCCGAGCAGCCCTTCACCGTCGTACGGGACCGGACGACGATGCTGCTGCCGACGCCGGGGGCGACCCGGCGGGCCGTGGGGCTGCTGCGGGAACACGGGTGCACCTCGGTGTGGTTCGGGGCGGCGGCTCCGCTCGGGCTGATGGCGCCCGCACTGCGGAAGGCCGGCGCCGAACGCCTGGTGGCCACGACGCACGGCCACGAGGCCGGGTGGGCCCAGTTGCCCGCCGCCCGGCAGTTGCTGGGGCGGATCGGCGAGGCCACGGACACGATCACCTACCTCGGGGAGTACACGCGCTCGCGGATCGCGACCGCGCTGAGCGCCGAGGCGGCCGGGCGGATGGTGCAACTGCCGCCGGGCGTCGACGAGAAGACCTTCCATCCCGGCTCCGGCGGCGACGAGGTCCGCGCACGGCTCGGGCTCACCGACCGGCCGGTGGTGGTGTGCGTCTCGCGGCTCGTACCGCGCAAGGGCCAGGACACACTGATCCGGGCCATGCCCCGGATCCTGGCCGCCGAGCCGGAGACCGTGCTGCTGATCGTCGGCGGCGGACCCTACGAGAAGGACCTGCGGCGACTGGCGCACGAGACGGGCGTCGCGGGCTCCGTCCGCTTCACCGGATCCGTGCCCTGGTCGGACCTGCCCGCCCACTACGGCGCCGGGGACGTCTTCGCCATGCCCTGCCGCACCCGCCGGGGCGGACTCGACGTCGAGGGACTCGGCATCGTCTACCTGGAGGCATCCGCGACCGGACTGCCCGTCGTCGCCGGCGACTCCGGCGGCGCTCCCGACGCCGTGCTCGACGGCGAGACCGGCTGGGTCGTACGGGGCGGCGCCCCCGAGGAGGCCGCCGAGCGGATCGTGGCCCTGCTCGGGGACGCGGAACTGCGCCGCAGGATGGGGGAGCGGGGCAGGCAGTGGGTGGAGGAGAAGTGGCGGTGGGACCTGTTGGCGCAGGGGCTCGAGAAACTGCTGTGAAGGGCCGTTTCAAAGGTCCGGGCAAACCCCGTCCCGTGCACTAGTGCCGCGACAGGCAACGTTCGCCCCGTCGCGACGCCCGGCACGCCCTCTCGCCGCACCGGCCGAAAGCCCAAGTACATCCAGTACGAGGGCTTCCGGCCGGCACACCGAGAGCACGCACCGGACCCCGCTCCTCAACGGGCAAACGTTGCCTGCCGCGGCACTAGGCGGAGCGGCAAAATCCGCACATGCTGCGCACATGACAGCAAAACTGATGCAGCATCAGCTGACAAGACGTCAGATCCTCGGTATGGCCGCCCTCCAGACGGCGGCCACCCTCGGCTTCACCCGTGTCGGTCTCGGCTCCGCCCGTGCCGCCGAGCCCGCCGCGGTCGACTCCGCCCCCGCGATCGTCGTCGGCTCCGGCTACGGCGCCGCCGTGGCCGCCCTCCGCCTCGGCCAGGCCGGCATCCGCACCCTGGTCCTGGAGATGGGCCGGCTGTGGAACACCCCCGGAGCCGACGGCAAGATCTTCTGCAACACCGCCAACCCCGACCAGCGCTCCATGTGGTTCCGCACCCGCACCGAGGCGCCCCTGGCCACCTTCCTGTGGCTGGACGTCGTCAACAAGGACATCAGCCCGTACCCCGGCGTCCTGGACCGCGTCCACTTCGGCGACATGTCGGTCTTCCTGGGCCGTGGCGTCGGCGGAGGTTCCCTGGTCAACGGCGGGATGGCGGTCACCCCGCTCCAGTCCTACTTCGCCGAGCAGTTCCCGGCCGTCGACGTCACCGAGATGTACTCCACGTACTTCCCGCGCGCCCGCGCCATGCTCGGCGTCAACACGATCGACCCCGCCTGGTTCGAGTCGACCGAGTGGTACCGGTTCAGCCGGGTCTCCCGGAAGCACGCGGCGAACGCCGGCCTGAAGACCACCTTCGTGCCCAACGTCTACGACTTCGGCCACATGCAGCGCGAGGCCGCCGGGACCGCCACCAGGTCGGCCCTGGGGCAGGAGGTCATCTACGGCAACAACCACGGCAAACGCAGCCTCGACAAGACGTACCTGGCCTCCGCCCTCGGCACCGGGAACGTCACCGTCCACACCCTGGAGAAGGTGACGTCGGTCAGCCGGGCGGGCGACGGCACCTGGGTGCTGACCGCCGACCGCATCGACGACACCGGCGCGGTCGTCGAGACCAAGCAGTACGGCTGCACCTACCTCTTCCTCGGCGCCGGCAGCGTCGGGACCAGCGAACTCCTGGTCAGGGCAAGGGAAACGGGCACGCTGCCGGCGCTGGACGCGAGCGTCGGGACCGGCTGGGGGCCCAACGGCAACGTGATGCTCGGGCGGGCCAACCACCTGTGGGACACCGTCGGCGCCAACCAGTCGACCATGCCGGTGATGGGCATCGACGACTGGTCCAACGCCTCGAACCCCGTCTTCGCCGAGATCGCCCCGCTGCCGACGGGCCTGGAGCACTGGGTCAGCCTCTATCTGGCGATCACCAAGAACCCGCAGCGGGCGTCCTTCACGTACGACAGCGCCACGGGCGGTGTGAAGCTCGGCTGGACGGCGGCGCAGAGTGCCGTCTCCGTCGCCATGGCGAAGAAGCTGTTCGACCGGATCAACTCGGCCAACTCGACGATCTACCGGTACGACCTGTTCGGCTCGTCCAACAAGGTCTTCGCCGACGACTTCACCTACCACCCGCTCGGCGGCTGCGTGCTGGGAAAGGCGACCGACAACCACGGCCGGGTGAAGGGGTATTCCAGGCTGTACGTCACCGACGGCTCGCTGGTGCCCGGCAACATCGGGGTGAACCCCTTCGTCACCATCACCGCGCTCGCCGAACGCACGATGGCGCGGGTCCTCGCCGAGGACACCGCGCCATGAGCCGACTCGGGTACTACTTCGCGTAGATCGCCTCGATCTCCGCCGCGTAGTCCTTCGCCACCACGTTGCGCTTGAGCTTCAGCGACGGGGTGAGATGGCCCGAGTCCTCCGTGAACTGGGAGGAGAGAATGCGGAACTTCCGCACCGATTCCGCCTTCGACACCGCGGCGTTGCCGTCGTCGATCGCCGACTGGATCGCGGCCAGCAGGTCCGCGTCCTCGCGCAGCGACGCCGCGGTGGAGCCCGCCGGCTTGCCGTGCTCGGCGGCCCAACGGCCCAGGAACTCCTCGTCGATGGTGACCAGCGCGCCCACGAACGGCCGCCCGTCGCCCACCACCATGCACTCCGCGACCAGCGCGTGCGCCCGGATGCGGTCCTCGATCACGGCCGGGGCGACGTTCTTGCCGCCCGCGGTGACGATGATCTCCTTCTTGCGGCCGGTGATCCTGAGGTAGCCGTCCTCGTCGAGGGTGCCGATGTCACCGGTGTGGAACCAGCCGTCGGCCAGCGCCTCCGCGGTCGCGCCGGGGTTGTTCCAGTACTCCTTGAACAGGTGCTCGCCGTGCAGCAGCACCTCCCCGTCGTCCGCGATCCTGACGACCGAGCCCGGCAGCGGCTGACCGACCGTGCCGATCTTCTGCCGGTCCCAGGGGTTGAACGCGGTGGCGGCACAGGACTCCGTCAGGCCGTAACCCTCCAGGACGGTGAAGCCGATGCCGCGGAAGAAGTGGCCCAGGCGCTCGCCCAGCGGGGCGCCGCCGGAGATCGCGTACTCGCCCCGGCCGCCGAGGACCGCGCGGAGCTTGCTGTAGACCAGCCGGTCGAAGACCTTGTGCTTGATCTTCAGCCCGATCGACGGGCCCGACGGGGTGTCCAGCGCCTTGCTGTACGCGATCGCGGTGTCCGCCGCCTTGTCGAAGATCGCGCCCTTGCCGTCCGCCTGCGCCTTGGCGCGCGCCGAGTTGTAGACCTTCTCGAAGACGCGCGGCACGCCCAGGATCAGCGTGGGCCGGAAGGCCGCCAGCTCGTCGGTGAGGTTCTTGATGTCCGGGACGGTGCCCAGCTTGATCGGCGCCATCATCGGGGCGATCTGCACCAGGCGGCCGAAGACGTGCGCGAGGGGGAGGAACAGCAGGACGCTGCACTCGCCGGTGCGGAAGAGCGGACGGAGCCGCTCGACGACGTTCCCGCACTCGGCGAAGAAGCTGCGGTGGGTGAGGACACAGCCCTTGGGGCGCCCGGTGGTGCCGCTCGTGTACACGATCGTCGCCGGGTCGTCGGCCTTGGCCAGCGAGCCGCGCTCCTCGACGGCCTGGTCGGAGACGTCCTGGCCGAGCCGCCCGAGCTCCTCCACGCCCCCGGCCTCGATCTGCCAGACGTGCTTGAGGGCGGGCAGCGTGTCACGCACCGACTCGACGGCGGCGGTGTGGTTGTCCAGCTCCACGATGACGGCGGTCGCGCCCGAGTCGGAGAGGATCCACTGCACCTGCTCCGGCGAGCTGGTCTCGTACACCGGCACGGTGACCCCGCCCGCGCACCAGATCGCGAAGTCGAGCAGCGTCCACTCGTAGCGGGTGCGCGACATCAGGCCGACCCGGTCGCCGGGCTGGACGCCGGAGGCGATGAGGCCCTTGGCCGCGGCGTGCACCTCGGACAGGAAGGCCGTGGCAGTGACGTCCTGCCAGACACCGCCCACCTTGCGGGCGATGACGGCGACGTCAGGGTGCTGCGCGGCGTTTCTGCGGACGATGTCGGTCAGATTGCCGTCCGCAGGGACCTCGTACAAAGCCGGAAGGCTGAACTCGCGCAAGACTGCTGCTCCTCATAGGGCGCCGGCGCCACGACGTTGTGTGATGCGACGGTGCGGTCCCAGGCTCGGGCAGTGCTCCGGGGGTCGCCAGGGGGCCGCGGGCCCGCTGGTTGAAATCCTGAGCACGACTGGACTGCCCGGACGTTACCCGCCGGTATGGCTTCTTCGACAGGGGGTCCCGGCGAGATGTTCGCTGCGTCACACAGATTGGTGTCTTCCTGGCGCACAGTAGTTCATCCACTTACTGACTGGCCAGTAACCGCAGGGGCGGCCGCCACTGTTCACGTATGCCGCACAGGCCTACCCTTGATCGCCATGGCATCCACACCGTCCGGAAACCGCAGGACACGCATCCATGTGGTCAGCGACGTGCACGGCAACGCGCGCGACCTGGCCCGGGCCGGGGAGGGCGCCGACGCCCTGGTCTGTCTGGGCGACCTGGTGCTGTTCCTGGACTACGCCGACCACTCCCGTGGCATCTTCCCCGACCTCTTCGGCGTGGAGAACGCCCACCGGATCGTCGCCCTGCGCACGGCCCGCCGCTTCCAGGAGGCGCGGGAGTTCGGCGCACGGCTGTGGGCGGGCGTCGGCGACGACCGGGCGACGGTGATCGAGCAGGCGGTGCGCAAACAGTACGCCGAGATGTTCGCGGCCTTCCCCACACCGACGTACGCGACCTACGGCAATGTCGACATGCCGCCTCTGTGGCCGGAGTACGCCGGGCCGGGGACGACCGTGCTGGACGGGGAGCGCGTGGAGATCGGGGGGTGGGTCTTCGGCTTCGTCGGCGGCGGCCTGCGCACGCCGATGCGGACCCCGTACGAGATCAGCGACGAGGAGTACGCGGCGAAGATCGAGGCCGTGGGTGAGGTGGACGTGCTGTGCACGCACATCCCGCCCGAGGTGCCGGAACTCGTCTACGACACGGTCGCGCGCCGCTTCGAGAGGGGGAGCCGGGCGCTGCTGGAGGCGATCCGCCGCACCCGCCCCCGGTACTCGCTCTTCGGCCACGTCCATCAGCCGCTGGTACGGCGGATGCGGATCGGCGCCACCGAATGCGTGAACGTGGGGCACTTCGCGGGGTCGGGAAAGCCCTGGGCACTGGAGTGGTGAGCGCTGGTGCGGGGCCGCGGTGTGCCACGGGGTGAAGGCGGCAGGTCGGCCGCGCGGTAGCCTTCACGCTGCACACTCGTGCGCACGCACGCGCACGGTGACCTCTTCTCTACCGGCCCGCATCTGGAGGAGCCACGGCGATGGCGGAACACACCAGCTCGAGCATCACGATCGAGGCGGCACCGGCCGACGTCATGGCGGTCATCGCCGACTTCGCCCGCTACCCGGACTGGACCGGCGAGGTGAAGGAGGCGGAGGTCCTCGCGACCGACGCGGCGGGGCGCGCCGAGCAGGTGCGGCTCGTCATGGACGCCGGGGCGATCAAGGACGACCAGACGCTGGCGTACACCTGGACCGGCGCGAACGAGGTGTCCTGGACGCTGGTGAAGTCCCAGATGCTGCGGTCGCTGGACGGCTCGTACATCCTCAAGCCGGCGGGGGCCGGCTCCACCGAGGTCACCTACCAGCTGACGGTGGACGTCAAGATCCCGATGCTGGGCATGATCAAGCGCAAGGCCGAGAAGGTCATCATCGACCGAGCACTGGACGGCCTGAAGAAGCGGGTCGAGTCGGGGCGGTAGTTCGGCACCCGGCGTCGATGCGGGCCGGCTGGGGGCCGACGCCCCCAGAGCCCCGCTCCGGTCCTGAACGAGCCTCGTCCTCGAACTCCCCCCGCGGCTGCGGGCAGTCCGCCTCCTCCGGTGCCTCAAGGGCCTGGGAGGCACCCTGCCGGCGCCGGGCTGCGCGACCCACCCCCGGCACCAGCCCGCGGTCACCGGCAAACAGGGGTCAACCCCCGCGTCCGTTACCGTTCACCCTCATGCGCACCCTCCTGATCACCGGCCCCGGCGGCAGCGGCCGTACGACCGTCGCCGCGGCCACTGCCCTCGGGGCGGCCCGTGCGGGCGTCAAGACGCTCGTCCTCAGTGCCGACCGCACCGACACCCTGGGCACGGCGCTCGGCGTCAGGACGGGCGCGACCCCCGTACGGGTCACCCCGGCCCTCACCGCCTGGCGCCCCGACACCGCCGCCGGTTTCCGGGACGACCTCGCCGGCTTCCAGGACCGTGCCTCCACCGTCCTCGACCTGCTCGGCGCCTCCCGGCTGGACCCGGAGGAGGTCACCCCGCTCCCCGGCGCGGAGGAACTCACCCTCCTGCGCGCCCTGCGGGACGCCGCCCTCGCCGACGGCGACGATCCACACGAGCTCCTCGTCGTCGACCTGCCCCCCACCCCGCAGGCCCTCGCCCTCCTCGCCCTCCCGGAGGAGCTCCGCCGCTACCTGCGCCGTCTGCTCCCGCCGGAACGGCAGGCCGCCCGTGCCCTGCGGCCGGTGCTGGGGCGCCTCGCTGGCGTCCCCATGCCCGCCGAGTGGCTGTACGAGACGACCGCCCGCTGGGACATGGAGCTGGCCGCCGTCGAGGCCGTCCTCGCCGACCCGCACACCGCCGTTCGCCTCGTCGCCGAACCCGGACCGGCCGGTGACGACGCCCTGCGCGACGCCCGTCTCGGCCTCGCCCTGCGCGGCCTGTCCGTCGAGTCCCTCGTCGCCAACCGCGTCCTGCCGGAGGAGGCGGCCGACGGCGGTCTCCTCTCCGGGCTGGTGACCCAGCAGCGCAAGTCCCTGGTGGAGTGGGGCGAGGCGCGCACCGTCGCCCACCTCGGCCGCGACCCCCGCGGCGAGGACGACCTCACCGCGCTCGCCGTGCCCGGCGTCAACCCGGCCGTTCCCCCCGTCGAGTGGCCCGTGGCCGACCGGCTGGCGGACGACGGCGTGCTCGTGTGGCACATCCCCCTGCCCGGCGCCATACGGGACGACCTCGACCTCATCCGGCGCGGCGACGAGCTCCTCGTCACCGCCGGGCCGTTCCGCCGGATCGTCCCGCTGCCCTCCGCCCTGCGCCGCTGCACCGTCGCCGGCGCCGCCCTGCGCGAGAACGAACTGCGCGTCCGGTTCGCGCCGGATCCCACGCTGTGGCCGCGGACACGGTGAACGACGTTCCGCCGTTCGGGTAACGTCGTAAGGACGAGCCGTAGTCAGGAGTCCGTCATGAGCGAAGAGCTCCCCCCGTCCGACGCGTGGGGGTCCCCCCGCTCGAGCGGGGCCGAGAGTGGGGGAGAGCAGGAGGCTGTCGGCGAGGAGCCGCGCGCGACCGACGCCGACGCCTGGGCCACCGCCTGCGCCGAGGACCTGGAGGCGGAGAAGGCCCGCCGCCGCGCCCAGCACGGACCGCCGCCGGGTTCGGCCGCCGAGGAACTGCGCAAGCTCGTCGACACCGTCGCCGACAAGCTCTCCGGGCTGCAGTCCCCGCTGTTCGGCGCGGTCGCCGGGCCCGCCGCCCAGCAGGTGGTCCGCCAGGTCGTCCAGCAGGCCAGGGCCGCCGTCGAACCGGTCATCGAACGCAACCCCGACGTCTTCGACCACCTGGCCGCCGCGGGCAACGAACTGCTCGCCGCGTACCGCTCCGCCGTCCAGCACCAGGAACAGCGCTGGACGACCCGGGACGACAAGGACCGCGCCGAGCGCGGCGACGGCGACGAGGGCACCGGCCCCGGCCAGCGCATCGACCTGGACTGACGCCCCCTCCCTCACCCCGGCCGCGCTCACGCGCGTCATGTCGCCTTCGGCGGGCCCGCCCACCGGTCGGACGACGGGACCTCGACGGCAGGGCCTCGGGTACGGTTGGCCGTAGCGGGGCTCGACCGAAACTGAGGGATTCATGGGACTCACCATCGGCGTCGACATCGGCGGCACGAAGATCGCGGCCGGCGTGGTCGACGAGGAAGGCAACATCCTCTCGACCTTCAAGGTGCCGACCCCGGGCACGCCCGAGGGCATCGTGGACGCCATCGCCTCGGCGGTGGAGGGTGCGCGCGCCGGGCACGACATCGTGGGTGTGGGCATCGGCGCCGCCGGCTACGTCAACCGTCAGCGCTCGACGGTCTACTTCGCGCCCAACATCGACTGGCGCCAGGAACCGCTGAAGGAGAAGGTCGAGGCGCGCGTCGGCCTCCCGGTCGTCGTGGAGAACGACGCCAACGCAGCGGCCTGGGGCGAGTACAAGTTCGGCGCGGGCAAGGGCCACCGCAACGTCATCTGCATCACGCTCGGCACCGGCCTCGGCGGCGGCATCATCATCGGCAACAAGCTGCGCCGCGGCCACTTCGGCGTGGCCGCCGAGTTCGGCCACATCCGCATGGTGCCGGACGGCCTGCTCTGCGGCTGCGGCTCCCAGGGCTGCTGGGAACAGTACGCCTCCGGCCGCGCCCTCGTCCGATACGCCAAGCAGCGCGCCAACGCCACCCCCGAGCGCGCCGAGGTCCTGCTGGGCTTCGGCAACGGCACCCCCGACGGCATCGAGGGCAAGCACATCTCCATGGCAGCCCGCCAGGGCGACCCGGTCGCCGTCGACTCCTACCGCGAGCTCGCCCGCTGGGTCGGCGCCGGCCTCGCCGACCTCGCCTCCCTCTTCGACCCCTCCGCCTTCATCGTCGGCGGCGGCCTCTCCGACGAGGGCGATCTGGTCCTCGACCCCATCCGCAAGTCGTACAAGCGCTGGCTCGTCGGCGGCAACTGGCGCCCGGTGGCGGATGTGATCGCCGCACAGCTGGGCAACAAGGCCGGCCTGGTCGGCGCGGCGGACCTGGCGAGAGAGCCCGATCCGATCATGTGACGCTCACTTCTCGGGCAGCGGGACTGCACCGGCCCAAGGGGGCGCGGGGCTGTGTGACCATGCGGCTTGGCCGCGTGGGCGCGACAAGCCACAACGAACCGGCAGACGCGCACAGGCCTCGCGCCTCGAGCCATCGGGCGTACATTGATCCGCATGGCGCTGCTCCCTGAGTCCCGCACAGACCCCGACGGTTCAGCCCTCATCCGCGTACTGAGCTACAACATCCGCTCGATGCGCGACGACACCCAAGCGCTGGCAAGGGTGATCACCGCCTGCGCCCCCGACCTGGTCCTCATCCAGGAAGCCCCCCGCTTCTTCCGCTGGCGCAAGAAGCTCGCCCGCCTCGCGGCCGCCTCCGGCCAGGTGATCCTCACCGGCGGCGGCACAGCCGCAGGCCCGGCCGTCCTCTGCTCGCTGCGCGCCACCGTCGAGCGCGCCGAGGACGTGCTGCTGCCCCTCACCCCGGGACACCACCGGCGCGGTTTCGCCACCGCCGTCGTCCGCTTCTCCGGCGCCCGGCTCGGCGTCCTCAGCTGCCACCTCGGCCTGGACGGGGACGAGCGGTACGAGCAGGGCGGGATGCTCCTCGACCGGCTCGCCGCGATGGGCGTGGAGCACGCGGTCGCGGGCGGCGACCTCAACGAGGGGCCCGACGGACGGACCTTCGGCCGTCTGACGGAGACCCTCCAGGACTGCCGGGCGACTGCCCCCTGGGGTGCTGAACACACGTTCCCGGCCACCGCGCCGAACCGCCGTATCGACGGGATCTTCGTGACCAAGGGAGTGGAGGTACTGGGCTGCGGGGTGCCTCCCGCACTCTCGGCTTCGGTCGAGGGGGAGGGACCCCCACGGGGCGAGGACCCCCCTGGTCTGCCCGGGATCACCGAAAGCGACCTGAGGGCGGCCACGGACCACCTTCCGGTCCTCGCCGCCCTCAGAATCCCCGTGGGCCAGGGCCTGTTGCCCTAGGGCAACAGGCCCTAGACGACCGCTCCCCGACCCGGATCGCCGTCGTCCTCGTCGTCCGACCGCATCCGCATCACCAGCGTGGCGAAACCGCCGAGGAAGCCGCCGATGCCGACCGTCGCCAGCCACCAGGTCATCTCCCAGCCGAACACGACCGAGAGCAGGAGCAGGACGGGACCGCCGATCACCCCGAGCCAGGCGAACTTGGCCGTGGTGTCGGCGGCGGGCAGCGGGGGCGGCTCGGGCGGGACGAAGTGGCCCTCGTCGTCCTCGTCGAAGTCCGCCTCGGACGGCTCGGGGGTCGTGTAGTCGCGCGGGCCGACGCCGGGCGCGAAGGAGACGGAGCTGCCGAGCGGCCCCGCCGGCTTCCGCTCGTCGCCGGGCTCCTTCCCCGCGCCCGAGGCCGAACCCGAGCCGGAACCGCTGTCGGAACCGTCCTCGTTGGTCTCCGCCTCCAGCAGCGCCAGGTCCTCGACCGACTTGAACGGCTTGGCGCCCGGCGGATCCGCCGGCTCCTCGCCGTACCCCGCGACGATCGCCGCCCACGCGGCCTCCTCGTCGAAGGGCACGCTCTGCTCCTCCGGCTCACGGTCGCGGCCGCCCTCGCGGCCGTCCGCCTGCTCGCGGTCCTCGCGGTCCTCGCGCTCCTCGCGGTCCTCCCGGTCGGAGTCGTGCTCAGCCACCTGCCGTCGTCCCTTCCTTGCCGACACTGGGTGCGAGCCGGCCGATGAACGCGAGACTCTCCTCGAAAATCCGGTCCGCGTCGTGGTCCAACGTCGCCACGTGATAGCTCTGTTCCAGCTGAATCTCGGTCACGTCCGTCGACGACACCCGGCTGAGGACCCGGGCCGAGTCGGCGGCCGGCACGACATGATCCCGCACGCTGCGCAGAAGCAGCAGCGGCTGGGTGACCTGCGGCAGCTCTCCGTCGACCCGCCGCAGGAAGGTCCGCAGGGAGTGCGCCGCGTGCAGCGGCACCCGGTCGTACCCGGTCTCCAGGACGCCCTCCTTGGCGATGTCGCTCCGGATCCCCTTCGTCGTCCGCACGAGGTGGCGGGCCACCGGAAGGGCGTAGGCGGACAGGCCGTGCACCTTGTTCGCCGGGTTGACGAGCACGACCCCCTCGACGCCCTCGCCGTGCTTCGCGGCGAGCCGCAGCGCCAGGGCGCCGCCCATGGACAGCCCGGCGACGAAGACCTTCGCGCAGCGCTCGCGCAGGACGCGCAGCGCGCGGTCCACCTCCGCGTACCAGTCGGGCCAGCCGGTGAGCGCCATGTCCTCCCAGCGGGTGCCGTGCCCCGGCAGCAGGGGAACGGAGACCGTCAGGCCGTGCCCGGACAGATACCGCGCCCAGGGGCGCAGCGACTGCGGGGAACCGGTGAAACCGTGGCAGAGGAGGACCCCGACCTCCCCGCCGTCATGGCGGTACGGCTCGGCTCCAGGAAGGACCGGCACCTTCGGTCTCCTGTCTTCGTCTGGTCATGGTGGGAGGGACGTGTGGTTCACCGTACGCGACCGCACCGACACCGACCAGGGCCGTCGGAGCCTTGGGCGGCGCTCCGGGATATGGTCTGATCTACAGATACAGGAGGCACTCGGTTGTTGTACGGCGCGATGAAGGTTTCCGTCGGGGGGCCGCTGAAGATGATCTTCAGGCCCTGGGTGGAAGGCCTGGAGAACGTTCCCGCCGAGGGCCCCGCGATCCTGGCGAGCAACCACCTCTCCTTCTCGGACTCGTTCTTCCTGCCCGCGGTCCTGGACCGCAAGGTGACGTTCATCGCGAAGGCCGAGTACTTCACCACGCCCGGCGTGAAGGGCCGGCTCACGGCGGCCTTCTTCAAGGGCGTCGGTCAGCTCCCGGTGGACCGTTCCGGCGCGCGCGGCGCGGGTGAGGCGGCGATCAGGAGCGGGATCGAGGTCCTCGAACGCGGCGAGCTGTTCGGCATCTACCCGGAGGGCACCCGCTCGCCCGACGGCCGCCTCTACCGCGGCAAGCCCGGCGGCCTCGCGCGCGTGGCCCTCGCCACCGGCGCGCCCGTCGTCCCGGTCGCCATGATCGACACCGAGAAGATCCAGCCGCCCGGCAAGGTGATGCCGAAGGTGATGCGGCCCGGCATCCGCATCGGCAAGCCGCTGGACTTCAGTCGCTACCAGGGCATGGACCACGACCGCTTCGTGCTGCGCGCGGTGACCGACGAGGTCATGTACGAGATCATGAAGCTCTCCGGCCAGGAGTACGTCGACATGTACGCGACCGCCGCCAAGCGGCAGATCGCGGAGGCCGCGAAGGCCGAGAAGGAGGCGGGCAAGGCCGCCAGGGAAGCGGAGAAGGCCGCGCAGGCGGCGCTCGCGCAGGCCGAGAAGGACCAGGCGAAGAAGGAGAAGCCCGAGAGACCGGAGTCCTAGACAGGGCAGTCTGGGGCGACAGGCCGGTCCGGGGCCGGTGCCGGGGGCGGGGCCACAAGAGAACGGGGGCACATGGCCAGGCGTGAGAAAGTCATGCGGATGTCGGTCGAGCAGCCGCTGTGGCGTGCGCTCACCGCCTACCGGGTGCTGACCATGCTCTACGCGGTCGGCCTGTTCGTCTCCGCCTACGGCGACTACGACCGGCCCGGCATCGCCATCGCCTACTACGTCGTCCTGTGCGTCTGGACACTCGCCACCCTGCCCCGCGTGCAGAACGCGGCCGCCTGCACCAAGCGCTTCCTCGCCGCCGACCTCGCCGTCGCGCTCACCGGCATCGTCCTCACCCCGCTCGCGGTCGACGACCAGCACATCCTGGACGGCGGCCCCACCCTGCCGTCGATATGGACCGCCGGCTCGGTCCTCGCGTACGCCATCAAGGGCGGCTGGCGCTGGGCCGTGTTCGCCTCCACCCCCGTCGCCGTCGCCAACCTCCTCGAGCGCGGCGCCCCGGCCCGCGACACCGTCCACAACGTGATCCTCGTCTGGGTCGCCTCCATCGCCATCGGCTACGTCGTCGAGGTCGCCCGCGCCTCCGAGCGCACCCTCGCCCGCGCCCTGGAGATCGAGGCCGCGACCCGGGAACGGGAGCGGCTCGCCCGGGACATCCACGACAGCGTGCTGCAGGTGCTGGCCATGGTGCAGCGGCGGGGCGCGGTCATCGGCGGCGAGGCGGCGGAGCTGGGCCGGATGGCCGGCGAGCAGGAGGTGGCGCTGCGCACGCTGGTCTCCGGCGGCCTCGTGCCCGTCTCCCGGGTGTCGGAGGACGAGGCCGAGGGGGCCGTCGTACGTCTGGTGGAGGAACCCGACGACGCGGCCGACGACGGGCCGGTGGACCTGCGCTCGCTGCTCGCGCCCTTCGCCGCCGCGCGGGTCAGCCTCGCCGAGCCGGGCGCCCCGGTGCTGCTGCCGCCGCCCGCCGCGCGGGAGCTGGCCGCGGCCGTCGGGGCCGCGCTGGACAACGTACGCAAGCACGCGGGGGAGCAGGCGCGCGCGTGGATCCTGGTCGAGGACGAGCCCGACGCGGTGATCGTCACCGTACGGGACGACGGGCCCGGCATCCCGGAGGGGCGGCTCGCGCAGGCCGAGGGCGAGGGGCGGCTCGGGGTCGCCCTGTCGATCCGGGGCCGGCTGCGCGACCTCGGCGGCAGCGCGGAGCTGCTCTCGACGCCGGGGCAGGGCACGGAGGTCGAACTGACCGTGCCGAAGAAGGACACGAAGGACACGAAGGACCCACGGGGGAAGGCAGACACGCGATGAGCGAAGAACAGGGTGGGCCCGCGGGGGGCCGCGGTCCGATCAGGGTCATGGTGGTCGACGACCACCCCATGTGGCGCGACGCCGTCGCCCGGGACCTCACCGAGTCCGGCTTCGACGTCGTCGCCACCGCCGGTGACGGCGAGCAGGCGGTGCGCCGCGCCAGGGCCACCACGCCCGACGTCCTCGTCCTGGACCTGAACCTGCCCGCCAAGCCGGGCGTCCAGGTCTGCAAGGAGGTCGTCGCCGCCAACCCGGCGCTGCGCGTCCTCGTCCTCTCGGCGAGCGGCGAGCACGCCGACGTGCTGGAGGCGGTGAAGTCCGGCGCGACCGGCTACCTGCTGAAGTCGGCGTCCACGGAGGAGCTGTTGGACGCGGTCCGGCGCACGGCCGTCGGCGATCCGGTGTTCACCCCCGGCCTCGCCGGCCTGGTCCTCGGCGAGTACCGCCGCCTCGCCTCCGAGCCCGCGCCGGCGGCCGGCACCGACGAGCCGGACGCACCCCGGCTGACCGACCGCGAGACCGAGGTGCTGCGCCTGGTCGCCAAGGGCCTGAGCTACAAGCAGATCGCCGAACGCCTCGTCATCTCCCACCGCACGGTCCAGAACCACGTCCAGAACACCCTCGGAAAGCTCCAGTTGCACAACCGGGTCGAACTCGTCCGGTACGCCATAGAGCGCGGCCTCGACGACGAGTAACCCCCCGGCATTTCACGGGAATTGCACCTCCCGGGGCATACCTGTGTGACCTGGATCACCATTACCGTGACCTTCGTCAGGCAACCGCGGCGAAGGGACACGTCCATGCGCGTCGGAGTACTGACCGGAGGCGGCGACTGCCCCGGCCTCAACGCCGTCATCCGGGCCGTCGTCCGCAAGGGCGTCCAGGAGTACGGCCACGACTTCGTCGGCTACCGGGACGGCTGGCGAGGCCCCCTCGAAGGGCGGTCGGTCCCTCTCGGCATCCCCGCCGTCCGGGGCATCCTGCCCCGCGGCGGCACCGTCCTCGGCTCCTCACGGACCAACCCCCTCAAGGTGGAGCACGGCATCCGCCGGATCAAGGAGACCCTCGCCGAGCAGCGGGTCGAGGCCCTCATCACCATCGGCGGCGAGGACACGCTCGGCGTCGCCGCACGCCTGTCCGACGAGTACGGCGTCCCCTGCGTCGGCGTGCCGAAGACCATCGACAACGACCTGTCCGCCACCGACTACACCTTCGGTTTCAACACGGCGGTCGGCATCGCCACGGAGGCCATCGACCGCCTGCACACCACCGCCGAGTCCCATATGCGCGTCCTGGTCGTCGAGGTGATGGGCCGTCACGCCGGCTGGATCGCCCTCCACTCCGGCCTGGCCGGCGGCGCCAACGTCATCCTCATCCCCGAACAGCGCTTCGACGTCGAGCAGGTGTGCGCCTGGGTGACCTCCCGCTTCCGGGCGTCGTACGCGCCGATCGTGGTCGTCGCCGAGGGCGCGATGCCGAAGGACGGCGACGTGGTCCTCAAGGACGAGTCCCTGGACCCCTTCGGGCACGTCCGTCTCTCCGGTGTGGGGGAGTGGCTGGCCAGGGAGATCGAGAAACGCACCGGCAAGGAGGCCCGCACGACGGTCCTCGGGCATGTGCAGCGCGGCGGCACCCCCAGCGCCTTCGACCGCTGGCTCGCCACCCGCTTCGGACTGCACGCCGTCGACGCCGTCCACGAGGGCGACTTCGGCACGATGGTCGCCCTGCGCGGCACGGACATCGTCCGCGTCCCGCTGGCCGAGGCGACGGCCCGGCTGAAGACCGTCGACCCGAAACTGTACGCGGAGGTGGGGGTGTTCTTCGGCTGACGGCCGGATGAGCCGGCCTGTCCTCACGGGGCGTCGACCGGATCGCCGACGCCCCGTGAGGAACGTCCCGCACTACAGCGCGGGCCGCCGCTCGGACAACGCGCCGGTGCCCCGCAGCTGCCCCACCAGCTCCCGCACCACGGCGGCCCCGTTCAGCGTCAGCACCGACTCCGGATGGAACTGCACCCCCGCGACCGCGTTCCTGGGCGCGTCTCCGGCGCGACCCGGCCTCCGCAGCGCATGCACCTCCCCGTTCTCCGCACGGCTCACCTCCACCCCGCGCGCGGTCAGCTCCCGCAGGGCGTCGTCGTCGCACCGCGCCACGAAGCTGTTGTAGAACCCGACGGTCTCCGGCCTCCCGAACAGGTCGATCACCGTCTGCGCCCCCTGGTACGGCACCTCCTTCCGCACGATCTCCAGCCCCAGCTCCGCCGCGATCAGCTCATGCCCGAGACACACGCCCAGCACACCGTGCCGGTGCTCCCGCAGCACCCGCCCGGTCAGGTCCCGCAGGAACCGCATCTTCGGGTCGGCCGGATCGGACGGGTCACCGGGGCCGGGGCCCAGCACCACCGGACCCTCGTGCGCGAGCACCGCCTCCCGCAGCCCCGGCTCGTCGTACCGCCGGACCGACACCTCCAGGCCGGCCGACCGCAGCACGTGCGCGAGCATCGCCGTGAAGGTGTCCTCGCCGTCGACGACGAGAGCGTGCCCGCTCAGCTCCTGCGACCGCTCCTGCATCCGCAGCCAGAACGGCGCCAGCGAGGCCCGCCGCCCGTCCAGCGCCGCCTGCACCCGAGCGTCGTCGGCGAGCCGGGGCAGCGTCCCCTCCTGCCGCGGCCGTCCGGGCCGTACGCCCAGCGCGGCCAGCACGCCCGCCGCCTTCGCGTGCGTCTCCGCGACCTCGCCCGCCGGATCCGAACCGCGTACCAGCGTCGCCCCGACCGGCACCCGCAGCCGCCCGGACGCGTCGATGTCGGCGGTGCGGATGAGGATGGGGGAGTCGAGGGTCTGCGCCCCGCCCGAGTCCCGCCCGAGCAGCGCCAGCGCCCCCGCGTAGTAGCCACGCCCCACACCGTCGCGCCCGAGGGGCTCGTACCGCTCGATGACCCGGCAGGCGTTCTGCACCGGCGAGCCGGTGACGGTGGCCGCGAACATGGTCTCCTTCAGCACCTCCCGCACGTCCAGCGAGGACCTGCCGCGCAGCTCGTACTCGGTGTGCGCGAGATGGGCCATCTCCTTCAGGCGCGGCCCGATCACCACCCCGCCCATGTCGCCGACGGTGCACATCATCTTGAGCTCCTCGTCGACCACCATCGACAACTCCTCGATCTCCTTGCCGTCGGCGAGGAAGTCCAGCAGATGCTCGGGCGTCGGCCCCTGCGCCGGATAGCGGTACGTCCCGCTGATCGGGTTCATGACGACGGTCCCGCCGGACATCCGCACATGCACCTCGGGGCTCGCGCCGACCAGCGTGCGCTCCCCTGTATGCACCACAAACGTCCAATACGCCCCCCGCTCCCCCTCCAGCAGCCGCCGGAACAGCGCCAGCGCGTCGGCCCTGGAGAAGCCGGCGATCTCCCCCTCGTACGTCCGCCGGATGACGAAGTTGGCGCCCTCGCCCCGCCCGATCTCGTCCCGCAGCACCCGGTCGACGATCTGCGCGTACTCCTCGTCGCCGACGTCGAAGCCGCCGCCCTCGACCCGCACCTCGTGCGAGGGGAGCTGCTCCAGGGCCTCGGTGAGCGGGATCTCGTACCGCTCCTCGGGGATCAGCACGGTGAGCGGGGTGCCGTCGTCGCGGACGTCGAAGCCGCGCTCGCGGATCTGGCGGAAGGGGACGAGTGCGAGGCCCTCGTCGGGGAGGTCGGCGAGGCGCTCGTGGTCGGCGACCGGGCCGAGGAGCAGTTCGACCGTGTGTTCGTCGTGGCCGGGGGTGCGGCGGCGGAGCAGGGCGAAGGGGCGGGGGTCGTGCAGCAGGTCCAGCAGATTCATGGGTCCGTGATCCCTCTCGATCTTCTCGGTCTTCTTGACGGAGAGGAACGACCCCGGAAACACCGAAGGCCGCCCCTCGGGCGGCCTTCGCGAAGTCTTGCGTACGCGCAGTCAGTGGGCCGCCGGATGAGCGGTCCACCACCAGTTCTGTGTCGACAGCGCGAACATGCGACGCACCCTACCCCATGGATTACGCCCTCACAGGTGAGCGAGAGACCGTCTCACCTGTCGAGCCGCGGGAAAATCACTCGACGCGACCCCGTAATGTGGGAGGCGTGACCGTGAACGCTAAGACCAGCCCGAGCGCTGGCAACACCTGGCGAAACCTGCCCGCGGCGCAGCAGCCCGAGTACCCCGACGCCGAGGCTCTGCGCGCAGTGATCGCGGACCTCGAGTCGTATCCGCCGCTCGTCTTCGCGGGCGAGTGCGACCAGCTGCGCGCCCGGATGGCGGCCGTCGCCAAGGGCGAGGCGTTCCTCCTTCAGGGTGGCGACTGCGCCGAGGCCTTCGACGCGGTGTCCGCCGACCACATCCGCAACAAGCTGAAGACGCTGCTCCAGATGGGCGCCGTGCTGACGTACGCCGCGTCCGTGCCCGTGGTGAAGGTCGGCCGGATCGCCGGCCAGTACTCCAAGCCGCGTTCCAAGCCGACCGAGACCCGCGACGGCGTGACGCTCCCGGTGTACCGGGGCGACTCCGTCAACGGCTTCGACTTCACCGAGGCCTCCCGCATCCCGGACCCCGAGCGGCTGAAGCGGATGTACCACGCGTCCGCCTCCACGCTGAACCTGGTGCGCGCCTTCACCACCGGTGGCTACGCCGACCTGCGGCAGGTCCACGCCTGGAACCAGGACTTCGTGAAGTCGTCCCCCTCCGGCCAGCGCTACGAGCAGCTCGCCCGCGAGATCGACAACGCGCTGAACTTCATGCACGCCTGCGGAACGGACCCGGAGGAGTTCAAGACCGTCGAGTTCTACTCCTCGCACGAGGCGCTGCTGCTCGACTACGAGTCGGCGCTCACCCGCGTCGACTCGCGCACCGGCCGGCTGTACGACGTCTCCGCGCACATGGTGTGGATCGGCGAGCGCACCCGGCAGCTGGACCACGCGCACGTCGAGTTCGCCTCGAGGATCAGCAACCCGATCGGCATCAAGCTCGGCCCGACGACGACGGCCGAGGAGGCGCTGCAGTACATCGAGCGCCTCGACCCGGAGCGGGAGCCGGGCCGGCTCACCTTCATCGTCCGCATGGGCGCCGACAAGGTCCGCGACAAGCTGCCCGAGCTGGTCGAGAAGGTCACCGCCTCGGGCGCGACCGTGGCCTGGGTGACCGACCCGATGCACGGCAACACCTTCGAGGCGGCCTCGGGCCACAAGACCCGCCGCTTCGACGACGTGCTCGACGAGGTCAAGGGCTTCTTCGAGGTCCACAAGGCCCTCGGCACCCACCCCGGCGGCATCCATGTCGAGCTGACCGGTGACGACGTCACCGAGTGCGTGGGCGGCGGCGACGAGATCTTCGTCGACGACCTCCACCAGCGCTACGAGACGGCCTGCGACCCGCGGCTGAACCGCAGCCAGTCGCTCGACCTGGCGTTCCTCGTGGCGGAGATGTACAGGGACCAGTAACGGTTCACCTGTTACCAGGCGCGCACTGGGGCGCGGATCACATCCGATCCGCGCCCCACGCACTTTTGCGGCCCCCGCACCCCGGGTAAGGTTAGGTTTGCCTCACCGATCATCGGGACGGCGCTCCTTATCGATCCCGGCGGGAGGTGAACCGCGTGTACGTCTGCAGTTGCTTCGGCGTCACCGAGCAGCAGGTCAAGAAGCACGCGGAGGACGGTGCCTGCACCCCTCGCCAGATAGCGTCGGCCTGCAAGGCCGGCACGGACTGCGGCTCCTGCGTCCGCCGGATCCAGGCGATCCTGGGCAGGGGCGCGTGCCCCCGCCGCGAACTGGCCGACCAGGGCAAGCCGGTGCTCACCGAGCTCGACGAGTTCGACGAGCTCGAGGAAGCGGCCTAGGGCCTGTTGCGAAAGTGGCGTCGTCGCCCGAAGGGCGGCCGCGCGGCGTCCGGTGCGTGCTCTCGGCGTGCCGCCCGGAAGCCCTCGTACTGGGCGTACTCGGGCTTTCGGGCGGTGCGGCGAGAGTGCGTGCCGGGCGTCGCGCGGCAGGCGCCACTTTCGCAACAGGCCCTAGCCCGGCTCCGGCTCAGCTCTCCGGCTGCTCGATCAGCTGCGCGAGGTACAGTGCCTCGCCGAGCTTCTCCAGCAGGTCCAGCTGGGTGTCGAGGTAGTCGATGTGGTGCTCCTCGTCCGCGAGGATCGACTCGAAGATGTTCGCCGACGTGATGTCGCCCTTCTCGCGCATCACCTTGATCCCGCGCCTGAGGCGGTCGATCGCCTCCACCTCGATCTGCCGGTCGGCCTCGAACATCTCCCTGACCGTCTGCCCCACCCGCACATGGAACAGTCGCTGGTAGTTCGGCAGGCCCTCCAGGAACAGGATCCGGTCGGTGAGCACCTCGGCGTGCTTCATCTCGTCGAACGACTCGTGCCGCGTGTACTTCGCGAGCTTCGTCCAGCCGAAGTTCTCCTGCATCTTGGCGTGGAGGAAGTACTGGTTGATCGCGGTGAGCTCGCCGGTGAGCTGCTCGTTGAGAAACTCGATGACCTCGGGGTCGCCCTGCATCGCAGAGGCTCCTTCCACGTGGGGGATCGGGGAGGTTGCCGCCGCATGATTTCACCGGTGCGGAAGATCGTCCAGTAAGTGCGTACTTAGTAAGTTAGTCCATGCTTAGTGCGAGTTGTCCGATTTCGGACATGGCTGGTCATCTGCACCGCCCCGGGTCTGTCAGGATGGAGTCATGGGTCATCCGGTGGAGCGAGAATCAGGAGAAGCAGCAGCGTCCGAGCTTCCGCCGGGGCAGCGACTGCAGCGGGGCTGGCCTGTCACACACTACGGCCCGGTCCCCAAGTTCCGTCCAGAGCGCTGGGAGTTCCGCGTCTTCGGCGCCACCGCCGACGGCGAGAAGCACTGCTGGACCCACGACGAGTTCACGGCCCTGCCGTACACCACCGTCGTGGCCGACCTGCACTGCGTGACGAAGTTCAGCATGCTCGGCGCCGAGTGGGGCGGCATCCCCGCCCGCACCATCCTGGAGATCGCTCCGCCCGCCGACGACGTCACCCATGTGATGGTGTGGGCGGAGTACGGCTTCAGCTCCAACCTGCGTCTGTCGGACTTCGCCTCCGACCGCACCCTCTTCGCCACCCACAAGGACGGCGAACTCCTCACCGCCGAGCACGGCTTCCCCCTCCGCCTGGTCGTCCCCCACCTCTACGCCTGGAAAGGCCCGAAGTGGGTCCGCGGCGTCGAGTACATGACCGCCGACCGCCGAGGCTTCTGGGAGGAACGCGGCTACCACAACATCGGCGACCCCTGGAAGGAACAGCGCTACTCCTACCAGGAGGAACCGGGGGAGGGACCGGAGCTCTGAAGCGCGGGGGTGGCATCGGCCGGCAACCGCAGCGCCGGTCACGACGCGCGCCCCGGCTCAGTCGTCCCGGAGTTTCTTCAGACGGGCCACGTCCGCCGCGTGGCCCTCCTTGCCGCCGGGGGTCTCGATGACGAGGGGGACGCCCGCGGTGGCGGGGTGGGTCATCAGGGCGCGGAACGGGTCCTCGCCTATGTGGCCGGCGCCGATGTTCTCGTGGCGGTCCTTGTGCGCGCCGACCACGTCCTTGGAGTCGTTGGCGTGGATCAGCTTCAGCCGGCCCTCGCCGACCGTGTCCACCAGCAGGTCGAGGGTCTGGTGCATGCCGGACGGGCCGGTCAGGTCGTGGCCCGCCGCGAAGATGTGGCAGGTGTCCAGGCAGACGCCGAGCTTCGGATGGGCGTCCAGCGCCTCGAAGTAGGGCCCGAAGTCCCAGGTCCGGGAGCAGAGCGAGGCACCCTGCCCGGCGGTGGACTCCAGCAGCAGATACGGATCGTCGTCGTGGGCCAGCTCGTCCAGCAGCGGCAGCAGGTGCTCCCGGACCTGCTTCAGCGCCACGGACCGCTCCCGCCCGCCCGTCGCGCTCCCGGTGTGCACGACCACGCCCAGCGCACCGATCTCGCGCCCGCGGCGCAGCGAGTGCCGCAGCGACTCCACCGACTTCTCGACCGTGGCCTCGGTGTGCGAGCCGAAGTTGATCAGGTACGGCGCGTGCACATAGGCCGGGATCGACTCCGCCGCGCACGCCTCCCGGAACGCCTCGTCCTGGCGGGGATTCCCGGCGGGGGTGGCCCAGCCGCGCGGGTTGGCGACGAAGACCTGGACCGTCTCGGCCTTGAGGTCATGGGCGTACGTCAGCCCCACCGAGTGCAGGCCGCCCGCCACCGGCACATGACCGCCGACGGGGTTGCGGGAGGGGAAGGGGGAGGCGAGGCTGGGGGCGCCGGACTGCTGACCTGTCACCCGTTCAGGGTGTCATGGCCCGAGGCCCGCCCGGTCACCGGATGGTGATCGTGATCGTCGACCCCTTCGGCGCCGTCTCGCCGCCCTCCACGGACTGGCTCTTCACGGTGTCGCCGAACAGACCGAGCAGCCCGCGGTCCTCCTTGACCTTGAAACCGGCCCCTTCCAGCGCGGCCTTGGCGTCGTCGATGCTGTCGCCGACCACGTCCGGGACCTCCACCATCTCCGGGCCCTTGGACAGGGTCAGCGTCACCGTGTCGCCCTCGGCGGCCTGCTTGTCCGGCCCCGGCGACTGGAGGGCGACCTGCCCCTTGTCGAACTCGGAGTTGACCTGCTCGGTGGAGACCGTCACCTTCAGGCCGGCCCCCTGCAGCTCGGCCCTGGCGTCGGCGAGGTCCTCGCCGGTGACGTCGGGTACGTCAACGGGGCGGCCCTTGCTGACGACGAGGGAGACCGCCGAGCCCGCGCGCCGCTCCGTGCCGGCCTCGGGGCTGCTGCTGATCACCGCCCCCTTGGCGATGTTCTCGCTGAACGCCTGCGTGACCAGTCCCGGCTGCAGCCCGTCCTCCTTCAGCTGCGCCCTGGCCTTGGCCAGCCGCAAGCCCTTCAGATACGGCACCCTCACGGTCTCCGGGCCGTCGGAGACGACGAGCGCCACGGCGTCGTTCTTGCGGATGCGGGCGCCGGGCCCCGGATCGGTGCTGATGACCGTGCCGCGCCTGACGGTGTCGCTGTACTGGTGCTTGATCGCCCCGACCTCGAGCCCGGCATCCTCCAGCCGCTGCTCGGCCCGCTCCTGCGTCTGCGTCAGGAGCGCCGGGACCTTGGTGAACTGTCCGGAGTTGATGTACCAGACGCCCACGCCGAGGCCGAGCACCAGCAGGACGGCGGTGACGATCGCCAGCACCCCGCGCCGGGGCCGCCCGGAGCGGCGCCGCGGCGGGAGCGGAGGCAGGGGAGGCTCCGCCGCGAACCGGGACGTCCGGTTCATGGCGTCCTCGCCCAGCGGTTCCTCGTCCTCGTTGACGGGCAGCGGCCGGGGCACCGTCAGCGAGCGCGGGATCACACTCGTCCGGTCCTCGGCGTTGTCGTGCTCCGCGGAACGGGCCTGCGGGGGCAGCGCGTCCAACTGCTCCTCGTCGAGTGCGCCGCGTGCCTCCCGCACCTGCGCGAGCAGCGCCACCGCGTCGTGCGGCCGTACGCCCGGGGTGCGGGCGGTGGCCGAGGCGACCAGCTCGTCCAGCTCGTACGCCAGACCGGGCACGGCGGCCGAGGGCGGCGGGACGTCCTCGTGGAGGTGCTTGTAGAGCACGATGGCGGGGGAGTCCCCCTCGTGCGGCTTGTCGCCGGTGAGCATCTCGTAGAGCACGACCCCGCACGCGTACACGTCCACGCGGGCGTCCGCGGTGCCCTGCTCGATCTGCTCGGGCGCGAGGTACGAGACGGTTCCGAGGACGGCGCCGGTGGTGCTGGTGACGGTGTCCACGGACCGCACGAGCCCGAAGTCGGCGACCTTGACCCGCCCGTCGTCCCCTATCAACACGTTCTCGGGCTTCATGTCCCGGTGCACGAACCCGGCCCGGTGCGCGGCACCGAGCGCGGCGAGCACCGGCTCCAGGATGTCCAGCGCGGCCCGCGGCTGCAGCGCCCCGCGCTCGCGCAGCACGTCCCGCAGGGTGCAGCCGGCGACGTACTCCATGGCGAGGTAGACGTACGACCCGTCGGCCCCTTGGTCGAACACCTGCACGACGTTCGGGTGCGCGAGCCGGGCGACGGACTTGGCCTCCCGGATGAAGCGCTCGACGAACGAGGCGTCGGTCGCGAGCGCCGGGTGCATCACCTTGAGCGCGAGGACCCGGTCGAGGCGGGTGTCCACGGCCCGGTAGACCGTGGCCATCCCGCCGACCGCGATCCGCGCGTCCACGCGATAACGCCCGTCGAGCACCTGCCCGACCAGAGGGTCCTGAAGGGTCGTGTCCACGCACGCGAGTGTACGAGCCCCCACGGACACCCCCACCTCCCCGACCACCATCGAAGCGGGACTGCAGCGCACCTGTGACGTGACACATGGGGGCGGGGCGTGGGGGTGGGGGAAGCGGACGTGGTTCGGTGCGGGTGCGGCGTGGTGGCCGCCGATGGTGCTCGGCCCCCGCGGGCGACGTTCACCTCTTGTCCGAGGGAAACCGGTGGTGCGTGGGTGGGAGAGGGGGCCGGAGTGGACGGACGTTCAGAACGCGGGGCGCTCCGGGTCCAGCACGGCCAAGCCCTCCGCAGGAGACGACGCCTCGGCGAAGTAACGGCGGGGGATCCGCCCCGCCAGCCGGGCCAGCCTCCCCGCCTCGACGCCGGCCCGCATGGCCAGCGCCATCCGCTCGGGATCCGCCGCCCGCGTCACCGCCGACGCCAGCATCACCCCCGTACACCCCAACTCCATCGCCAACGCCACATCCGACGCCGTACCGGCCCCCGCGTCCAGAATCACCGGCACACGCGCGTGCTCGACGATCAGCTGGAAGTTGTGGGGGTTCCTGATCCCCAGGCCGGAGCCGATCGGGGACCCCAGAGGCATCACCGCGGCGCAGCCCACGTCCTCCAGCTTCCGCGCCAGCACCGGATCGTCGTTGGTGTACGGCAACACCGTGAACCCGTCGTCGACCAGCGTCTCGGCCGCGTCGAGCAGTTCGACCGGGTCCGGCAGCAGCGTCCGCTCGTCGGCGATGACCTCCAGCTTGATCAGATCGGTGCCCAGCGCCTCGCGCGCGAGCCGCGCCGTCAGCACCGCCTCCCCGGCCGTGAAGCACCCCGCCGTGTTCGGCAGCACACGGATGCCCAGCCGCTCCAGCACCGACAGCACCGAGCCGTGCACAGCGGGGTTCACCCGCCGCATCGCGACGGTCGTCAGCTCGGTCCCGGACGCGACCAGCGCCCGCTCCAGCACCTCCAGGCTGGGCGCACCGCCCGTACCCATGATCAGGCGGGACGAGAACGTCGTACCGCCGAGGACGAAGGGATCGTCGGCCATGGCTCAGCCTCCCTGGACGGCCGTGAGGACTTCCACGCGGTCCCCCTCGGAGAGGGCGGTCGCGGACCACCGCGCGCGCGGGACGACGGTCTCGTTGAGCGCGGCGGCCACCCCGGAGGGCGCCGCGGTCAGGGACCGTACGACGGCGTCGAGGGCGGTCCCGGCCGCGACCTCCCGCCGCTCACCGTTGACGGAGATGTTCATGCGGGCTGCTCCGAGAGTGCGGCGGCGGCGAAGCGCCGGGGCGTGAAGGGACGGGCCTCGTCGGGGAGCTCACCGGTCGCCAGGACATGCGCCAACGCGTCACCGGTCACCGGCGTGAGCAGCACACCGTTGCGGTAGTGCCCGGTCGCCAGCAGCAACCCGTCCAGCCCGGTCGGCCCGAGCAGCGGCATGTTGTCGGGCGACCCGGGACGCAGCCCCGCGCGGGTCTCCGTCAGCGGCAGCTCGGTGATCCCGGGCACCAGCTCGTGCGCGTCCCGCAGCAACTCGTACACGCCCCCCGCCGTCACCGTCGTGTCCCAGCCCAGCTCCTCGCTCGTGGCGCCGACGACGAGCTCGCCGTTCTCCCGCGGCACCAGGTACACATGGCTGCCGCGCACCACGGCCCGCACCGTCCGGCTCAGAAACGGCGCGTACCGCTTCGGCACGGTCAGCCGCAGCACCTGCCCCTTCACCGGCCGCACCGGCGGCAGCACCTCGTCCGGCACCCCCGCGAGCCGTCCGCTGAGGCTGCCCGCCGCGAGCACCACCTGCCCCGCGCCGAGCGCCGTACCCGCGCGCGTGAGGACCCCCGCCGCCCGGCCGGCCACCACGGACAGCCGCTCGGCCCACGTCCGGTGGAAGACCACGCCCGCCCGCTCGCACGCGGTCACCAGCGCGCCGGCCAGCCGTCGCGGATCGATCTGGTGGTCGCCGTCCACCCGCAGCCCACCGCGCACCCCGGGCGCGAGCATCGGCTCCAGCCGTCGGCACTCGCGCCCGGACAGCCACTCCGACTCCAGCCCGGACTGCCGTTGCAGGGCGTGCAGTTCACGCAGATGCGCGCGGTCGTCGGCGTCCAGCGCGACCGCGAGCGTGCCGGAACGGCGGTAGCCGAGATCATGGCCGGTGAGGTCGGTCAGCTCGGCCGCGAAGGCCGGGTAGAGGCGGGCCGACGCGAGGTTCAGACCGAGCAGCGTCTGTTCGCCGTGGTGCAGTTCCGTGACGGCGGCCAGCATCCCGGCCGCCACCTGCGCGGCCCCGCCGCCCGGTTCGGGGTCCACCACCGCCGTGGCGAATCCGCGCTGCGCGGCCCGCCACGCCGTGACGAGCCCGATGATGCCGCCCCCTACGACGAGGACGTCGGACGTACGTGAGGACATGGGCGTCCAGCCCCTCCCTTCGCCGGCATGACCCGGATCAGGTTCGTACGGTCGGAGGCCGCCAGCCTCCCTCTCAGCCCGGTGCGTCCGGGCTCCCGCGAGTGCTCTACGTTGGCCACCCTAGCCCGACGCCGGATGTCTCAGTAAGGGAGCCTCCGCCTGTGCCACGCCCGCCCGTCCCCCGCCACCACCCTGGAACGAGGGGCTTCGCCCGGCCCCGCAGATCTCTCGACGGCCTCGTCCTCGCCCCGGTCGCCGACCAGGCCCCGGGCCAGGTCGGCACCCGCACCCGCTTCACGTACCACGAGCGGGACGGTGTGATCTGGGCCGACTACACGGGCGGCGACGTCGTACGCGGGCATCTGGTGGGTACGCGGGAAGGAGACCGGCTCGACTTCCGGTACGTCCAGCTCAAGCACGACGGAACGACGTCCTGCGGGCACTGTGTCTCGACGGTCGTGGAGCTGCCCGACGGACGTGTGCGCCTCGACGAGACGTGGGAGTGGGAGTCGCAGCCGGGCAGCGGTACCAGCGTGGTGGAGCAGGTCGACGAGTCGTCGCCGGGCGGTGTGGAGCAGGTCACGGAGCACGACGGCTGACTGACGATTCGTCAGTTGTCTAAGGTGATCAGGTGAGTGAGCAGACGCGGGAAGAAGGCAGGTCACCGGTGCGGCGCGTGGTCGTCGTCGGCGCGGGCATGGCCGGTGTGCAGACCGCGGTAGCCCTGCGCGAACAGGGCTACCGCGGCACGGTGACCCTGATCGGCGCCGAACCCCACCAGCCCTACGACCGGCCGCCGCTGTCCAAGGCCGTCCTGCTCGGCAAGGCCGAGGGCTCCGCCTTCGACGTCGACTTCGAGAGCCTCGACATCGAGATCCGCCTGGGCAGCGAGGCCCTCGGCGTGCGCCCCGCCGACCACGAACTGGACACCGAGACCGGCCCCGTCCCGTACGACGTCCTCGTCCTCGCCACCGGTGCCGAACCGATCCGGCTGCCCGGCGCCGAGGGCGTGCCCGGCGTCCATCTCCTGCGCACCCTGGACGACGCCGAACGGCTGCGGCCGGTACTCGCCCGGCAGCACGACATCGTGGTCGTCGGCGCCGGCTGGATCGGCGCCGAGTTCGCCACGGCCGCGCGCGAGGCGGGCTGCGCGGTCACCGTCGTCGAGGCCGCCGACCGTCCGCTGGCCGGCGCCCTGCCCGCCGAGGTCGCCGCCCCGATGACCGCCTGGTACGCCGACAGCGGCACCGAACTGCGCACCCACACGCGCGTGGAGCGCGTAGAGCCCGGCGCGGTCGTCCTCGACGACGGCTCGCGGCTGCCCGCCGACGCCGTCGTCGTCGGCATCGGCGCCCGCCCCGCCACGGCCTGGCTGGCCGGCTCCGGCATCGAGCTGGGCACGCACGGCGAGGTCGTGGCCGACGCCCAGCTGCGCACCTCCGTGCCCGACGTGTACGCGGTCGGCGACTGCGCCTCCTTCCCTTCGGGGAGGTACGGCGAGCGGCTCCTCGTCCACCACTGGGACAACGCCCTCCAGGGCCCGCGCACGGTCGCCGCGAACATCCTGGGCGGGGCCACCGGCGAGCCCCCGGCGGTCTACGACCCGGTGCCGTACTTCTGGTCCGAGCAGTTCGGCCGCTTCGTCCAGTACGCCGGCCACCACGCCGTGGCCGACCGCATGGTGTGGCGCGGCGACCGGTCCGGCCCCGCGTGGACGGTGTGCTGGCTGCGCGAGGACCGCCTCGTGGCCCTGCTGGCCGTCGGCCGACCGCGTGACCTGGCCCAGGGCCGCCGCCTGATCGAGGCGGCCCGGCCCATGAACCCGGAGGCCCTCGCGGACCCGTCCCGCCCCTTGAAGAACGCGACTGCTTGAGGGACGCGCGTGCGGCACACCAGGGGAGCGGGGCCGTGACCCGTGCGGCTCCGCCGCGAGGGGGGTCCCTCCCGCTCGAGCGGAGCCGAGAGGGGGAGCGACCGGCCGCGACGGCGCCGCACCCGGACGACGACCCATCGCGGCCCGCCCGGCGGAGCGCTTAGTGGTCGCACTGGTAAGTCCTTCAGGGGTGCTCATGCTGCCAGCGCAACGGAGGCTTCTTCTTGGTGATCGGCGGTGTACCGGTCGAGCCTGGCGAGCAGATCGTCCAGGTCGGAGGTGGTGAACTTCCACTGGAACGGCTGTGCCGTGGCGTTGTAGCGGTCTTCGAACGCTCGGAGCCGGTCCTCGACTTCGGTCAGGTCGGTGAAGTCGTTGGGTGAGACGACCTTGCGCTGCACGACGGAGAAGTAGATCTCTACCTGGTTCAGCCAGGAGGCGTGCACTGGGGTGTGGACCAGCACCGCGTTCGGGAACGCGGCGGTCTGCCGGTCGGCGGCCTTCTTCCCACGGTGGGAGGAGCCGTTGTCCACGATCCAGAACACGCGCTTGGCACTGGCATAGGGCTCCTGGTTCATGACCCGGGTGACCAGGGCCATGAACGGGTCGATGCCGGTCCTGGGCTCAGTGCGGCCGAACACTGTCGCGTGGTGAACGTCGTAGGCGACCAGGTAGGACAGTGCGCCGCCGCGGCCATAGGTGTGGTTGACGCGCATCGCGCGGGCCTGGCCGGGGGCGAGGGTGGGGTGGCAGCGGCAGCGGGCCTGGATGGAGGTCTTCTCGTCGGCGCTGATGACGAACTCGTCCGCGCCGAGGGGTTCGCCGTTCCAGGTGCGGGCGTACAGGTCCAGAACGCGCTCGGCCTTGGGACGGAAGTCGGGGTCGGTGACAAAGATCCAAGAGCGGTGCTGCCAGGGCTTGAGTGCGTCCCGCGCGAGCCAGCGGCGCACGGTGGAGGCCGACAAGGAGGGCGCGATGCCGCGCTTTACGGCCTCGCGGGCCAGTTCGGGGGTGGTCCAGCGGGACAGTGGCGCGCCGGTCTCGGCGGGCAGCTGGCAGGCGAGGGCCTTGACCTGGGTAGCCTGCAGCGAGGTGAAGGTGGGCGGGCGTCCGGTGCGCTTACGGTCGGCCAAGCCGGGCATGCCCTGCTCAGCGAAGCGGCTCCGCCAAGTGCGCACGGTGTCTACGTGCACACCAACCCGCTCGGCTATCCGCGCGTTCGGCAGCCCGCGGGCCGCGTGCAGCACGATCTGTGCGCGCACCCGCAGCCGGTGCTCGGTCTTGTGGCCCCTGGCTGCCTTCTTCAACCGGTGCAGCTCGGTATCGGTCGGGGATATCGGGCGGGCGGTGGCAACGGGCATGGCAGGCAAGCCGATTTCCGGAGCCGCCCAGTCAACCTCGCAGGTCAGACAGGTCCTGGTCGCTGAGACTGAGATCGTTCGCGGCGAGGTTCTCCTCTAGGTGATCGAGTGAACCAGTGCCCGGAATCGCCAGCAGCGAGGGCGAGGTCGCCAGCAGCGAGGCGAGGTGCACCTGCGTGGCGGTCGCGCCCAGGCGAACTGCCACCTTGTCCAGCCGTTCGGTGTCCAGCGGACTGACACCACCGCCGAGCGGAAAGTACGGCACGTACGCGATACCCGCTTCCTCGCATTCCGCCAGCAGCCCCATGTCACCTGTGTGACGGTTCTGCACCGCCGCGACAGGCGCGATCTCCCGGGCCTCGGCGAACTGGAAGGCGTCGACGTTACTGACGCCCAGGTGCCGGATCAGCCCCTCCGCGCGGAGCTCGGCCAGCACCGCGAAGCGTTCGGCGATCGCCTCGCCGCCTGGCCCGGTCATCCCGCCCACCCGCAGATAGACCAGGTCGAGCCGGTCCAGCCCAAGAGAGCGCAGGTCCGCCTCGACCAAGCCGCGCAGCTGATCAGGCGTCGCCTGCCCACTGGGCACACCGTCTGGCGTGGGCAGTGGCCCGACCTTCGTCGCGATCACCAGATCGTCACGGTACGGGGACAGCGCCCTACGGATAAGCTCGTTGGCCCGCACCGTACCCCTGCGGTAGAAGTCGGCCGTGTCGATGTGGTTCACGCCCAGTTCCACGGAGCGCCTGAGCACCGCGATGCCGTTCTCAGGATCTCGTGGCGGGCCGTCAAAGGTGTTTGCTGCCAGGCGCATCGCGCCGAAGCCGAGCCGGTTGATGGTCAGGTCCCCGCCGAGGGAGAAGGTCTTGATCGTCATAAGGCTTATGGTGTCCACCGCCATGACGTCCCTGCGAGCTTGTGGCAGCTTGCTGCCAGACTTGAGGTATGCGGAACGAGCAGGTGTTCTCCGTCCGAGGGGACACAGAGCTGATCGAGCGTGCCGGCCATCTCTTCGAGTCCGCGCAGGCCGAGTTCCTGTGCGCCGCCCGAGACCTCAAGACCTTCTCGCAGCCACAGGCCAGGGCCGCGATCCGCAACCGGATGCGCGCTGCGCACTCCCCGGACTTCATCCCTCGCAAGCTGCTCAGCCCGGTCGCGCTCGCTGACGAGGAGGCCCGCGCGCATCTACGGCTGGTGCAGAACAAAGGAGCTCTCGTCCGGATCAGCGGCTCGCGACTGCCGCACGAGACCATCATCATCGACCGGCGGGTGATGATCCTCGCCGGCGCAGAGACCCCTACCGGCCGCGAATACACCGTGACGACGTCGCAGATCCTGGTCGACGGCGTCCACTCGCTGTTCCAAGCGATCTGGGACACCGCCGTCGGTCCCGACACGTATCTGCGGAAGAACATCCCCCACCTCGATGCTGACGGCCGCGTGATCCTCAAAGCCCTCGGTTCGGGACTCACCGACGAATCAGCCGCCAAACAGCTCGGCCTTTCGCTACGCACCTACCGGCGGCGCGTGGCCGAACTGATGGTCAAGCTAGAGGCCAACTCCCGCTTCCAGGCCGGGCTGCGCGCGGGTGAGCTGGGGCTACCCCGCTGAGACCATAGTCATCACACCCCTGCAGGGTCTGTACACCTGAGCACCTCGGTATACGTAAACAACCGTCGCGTCAACCCCCGAATAACTTCCGGAGCCGACCACT